>NZ_BAFS01000215.1 GCF_000308415.1 Nocardia asiatica NBRC 100129 | reverse complement strand
TCACACCTGGGTGATGGCGGTCCTCTACATCGGCACCTTCGGCTCGTTCATCGGTTTCTCCTTCGCCTTCCCGACGCTGATCAAGGCCAACTTCCCCGAC
>NZ_BAFS01000216.1 GCF_000308415.1 Nocardia asiatica NBRC 100129 | reverse complement strand
CTGATCGGGCCCGCCATCTCGATGCCCCGGGCGCTGGAGAAGGCCGGAATGGCGTTGGCGGACGCCGATCTCGTCGACATCCACGAGGCCTTCGCCGCCCAGACCTTGTCCGTGCTCACCGCGCTCGCCAGCGACGAGTGGGCCAAGGCCGAGCTGGATCGCGACACCGCCGTCGGGGAGGTGGACATCGACCGGCTGAACGTGCACGGCGGCTCGATCTCGCTCGGTCACCCGTCGGCGCCACCGGGGCGCGCATGGTGACCACCATGGCCAACGAGCTGGCGCGCACCGGAAAAAGTACTGCCCTGCTGGGGATCTGCGCCGCGGGCGGGATCGGCGCCTCGGCAGTGCTCGAGCGCGTTTGAGGCCCAGCGTGGGCTGTACCGCCGACCGACGAGGAGTCCCTGGGCGGTCGGCGCCGGGCGCGGTGCCAGATTGTGGCGGCCTCAGGGTTTGCCCGTGGCGCCCCGCCGCTTGCGGCCCTCGTTCGCGATGAGCCGCAGACAGGTCTGGTGCTTGGTCTCGCCGGGTATGCCTTCCCGGCGCAGGCGCAACATCGCCTGTGCCAGATCGATGCCCAGCTCGCTAGACAGCCGAACAGCATCGACATTGGCCATTACGTGAACCTCCTGGAACCGACGAACATCACCGTGAACAGCACTGCGTGGGAAGCAGTTTCGCCCTTGTCGTACCCAGTCGATATCCGATTGAATCATGAACGATCCACACATTTGCGTAACGATGCGCGGCCGGCGCGGGAGGTTCAGGCGCGATAGGTTTCGTGGTGCACCGCGTCCGTCAGCGGTCTTCCGGCGCGCCAGCCGAAGCGCTCGAGATCGGGAACGCGCTGGAATTCGTGCACCGGCCCGACGCAGAGCCAGGCGACCGTGCGAACCTCCGGCGGAAGATCGATCAGGTCGGCGAGGAACCCGGGGTCGTAGAACGACACCCAGCCGACGCCGACGCCTTCGGCGGTCGCGGCCAGCCACAGGTTCTGGATGGCGAGAACCGCGGAATAGATCCCCGTTTCGGGCACCGTGGCCCGGCCGAGTACCTGCGGTCCGCCACGAGCGTGGTCGTAGCAGACCACGATGCCGGTGCCGCTCTCCAGAATGCCCTCGATCTTGATCGGCTCGAAGGTCGCGGCGCGCTCGGGCGGCAACGTGTCCCGGAACTCCACCCGCTTGTCCGCCACATGGTCGGCGAACTTGCGCAGCGTCGCCGGGTCGCGAACGACCACGAAATCCCAGGGCTGCGAATTCCCCACGCTGGGCGCCCGGTGCGCGGCATCCAGCAACCGCCACAGTGTCGCGTCGTCCACGAGTTCGCCGGTGAACTCCGCGCGCACGTCCCGGCGCCGCCGAATGGCCTCGTAGACGTTCAGAACCTCAGCATGCACCGCCCGAGTCAATCAAACCCGGCGATCGGTCCGCACACGGCGGGTGCGCCGACCCGGCAGTCCGGCATCCGAGCCGCGCGACGTTCAGCGAGCGGCGGAACCGGCGCGCCGGACGAGCCGCCGACGGCCCTGGGCGAGCGCGGTGCGCAGACCGCGGCGCCGACCGGACACCGGATCGATGGTGGCCGTGGTGCTGCCGCCGAACTTGCGTTCGGAGGCCGTCTCGGGCGCGTCGTCGGCGGTGGCCCGCAGGTACTTGTTCGGCAGCGACAACTTGAGGATGGTGCGCCACGCCTTGAAGTACTGCACCGGCAGCGAGCCGGTGGTGTAAGGCAGGTCGTACTTGTCGGCCAGCTCGCGCACCCGCACGGCGATGTCGGCGTACCGGTTGCTGGGCAGGTCGGGGAACAGGTGGTGCTCGATCTGGTGGCTCAGGTTGCCGGTCATGAAGTGTATGACCGGACCGCCGGAGATGTTGGCGCTGCCAAGCATCTGGCGCAGGTACCACTGGCCCTTCGTCTCGCCGTCGATGTCGGCCTTGGTGAACTTCTCCGCGCCGTCGGGGAAGTGCCCGCAGAAGATCACCGCGTTGGACCAGACGTTGCGGATCGCGTTGGCGGCGAGATTGGCCTTGAGCGTGGAGAAGAACGCGGGGCCGGTGAGCGCGGGGAAGATCACGTAGTCCTTCAGGACCTGCTTGCCCATCTTGGTCAGCGCCTCGGTGCGCTTGCGCTCGAATTCGGCCCGCTCGGGGGTGCCAGGCTTGTACCGGCCCGCCGCCAGCTTGCCGAGTTCCAGGTGCTGGATGGCCACGCCGTACTCGAAGAACAGCTGCAGCACCAGGTTGTACACCGGGTTGCCCAGGTTGAACGGCTTCCAGCGCTGGTCGCGCGTCACCCGCAGGAGGCCGTAGCCGATGTCGTCGTCCATGCCGAGCACGTTGGTGTACTTGTGGTGCAGGTAGTTGTGGGTGTGCTTCCAGTGCTTGGCCGCGCCGGTGTTGTCCCACTCCCACGAGCTGGAGTGGATCTCCGGATCGTTCATCCAGTCCCACTGCCCGTGCATGACGTTGTGCCCGATCTCCATGTTCTCGATGATCTTGGCGGTACCGAGCAGGGCGACGCCGGCCAGCCACGCGGCGCGCTTCGGGCTGGCGAACAGTACCGCGCGGCCGCTGATCTCGAGAACGCGCTGCAACCTGATGACATTGCGGATGTACATCGCGTCGCGCTCACCGCGCGACGCCTCGATTTCCCGCCGGATCGCGTCGAATTCCACGCCGAGTGCTTCCACGTCGGCCTCGGTGAGGTGCGCGTATTCCTTGACATCCGAGATCGCCATACGGGTTACTTTATCGTAAGTTACGAGACCGTAGGTTACGAAGTTCGCCGTATGGGTGTGTCAAATACCTTATTGCGATCCCGGATGACGACTGGTATGTTAGCGCACCCTTCGGCGAAGGCGAAAACGCTTGTCCCGCATGGCTTTTTCGCGCAGCGCCGCCTGTTCGTGGCGGGCCCGCTCCTGAAGCGCCTGCTTGGCCTCCCGCAGCACCTGCCGCTCGTGCTCGGCCTTCTCTTGCAGAGACGCCTTGGCCTCGCGCAGCATCTTCTTCTCCTGCCGCGCCTTCTCCTGCAGCACGACCTTCGCCTCGTGCAGCGCCGAACGCAGGCCGCGCCGCTTGCCGGTCTCCGGATCGACGCGCAGCCAGTGCGTCGACTCGGCACCTAGCGACGGCAGCGTGATCCCGGCGAACTTGCGTTCCGACGAAGTCTCGGGCGCGTTGTCGGCGGTCGCCTTGAGGAACCGGTCCGGCAGCGCCAGCTTGTGGATGGTGCGGAAGGCGAGCAGATACTGCTTGCCCAGCGACCCGGTGGTGTAGGGCAGGTCGTACTTGTCGCACAGCTCACGCACCCGCACCGCGATCTCCGGGTACCGGTTGCTCGGCAGGTCGGGGAACAGGTGGTGCTCGATCTGATAGCAGAGGTTGCCGCTCATGAACGCCATGGCGGGCCCCGCCTTGAAGTTCGCGCTGCCGAGCATCTGGCGCAGATACCACTCGCCGCTGGTCTCGTCCTCGAGCTGCTCGATGGTGAACTTCTCCGCGCCGTCGGGGAAGTGGCCGCAGAAGATCACCGCGTAGGCCCATAGATTGCGCACCAGGTTCGCCGTCGCGTTCGCCTTGAGCGTCTGCTTGAAAGCCGGTCCGGTGAGCGCGGGATAGAACAGGAAGTCCTTGGCCACCTGACGACGGATCTTGCGTCCGAACGCCACGTTCGGCTCGGACATCAGCTGCCGGCGCGGGGTGTCCGACAGCTCCTTCTCGATGCTCCAGTCGTGCAGCGCGATGCCCCACTCGAAGGTCGCGGCGAGCAGCAGGTTCGCCAACGGCTGCACCAGGTGGATCGGCCGCCACGGCTCGTCACGGGTCATCCGCAGGATGCCGAAGCCCAGATCCTCGTCCTTGCCCAGCACATTGGTGTAGGTGTGATGGGAGTAGTTGTGCGCGCGGCGCCACTGCGCCGAGGGGCCCGTCATGTCCCATTCCCACGAGGTGGAGTGGATCTCCGGGTCGTTCATCCAGTCCCATTGCCCGTGGCTGACGTTGTGCCCGAGCTCCATGTTCTCGATGATCTTCGCGACCGACAGCAGCGCGGTGCCGGTCAGCCAGGCCCAGCGGTTGCGGCTGCCGAACAGCACGGCGCGAGCCGCCACCTCCAGAACGCGTTGCGCTGCGATCGCGCGCCGGATGTACTTCGCGTCGCGCTCACCGCGCGACAGCTCCACCGAACGCCGGACGGAATCGAGTTCCTGCCCCAGTGTCTCGATATCGGCCGCCGTGAGGTGGGCGAATGTCTTGATGTCGGTGATGGCCACCGGGGTCCTTTCCCTACTCGATACATATCGAGGGTACCTGGCGGACTACACGTCCAAGGTGCAGTCGCCCGCCGCCACGGAGATGCAGGTCTGTACCTTGTCGCCTTCCCGGCGCTCCTCGCCGTTGCGCAGGTCGCGCGCGTGGCCGGAACTCAAGGTGACCACGCAGGTCTGGCAGATGCCCATCCGGCAGCCGAACGGCATCTGCACGCCCGCGGATTCACCGGCCTCGAGCAAGCTGGTCGCGCCGTCCGCCTCGACGGTACGGCCGGTGCGGCCGAAGGTGACCGTGCCGCCCGCGCCCACCGCGGAGCGCTCGATCTCGAAGCGCTCCACGTTCAGCCGGTCCGACAGGCCCGCGTCGCGCCAGTGGCTCTCGATCTCGTCGAGCATCCCCGCCGGTCCGCAGGCCCAGGTGTGCCGTTCGCGCCAGTCCGGGAAGGCGGTGTCCAGGTCGGCGAGCGCGAACTTGCCCCGCTCGGCGGTGAGATGCAGGTGGGTGTGGAAGCCCGGGTTGCGCTCGCGCAATTCGCGCAGTTCCGCGCCGAACATCACGTCGTCGGCGGTCCGCGCCGAGTGCAGGTGCGCCACGTCGGTGAACGACTCGCGGCGGTCCAGCGCGCGCAGCATGGACATGACCGGGGTGATGCCGCTGCCCGCCGTCAGGAACAGCACCTTCTGCGGCGGCGGGTACGGCAGCACGAACCCGCCCTGCGGCGCGGCGAGGCGGACGACGGTGCCCACCGGCACGCCGCTGACCAGGTGACTGGACAGGAAGCCTTCCGGCATGGCTTTCACGGCGATGGAGATCAGCCGCTTTCCGCCGTGGCCGGGCGCCGACCAGTTGGGCGGGCAGGTCAGCGAGTACGAGCGCCAGTGCCAGCGCCCGTCGACCAGGATGCCGATGCCGATGTACTGCCCGGGCTGATATTTGAAGTCGAAGCCCCACCCCGGCTGGATCACCAGCGTCGCGGAGTCGGTGGTCTCCTTGCGCACCTCCACGATGCGTCCGCGCAGCTCCCGGGCCGACCACAGCGGGTTGGCCAGGTGGAGGTAGTCGTCGGGCAGCAACGGCGTGGTCACCCGCGCCACGGCGCCGCGCAGGACGTTCAGTTTGCCGCCGCGCTCGGCGACGCCCGCGGCGGGCGCCTCCAGCCACGCGCGGACGCCTCGCACGGAGAAGCTCCCAAGTTTCGAACCCATCGCTGCCGTTGGTCTCCCTGTCGTCGGATGCGCGGGCCGCCGTCTCCCCGAACAGCGGCCACGTCAGCAAGGTTACGGCATCGTAGGTTGTCCCGGTGGGCGAGCCCGCGAACAGCGCCGCGGGTCAGAGCAGTTCGAGCAGGAACGGCAGCTCCTGGGCGGCGTACCAGGCCAGTTGATGGTCTTCGGCGTCGCCGAGGACGAACTCCGCGTCCGCGTCGCCCAGGTCGGCGGCGTCGACCATGTCGACGGCCTTGGCCACCTGGGGTTCGGCGTCGGCCAGGTCGACGTGCACCGAGGCGATCTGCTGATAGGTGACCGGACCCGCGAGCCGGACCACCGCGTCGTCGAGGTCGGGCCGCAATGCCGCGCCGGTGACGTCGGCGGCGATCACCGCGCGCCGGTAGACCGGACTGCCGCCCGCGACCGGAGCGTCGTCGTCGTCGGAGTGCTCCGCGGCGCCGATCGCCTCGCGTTCGGCGGCGAGCAGCCGCAGCGAGGCGCGGGCCGCCTCGTTCATGGCGACCTCGCCGAGTTCCTCGTCGTCGCCCGAGGCATAGGCCTCGCGCAGCGTGGGCGTCACCGCGAACGCGGTCCCGCCGACCGGGGCCAACTCCCGGTTGTCGACCAGCTTGCGCAGCATCGGCACCGTAGCCGGGATGTAGACCCGCAGCTTCTTCTGATCAGACGCAGGCACCGAGCATCTCCTCCATGGAATCGCGCACCGCCGTGGCGAGCACGCCGATATCGGCCATCGCGTCGCGGTCGGCGTTGAGCCCGTAGAAGACATGTCCGTCGTAGGACGTGATCCCGATACTCGACGCCTGATTGCGCAGCAGTGGCGACACCGGGTACATCTCCAGCATCCGCGCGCCGCCGATGTACATCGGCGCTTGCGGACCCGGCGCGTTGGTGATCACCAGATTGAACGTGTGTTCTGCGAACGTACTCGCCGCGCGCACACTCATCGCGTGCAGGCTGGCCGGAGCGAATCCGGCCAGATGCACGAGGGTACGCGCGCGCACGCCGCGCCGCTGTCGTCCGTTGAATTCGGTGGCGTGCGCGATGTGCGACAGCCGCATCACCGGGTTCGGCTCACCGACCGGCAGGTCGAGCAGGAACGACGACACCTCGCTGGCCGAACGGGCTTGCTCGCCGCCGGGCGCCTCGACGTACACCGACATCGGCACCACCGCCCGCAGCGTGCTCGACTCGGTGAGCGCTTCACCGCGCGACAGCAGCCAGTTGCGCAGGGCGCCGGTGACCACCGCGAGGATCGTGTCGTTGATCGAGCAGCCGAAACGGCTGCGGATCGTGCGGTAGTCCGCCAGATCGGTGCGCACCACATCGAAGCGCCGGTTGCGTGAGGTGCGGGTGTTCAGGGGGCTGGCGGGCGCGCCGGTCGCCGCACTGCGCATCGCGGCCACCACCGACTCGACCGCCTTGCCCGCCGTTCCGAGCACCGCGAACGTGGTCGCGCTCGCGTCCCTGGCCACTTCCAGCGCTTTGCCCGGCCGCGCCGCGAGCTGGGCCAGGGCGCCGACCAGCAGTTCCATCTCGCCGGGTTCGCGCGGGGCGATCCAGTCGTCGTCGGCCAGCACCCGGGGCGCGGGCCCGGTGTCGAGGATCACGTGGCCGATCTCGAGCGCGGTGTCCCCGTCCACCAGCGCGGAGTGGGTCTTGGTGAAGATCGCGCAGCGACCTTCGGACAGCCGCTCGATCAGATACATCTCCCACAGCGGCCGGGACGGATCCAACGGGTGGGAGGCGAGCCTGGCGACCAGGTCGTGCAGTTGCTCGTCGGTGCCCGGGCCGGGAAGCGCCGAGCGCCGGATGTGGTAGGTGATGTCGAACCGGCTGTCCTCCACCCAGACCGGCCGCCCGAGCGACAGCGGAATCTCCCGCACCTTGCGCCGATACCTCGGCACCAGCGGGAGCCTGCTCTCGACCAGGTCGACCAGCCGGTCGTAGTCCAGGATCGCCTGCCCGGCGCCGTCACCGGGTTCGGTGTTCCGCACGATCGCGAGAGAGCCGATATGGATCGGATTGCTGCTCGACTCCAGCCGGTAGAACGCCGTGTCCTGCGGCGTCAGTCTCGTGATCACGCTGCCCGGTACTCCTTTTCCCGATGCGGTCCCCCCGCTCATTGTGCTGCCGCACCGACCGTAATCCCGGCCGTTGTGACATTTCTGCTGGACTCGGCGTTCGAGCTGGACCGATTCGATTCGATCACAGCGGCAAGCGGGATGCACGGCCGAAACATCGGCCATCGCGTACCCACCGAAGCGACACCGCGCCCATATCGGCCGTCCTGAGCTGGGCGAACACGCCCGGCTGCGCCATCCCATGTGCGAGCCCGCCGTTGCGACATCACTCGCCCACACCCACGAACCGCGCCGCGCATGCACACGCTCCTGATCACGAAGCCCTCGGCCACCTCGGCGACCTCCGGTTACGGTCGAAGCCATCCGTCACGAAGACATCGGCATCACCAGATCCCGCAATGACCACCCGACGCCCCCAGGCGCGCCCCAACCACGTCTTTCGAGCGAAGCGAGACAGTGCATGCGCCGTTCGCGGCCCGGCTCGCGTCCGAGCGGCCGCCGCGTCCGCGACGAAGCCGCCGGGGCGGTCGTTGGCAGACGAGTCCTGAAAGGCCGTGATCCACAACCCGCAGGCGCTGTCGGATGTTGCGGCGTCGGTATGGCGTGCACCCGAGTAGCGAGTTGCGCACCTACGTGCCCAGCGCACCGCAACTCCGTCTTTCGAGCGAAGCGAGACAGTGCATGTGCCGTTCGCGGCCCGGCTCGCGTCCGAGCGGCCGCCGCGTCCGCGACGAAGTCGCCAGCGGCGGTCGCTCGGACGCGAGCCATGAGGGGGCCGCGAACACCCAGCGCCGAAGGCGCTGGAAAAACCAACACAGCCAACCAGCAAAACCCGTACATCGGGCAGCGCATTACCATGAAGCATGCAGCGGATTCCGCGCAACCGCGTGGGCCCGCACCGGCCCGGGGGCCGACGACACGTTTTGACACACCGACCAGAGGACTGACGAGACCCGTGCCTGCGCTGACACTGACGAGGTTGCTACGGATTGGTGAGGGTCGCATCGTGAAGCGGCTCTCGCACTTCGCCGACCAGGTCCTCGCCCTCGAACCGGAGTACGAGGATCTCAGCGACGCGGAGCTGCGGGCCAAGACCGACGAGTTCCGCGAGCGCTACGCCGAGATGGTCGAGGAGGGCGAGAGCGATCCGCTCGGCCAGCTGATGGCCGAGGCGTTCGCGGTCGCGCGCGAGGCGTCCTGGCGGGTGCTCAGCCAGAAGCATTACAAGGTGCAGGTCATGGGCGGCGCCGCGCTGCACACCGGCAACATCGCGGAGATGAAGACCGGTGAGGGCAAGACCCTCACCTGTGTGCTGCCCGCCTACTTGAACGCGATCAGCGGCGACGGTGTGCACGTGGTCACGGTGAACGACTATCTGGCCAAGCGCGACGCCGAGTGGATGGGCCGCGTGCACCGCTTCCTCGGTCTCGAGGTGGGTGTGATCCTGTCCGGGATGAGTCCTGCCCAGCGGCGGGTGGCCTACAACGCCGACATCACCTATGGCACGAACAACGAGTTCGGTTTCGACTATCTGCGCGACAACATGACCCACTCGCTGGACGACTTGGTGCAGCGCGGGCACAACTTCGCCATCGTGGACGAGGTCGACTCCATCCTGATCGATGAGGCGCGCACCCCGCTGATCATCTCCGGTCCCGCCGACGCCTCCTCGAAGTGGTATGCCGAGTTCGCCCGCATCGCGCCGCTGCTGAAGAAGGACCTGCACTACGAGGTCGACATCAAGAAGCGCACGATCGGCGTGCACGAGGCGGGTGTGGAGTTCGTCGAGGACCAGCTCGGCATCGACAATCTCTACGAGGCCGCCAACTCGCCGCTGGTGAGCTACTTGAACAACGCCGTCAAGGCCAAGGAGCTCTACACCCGCGACAAGGATTACATCGTCCGCGACGGCGAGGTGATCATCGTCGACGAGTTCACCGGCCGCATCCTGGTCGGCCGCCGCTACAACGAGGGCATGCACCAGGCGATCGAGGCGAAGGAAGGGGTGGAGATCCAGCCGGAGAACCAGACCCTGGCCACGATCACGCTGCAGAACTACTTCCGCCTCTACGACAAGCTCTCGGGCATGACCGGCACGGCCGAGACCGAGGCCGCCGAGCTGCACCAGATCTACAGCCTGGGCGTGGTCCCCATCCCGACCAACAAGCCGATGGTCCGTGCCGACCAGTCCGACCTGATCTACAAGACCGAGGAGGCCAAGTTCTCCGCCGTGGTCGACGACGTCACCGAGCGGCACGAGAAGGGCCAGCCGGTGCTGATCGGCACCACCAGCGTCGAGCGCTCGGAGTACCTGTCCAAGCAGTTCACCAAGCGCGGCATCCCGCACAACGTGCTGAACGCCAAGTTCCACGAGAAGGAAGCGGAGATCATCGCCGAGGCCGGACGGCCGGGCGCGGTGACCGTGGCGACGAACATGGCCGGTCGCGGTACCGACATCGTGCTCGGCGGCAACCCGGACATCATCGCCGACATCCTGTTGCGCAAGCAGGGGCTCGACCCGGTCGAGACGCCGGAGGAGTACGAGCGCGCCTGGCTGCCCACGCTGGACCAGGTGAAGGCCCAGACCGCCGAGGACGCCGACGCGGTGCGCGATGCGGGCGGCCTCTACGTGCTCGGCACCGAGCGGCACGAGTCGCGCCGTATCGACAACCAGTTGCGCGGCCGCTCCGGTCGTCAGGGCGATCCGGGCGAGTCCCGCTTCTACCTGTCGCTGGGTGACGAGCTGATGCGGCGGTTCAACGGCGCCGCGCTGGAAGCGATCATGACGCGGCTGAACCTGCCCGACGACGTGCCGATCGAGGCGAAGATGGTGTCCAAGGCCATCAAGAGCGCGCAGACCCAGGTCGAGCAGCAGAATTTCGAGATCCGCAAGAACGTCCTGAAGTACGACGAGGTGATGAACCAGCAGCGCACCGTCATCTACGGCGAGCGCAACCGGATTCTGCGCGGTGAGGACATGGAGGGCCAGGTCCAGGGCATGATCACCGACGTGATCACCGCCTACGTGGACGGCGCCACCGCCGAGGGCTACGTCGAGGACTGGGATCTGGACAAGTTGTGGACGGCGCTGAAGACGCTGTACCCGGTGAGCTTGGACTACCGCGACCTGACCGGTGAGACCGAGGTCGGCGAGGCGGGCGAGCTGACCCGGGAGGAACTGCTCGAAGCGCTGCTGGACGACGCGCACGACGCCTACGAGCGCCGTGAGGCCGAGATCGATGGTCTCGCGGGTGAGGGCAGCATGCGCAATCTGGAACGCCAGGTGTTGCTGTCGGTGCTCGACCGCAAGTGGCGCGAGCACCTCTACGAGATGGACTACCTCAAGGAGGGCATCGGCCTGCGTGCGATGGCGCAGCGTGATCCGCTGGTGGAGTACCAGCGCGAGGGCTTCGACATGTTCACCGCGATGCTCGACGGCCTCAAGGAGGAGTCGGTCGGCTTCCTGTTCAACCTGCAGGTCGAGGTGCAGCAGCCGCAGCCGGAAGGCGTCGAGGTCGGCCCGGGCCTGCGTTCGCCGGTCGGCGCCATGACCGCCCCGCGTCCGTTGCCCACCGAGGAGGCGCCCGCCGCGAACGGGCACGGCGCGCCCGCGGCTCTGCGCGCGCGGGGCATCGATGACACCGCCCCGCGCGGTTTCAGCTACTCCGGGCCCGACGAGGGCGGCCGGGCCGCGGTGCACAGCGACGCCGAGGAGTACGGCGCGGACGGCGGTCCGCAGCCCACCCGCCGCGAGCGCCGTGAGGCCGCCCGCGCGGAGGCCAAGGGCCGGCGCGGCCCGAAGTCCCGTCGCCGCCACTGATCCGCTGAACCACGAAGGCGCTCAGGGTTTTCCCTGGGCGCCTTCGCGCTTCCGTATCGCCGCTGCCTCAGCGGGTCGCTGTCACTCAGACGAATTCGATCGCGGCTATGCGCCACCCCTGGTCGGTGCGTTGGACGAAGACGCGCGCGTCGAGGTCGGTGGTCTCGATGATCGTTCCTTCCGGCGTCTTGACCGCCTGGGTGATGAGCACGAGCCGGTCGATGTGGTCGGCGGTGTCGGGATCGTGTTCGGTGCCCATGACCAGGACGATCGCTTCCACGGTGGAGCGGTCGCGAGCCCGCTGGTCCCATTGCGCGCCTGGGCCTCGTTCGGTGTTGTTGCCCGACTTGGCCGCCAGCTCGCTGGTGAGCCATGGGGCCGCGCGGCGACAGGCGTCGCTGCGGCTCTGGTCGGGGCCGGGGCGCCAGGTGAACATGGTCTGTAACCCGGTGCGGATGGCGGCGATCGGCCGCGTCGACCATGACCCAGATCACGGCGACTGGCACGGCGTTTCGGGCCGAGGAGGTCCGGCACCATTGTGGCGTGTCGGGCCGTGGCGCGCCCAGGTATCGGGCAGCTCAGTCCGGCAGCGGATTTCAGTACCGGCGCGACCATGGTTTCCGGTGAGTACCCAGCGCGCAGGTGTCGGTGTCGGCGACGCGCCCCGGCGATCGCCCAGGAGGCACCCGGCAACGAGATCTTTCCTCCGGAAAACGCGGCCGGTTGGCGGAATCCCGGCAGCTGGGGGAAGACCGGCGTATCTTCCTGGCGTGGATCGCGCAGCTGTCGAGGCATGGGTCGCCGGATACGAGCGAGCTTGGCGGTCGGCGGGCACCGAACAGCTCGCCGATCTCTTCGCCGCGGATGCCGGGTATCTCGTCTCCCCCTGGGCGCGGCCGCTGACCGGTCTCGCCGCGCTCGCCGACTTCTGGGAAAGCGGCCGGGACGGGCCCGGCGAGCCGTTCACCATGCGCTCGAGCATCGTCGCGGTGGACGCGGACACCGCGGTGGTCCGGGTCGAGGTGGAATACGCGCGGGACACGCCCGCGCGGTGGCGCGACCTGTGGATAGTGCGCTTCGACGACGCGGGCCGCTGCACGTGGTTCGAGGAATGGCCGTTCGCGCCGGGGCAGCCGGACGGTCACTGACTCCGCCGGGCCGGGCTACCAGGCGTCGTTGGAGGTCAGGGCGACGAGCAGCCGCCGGATGGCGGCCACCCGGCGTTCCTTGCCGGGCAATTCGTCCAGCGCGCACTCGGGGTCGGCGGGCGGGCCGAGATGGGTGCAGCCGCGCGGGCAGTCCTCGATGGCGTCGGCGAGATCGGTGAAAGCGGCGATGACGTCGTCCGGGGTGATATGGGCCAGCCCGAACGAGCGCACGCCCGGTGTGTCGATGACCCAGCCGCCGTCCGGAAGCGGCAGCGCGACCGACTGGGTGGAGGTGTGCTTGCCCTTGCCCACGCCGGAAACCTCGCCCACGGCCCGCTCCGCGTCCGGGACGAGCCGATTGACCAGCGTGGACTTGCCCACGCCGGAGTGGCCGATCAGCGCGGCGAGCTGGTCGGTGAGCAGACCCAGCACCGGGTCCAGCGGATCGTCGATGCCGCCGTAGACGATGGTGAGGTCGAGATCGTCGAAGGCGGCGGCGAATTCGGATTCGGCGACCAGATCGTGCTTCGTCAGGCACAGCACCGGTTGCAGCCCACCGGCATACGCGGCGACCATGGCGCGCTCCACGAAACCGGTGCGCGGGGGTGGGTCGGCGAGCGCGACCACGATGAACAGGCGGTGCGCGTTGGCCACCACGATGCGCTCGAACGGATCGGTGTCGTCGGCGGTGCGGCGCAACACCGTTCGACGGTCGGCGACCCGCACGATGCGGGCAAGGCTGTCCGGGCGTCCGGACAGGTCGCCGACGACCTCCACCTGGTCGCCGACCACGATCGGGGTGCGGCCCAGCTCCCGAGCCCGCATGGCGACGATCCGGCGCTCCGGATCGTCGCCGAGCACACACCCCCAGCGGCCCCGGTCGACCGAGACCACCATGGCCGGCTCCGCGTCGACGTGCTGCGGGCGAGTCTTGGTGCGCGGACGCGAACTACGCCCCGGACGTACCCGGACGTCGGATTCGTCGTAGCTGGCCGCTGATCGTCGTCCCCGGCTCAGCGCGCCGCTCCTTCGTCGGATAACGCGGGCTCGAGCATCCGCTCCCAGAGATCGACGAAGTTCGGCAGCGTCTTGGCGGTGGTCCCGATGTCCTCGATCTCGATGCCGGGCACGCGGAGGCCGAGAATCGCTCCCGCGGTGGCCATCCGGTGGTCGGCGTAGGAATGCCACTTCCCGCCGTGCAAGTCGGTGGGCACGATCTCCAAGCCGTCCTCGGTCTCGGTCACCTTGCCGCCGAGCCGGTTGATCTCGGTGGACAGCGCGGCCAGCCGGTCGGTCTCGTGCCCGCGCAGATGCGAGATGCCGCGCAGCACCGACGGCGAGTCGGCCAGCGCGGCCAGCGCGGCGACGGTCGGCGTCAGCTCGCCCACGTCGTGCAGGTCGATGTCGATGCCCGCGAGCCGGTCGGGGCCGTGCACGGTGAGCACGCCGTCGAAGATCCGCGCCTCCGCGCCCATGCGCACGAGGATCTCGCGGATCACGTCACCCGGCTGGGTGGTCAGCCGTGGCC
This sequence comes from Nocardia asiatica NBRC 100129, assembly GCF_000308415.1. Lineage (GTDB taxonomy): Bacteria > Actinomycetota > Actinomycetes > Mycobacteriales > Mycobacteriaceae > Nocardia > Nocardia asiatica. The sequence continues at coordinate 24,478 of NZ_BAFS01000216.1, read as the reverse complement.
AGTGCGGGATGCTGACCGTGCCGCCGGTGACCGCGGCCGCGGCCAGGAACGGAGTCGCATTGGACAGGTCCGGCTCGACCTCCCAGTCCACCGCGCGGATCGGCCCGTGCTCCACGGTCCAGGTCTGTTCCTTGAAGCTGTCCGCGGGCCCCTGCACCCGCACGTCGGCGCGGCGCAGCATCTCCACGGTCATCTCGATGTGCGGCATCGAGGGCAGCGCCTTGCCGTCGTGGTGCACCACCAAGCCCTCGTCGAAACGCGCGGCCGACAGCAGCAGACCGGAGACGAACTGCGACGAGCCGGACGCGTCGATCGTCACGGCGCCGCCGCGCAGCGCGCCCTTGCCGTGCACGGTGAACGGCAACGCGTCGCCGTCGACGTCCGCGCCGAGCGCGCGCAGCGCGTCCAGGATGGTGCGCAGCGGGCGGATCCTGGCCTGTTCGTCACCGTCGAACGCGACATCGCCCGACGCGAGCGCGGCGACCGGCGGCAGGAAGCGCATCACGGTGCCGGCGAGCCCGCAGTCGACCGTGCCACCGCCCAGCGGCGCCGGAGTGACGGTCAGCGTGTCGCGCGCGCCTTCGATGTTCGCGCCGAGCGCGCGCAGCGCCGCGATCATCAGATTCGTGTCCCGGCTGCGCAGCGCGCCGGTGATCGTGGAGGGACCGTCGGCCAGGGCGGCCAGGATGAGCGCGCGGTTCGTGATCGATTTCGATCCGGGCAGGGTCACGGTCGCGTGTACGGGGACCTCGACATGGGGCGCTGGCCAGAAGTTCACTCGTCCATCATCACACGGTTTGATTTGCCAGCGCCTGCGGCGCTGGGTGTTCGCGACGGTGTTTGAATTGGCCGCGACTTCGTCGCGGCGTGTTCGCGGCCCCCTTGTGGCTCGCGTCCGAGCGACCGCCGCTGGCGACTTGGTCGCGGACGCGGCGGCCGCTCGGACGCGAGCCGGGCCGCGAACGGGCAATGCACTGTCTCGCTTCGCTCGAAAGACGGAGTTGCGGTGCGCTGGGGGCGTAGGTGCGGAACTCGCTACCCGGGTGCACGCCAAACCCGCCGCCGCAACACCTGACCGCGCCTGCGCGCTGCGGATCACAGCCACTCAGGACTCGCCTCGCAACCCCTACCCCTGGCGACTTCGTCGCGGACGCGGCGGCCGCTCGTCGCGAGCTGGGCCGCGAACGACGGATGCTCGGTCTCGCTTCGCTCGAAAGACGTGGTGGGGTGCGCTGGGCGCGTAGTGGTGGGAACTCGCTGTCGGGTGCGCGCGGTGGGTGGTGGCCGGATTTCACCGCGTGGTGTGAGGGTTGTGGTGTGTGGACCGGGTGCTCGACGCACGTCGAGCACCCGGTCTCGGTGTGGGTTCTTACTTGTGGCGCCCGTGCAGGAAGGGAACGAGCTTGCGCAGCAGCTTCATCGTGGAGTCGGTGCGGCTGTAGCTCAGCAGCGCCATGCCGGGAACGGTGAACCGCTGCACCGCGATCGAGTGCGGGCGCGCGAACTCGCGCAGGCCCGGCTCGCCGTGGATGCGGCCGATGCCGGAATCGCCGACGCCGCCGAAGGGCAGGCCGGGGATGGCGGCGAAGGCCAGTACGGAGTTCACCGAGGTGGCGCCGACGCGCAGCCTGCGCGCGATCTCCAGACCGTTCTTCTTCGAGTAGACCGCCGAGGACAGTCCGTACTTGGAGTTGTTGGCCAGCTCGACCGCCTCGTCCACGCCGTCGACGGTGCGGATGGTGATGGTCGGGCCGAAGGTCTCCTCGGCCACCGCCTCGGAGTTCTCGTCGGTGTCGACCAGCACGACCGGTTCGATGAAAGGCGCCTTGACCGATTCCGGTCCGCCGAGCACCGCGGTGCCGCCGTTCTTCAGCGCGTCCTCGATGTGGCGGCGCACGATGTCGACCTGGCTCGGCATGGTCATCGGGCCGTAGGAGGCCTTGTCGTCGGAACCGGGCTTGACGTCGGTGAGGATGCGCTTGACCTCGGCGACGAACTCTTCGCGCACCGAGCGGTCCACGTAGACCCGCTCCACGCCCGCGCAGGTCTGGCCGCTGTTGGCGGTGGCGCCCCAGGCGACGGCGTCCGCCGCGGCCTTGACGTCGGCGTCGGCGGCGACGATCACCGCGTCCTTGCCGCCGCACTCCAGCAGCACGGGGGTCAGCCGCTCCGCGGCGGCGGCCATGATCCGCTTGCCGGTGGCGGTGGAGCCGGTGAACGCGATCTTGTCGACGTCCGAGCGCACCAGCGCCGCGCCGGTGTCGCCGTAGCCGTTGATCGTGATGAAGACGCCCTCGGGCAGTTCGGGATTGGCCTCGGCGAACGCGTCGGCGAGGAAATTGCCGATGCCGGTGGAGTACTCGCTCGGCTTGAAGACGACGGTGTTACCCGCGGCCAGCGCGTAGGCGATGGAGCCGTTCGGCGTGTAGACCGGATAGTTCCACGGTCCGATCACGCCGACGACGCCGAGCGGGCGCTGCTCGAGCCGGGCGCTGAAGTTCGACATCAGCGCGCCGGGGGAGACCCGCTTGGGGCCGAGCACCTTCTTGGCGTTCTTGGCCGCCCAGGAGATGTGCTCGAGCGCCAGCATCAGTTCCAGGAAAGCGTCGTCGAGCGGCTTGCCGTTCTCGGCGTGGATCAGCTCGCAGAACTTCTCCGAGTTCTGCGTCAACCTGCTCGACCAGCGCAGCAGGTGCGTGCGCCGCTCGTCGAAACTCAGCGCGCCCCAGGTGGCGGCCGCCGCGCGGGCCTTGGCGACCGCGGCGGCCACCGCCTCGTCGTCGGCGATGACGTGCGTGCCGATCACCTCGCCTGTCGCCGGATTGACCGACGTCAGAGCCGTGTCGTGATCGGCTGGTTTGGTGTCGGTGGATGTCACAGTAGATCTCCTCTTGCCGTCTGCGGTGGACGGGCGATACGCGAGTACGAGTGGACGGGCAGCCCGTCCTTCCGATGAGAGAATGCTATGCCACAACTCTCAACAGGTCACCAGCTATGGACCAATTGTCTCCGACGATGTCGGTGGCGGATGGGACTATCGGGATATGTGCGGACGATATGCGACCACGACCAACCCCGGTAGGCTCGCGGTCGAGTTGGATGCGATCGACGAGACCGAGGCCGCTGACCAGAACTCTTTCACCAATTACAACGTAGCTCCGACGACCCAGGTTCTCACCGTGGTCGAGCGGCACGACCATGGCCGCAAAGACGACGACCCGAAGCGCCGTATCCGCCGCATGCGTTGGGGACTCATCCCGGTCTGGACCAAGGCCGCCGAGCCCGGCGTTCCGGTGAAGGGGAAACCGCTGTTCAACGCGCGCGCCGACAAGGCCGCCACCACGCCTTCCTTCCGCGACGCGGTGAAATACCGGCGCTGCCTGGTGCCGATGGACGGCTGGTACGAGTGGGTCATCGAGCCGCAGGGGGACAAGGGAGCGAAAGGCAAGGTCGCCAAGCACCCGTATTACATGGCCAACGCGGACGGTTCCCGCCTCTACATGGCCGGTCTGTGGTCGATCTGGCGCGACCGGTCCCAGCCGGAGAGCGAGCCGCTGCTGTCGTGCACCATCCTGACCACCGACGCGGTCGGCGATCTGACCCGTATCCACGACCGGATGCCGCTACCCATGCCGCAGGAGCACTGGGCGGCGTGGCTGGACCCGGATCACCCCGCGCCCGCGAGTCTGCTCGAGACACCGTCGGAGGAAGCGGTCGCCGGCATCGTCCCCCGCCCGGTGCCATCGCTGGTCAACAGCGTGCGCAACAACGGCCCCGAACTACTCGCCCCCGTGGAGGACCAAAAGGAAGCCGAGCAGATCAGTCTGCTGTGAGCCCCCGCTGCCCAACCGCCCACGACGCGAACACGGCGTTCTCCCTACCGGAGTCCTGACAACTGTCGCGTCTCGCGACGAAGTCGCCAGCAGCGGTCGTTGGCAGACGAGTCCTGAAAGGCCGTGATCCACAACCCGCAGGCGCTGTCGGATGTTGCGGCGTCGGTATGGCGTGCACCCGAGTAGCGAGTTGCGCACCTACGTGCCCAGCGCACCGCAACTCCGTTTTTCGAGCGAAGCGAGACAGTGCATGCGCGGTTCGCGGCCCGGCTCGCGTCCGAGCGGCCGCCGCGTCCGCGACGAAGTCGCCAGCGGTGGCCGCTCGGACGCGAGCCACAAAGGGGCCGCGAACACGCCGCGACGAAGTCGCGGCCAATCAAACACAGCCAAAACTACAGCGAGCACCTAACGCTAGGTGAGGCGATGTTCAGTCCGCATTTGATGATTCCGGCGACGAGATCGATCAGCTTGGTGGTGACGTTGCCGGTGAGTTTCTCGGTTTTGTCGGCTTTGTCGTCACTTTTCGAGCCTTGACCGTCGAAGTCGAATACGGAATCGCTGACGTGGGTGACCGGCGGGGTGTGCGGTGCGGCGGCGGCCTCGGGGGCGAGGAGCGTTACCGAACCGAGAGCCAGGAAGAGCGCTCCGGACAACGCGACGATCACGGTGCGCAAACGCTGGTTCGTGGACATCATTCGCATCACATCCTCGAGTCGGATCGATCTGGCCAGATCAGTAACGCACAGATCGCGGCGATGGTGGCCGAATTACGCCGATGTCACGGGCGCGGTCACCGCGGCGGTGAGCCGGATCAGATCGGCGGGCGCGAGTTCGATCTCCAGTCCGCGCCGTCCCGCGCTGCACAGCATCCGATCCCAGGTCAACGCCGAGTCGTCGATCACGGTGGGCAGCGTTTTGCGCTGACCGAGCGGCGAGATGCCGCCGAGTACGTATCCGGTCGTCTTCTCCGCCCGGGAACGGTCGGCCATGCCGGCCTTCGACGCGCCGAGCGCGGCGGCGGCGGCTTTGAGCGACAACGTGTTCGGCACCGGAAGCACGGCCACCGCGAGCGCGCCGGTGGACAGTTCGATGACCAACGTCTTGAAGACCTGCTCGGCCACGACCCCGAGTTCGCCGGCCAGCGCGTCGACCGCCTCGGTGCCGTAGGAGTCGGCCCGCGGATCGTGTTTGTAGGCGTGCACGCGGTGGGGCACCTTCGCCTGGGTCAACGCGCGGATCGCCGGAGTCGAGCCTGCTGCCATGGCCGAAACCTTAGCGGCGGCGCGGGAACACCCGAAGCTTCGCGCATGTTGTAGCCGGTACACAGCGCTCGGAGTGGATTCCACCAGCGTGAGCAGGCTCTATCGAGATGTGAAGGAGATGCCTGTGCCCGTACTGCTCGACGACCACCCGGTGGGGACCGAGGTGTCCCCGACCGTAGGCGGCTCGACCTTCGATATGCCGTTGCCGGTAGATTTGGCAAGGACGGCGATCGAAGGGACAGGTGTGACGAGCGACGATGACGTGGTGGCCGACGATGTCGCTGCCGTCGACGATGCCGAGCTGGCACAGCGGTTCGAGCGGGACGCGCTGCCGCTGCTCGACCAGCTCTACGGCGCCGCGCTGCGCATGACCAGGAATCCGGCGGATGCCGAGGACCTGGTCCAGGAGACCTACGTCAAGGCGTATCAGGGGTTCAAGTCGTTCCGGGAGGGCACCAACCTCCGGGCGTGGCTGTACCGGATCCTGACCAACACCTACATCAACTCCTACCGCAAGAAGCAGCGGCAGCCCGCGCAATACCCGACCGACGAGATCACCGATTGGCAGCTGGCCGCGACCGCTGAGCACACTTCGCAGGGGCTGCGCTCGGCCGAGGTCGAGGCGTTGGACGCGTTGCCGGACGACGACATCAAGGCCGCGCTGCAGGAATTGCCGGAGGAATTCCGGATGGCGGTGTACTACGCGGACGTCGAAGGCTTCCCGTACAAGGAGATCGCCGACATCATGGGCACTCCGATCGGTACGGTGATGTCCCGGCTGCACCGTGGCCGGAAGCAACTGAAGGGTTTGCTCGCCGATGTGGCGCGCGAGCGTGGATTCAACCGTTCGGGGGAACGCCAGGAGGTCAAGCAGTGAGTACCGAGCGGGACCCCGATATGGAGCTCGACTGCACGGCGGTGCTCGCCGACGTGTGGTTGATGCTCGACGGGGAATGCGACGAGGCGACCCGTGCCCGGTTGCAGCACCACATGGAGCACTGCAGCCCCTGTATCGAGGCCTACGGGATCGAGGAGAAGATCAAGGGTTTGCTCAGCCGCAAGTGCGGGGGCGATCGCGCGCCCGATTCGCTGCGGGAGCGTCTGACGATCGAGATCCGCCGGACGGTCGTCGCCAGGGAGACTTCGGTGGAAACCTCGGATTAGCCGGCCGGTGCTACGCGAGCGGCACGCCTTCCAGCTGGAAGTGCGTGCCGCTTCGTGCTTTCGGACCGAGCGTCGCGCTCAGGCGTTGGGCCGCTTGCCGTGGTTGGCTGCGTTCCCCTTGCGGCTACGCTTCTTACGTCCGCGCTTACCCATGAGTAGTCTCCCTTCTGGTTGAAGGCCATTCTTTCATGTGTGGTTGGCTGTACCGTCAGCGGATACAGGCCAACGAGTGAATGGGGTGCCATGGCTGAGGAAGTGCTCGCCGAGCTGGTGTCGGTCGTCTACCAGGTGGTCGTCGAAGAGGGTGACGAGGTCCAGGAGGGCGACACCCTGGTGATCCTCGAGTCGATGAAGATGGAGATCCCGGTGGTCGCGGAGTCCAGCGGCACCGTGACGTCGGTCGGTGTCAAGGAAGGCGACGCGATCAAGGCGGGCCACCTGATCGCCGTCATCTCCTGATCGATTGCGCGGTAGAGCTATATGGCGACCCTGAGCGAGCTGCTGGCCGAGCACACCGACCTACCCGGCGTCGCCGTGGATCATCTGCAGCGCGTTGTGGGCGATTGGCAGCTGCTTGCCGATCTGTCCTTCGCCGATCTGCTGCTGTGGGTCGGTGCGGGCCCGGTGGCGGAGGGCGCGGACATCGTGTGCGTCGCGCAGTGCCGTCCCACCACCGCGCCCACCGTGCACCAGGAGGACCTGGTCGGCACGGTCGCCCTGCGTGGGGACCATCCGCAGGTGTTCGAGGCGCTGGTCACCGGCGAGACCGTGCGGGCCGACAGTGAGGTCGAGGCATCCGGCGTCTACCACCCGCATCCGGTGCACGCGGTGCGCGAGGCGATTCCGGTGCGCTGTGGTGACGACGTGATCGCGGTGCTGAGCCGGGACATCGATCTGCAACGCTCCCGGGTCCGCAGCCAGTTGGAGAGCGCGTACGTGGCGTGCGCCGACGACTTGTGCCAGATGATCGCCGACGGCACCTTCCCGACCACCGAGGATCGCGCGGCTACCCATTCCAGCCCGCGCGCGGGGGACGGTTTCATCCGGCTCGACACCGAGGGCATCGTGGTCTACGCCAGCCCGAACGCGCTGTCGGCCTACCACCGGATGGGTTTGCAGGCCGATTTGGCCGGCCAAGACCTCGCGGTCACCACTCGCTCGCTGATCACCGACCCGTTCGACGCGCAGGAAGTGGTCGGCGACATCCAGGCCGCGCTGGCCGGGCGGACCGGCCGCCGGATGGAGGTCGAGGCGCGGGGCGCCACCGTACTGCTGCGCACCCTCGTGCTGCGCCCGCACGGTGTTCTGGCCGGCGCGGCCGTGCTGGTCCGTGACGTCACCGAGGTCAAGCGGCGCGATCGCGCGCTGCTGAGCAAGGACGCCACCATCCGGGAGATCCACCACCGGGTCAAGAACAATTTGCAGACCGTGGCCGCGTTGCTGCGCCTGCAAGCCCGCCGCACCGAGAACGAGGAGGCGCAAGTCGCGCTCACCGAGTCGGTGCGCAGGGTCACCTCCATCGCGTCGGTGCACGAGATGCTGTCGATGTCGGTGGACGAAGAGGTCGATCTCGACGAGGTCGTGGACCGGCTGCTGCCGATCATGGCCGACGTGGCCACCGTGCACACCGCGCGCATCAAGGTGCGCCGCGCGGGCTCGCTCGGGGTCTTCTCCGCCGAACGCGCCACGCCGTTGGTGATGGTGCTCACCGAACTGGTGCAGAATGCCATCGAGCACGCCTTCGATTCGGGCGAAAACGGCACGGTGACAATCCGTTCCGAGCGTTCGGCCCGCTGGCTCGACGTGATCATCAGCGACGACGGCCGCGGTCTGCCTGCCGGATTCAGCCTGGAATCCTCCGACCGGCTCGGCCTCCAGATCGTCCGTACCCTGGTCACCGCCGAGCTCGGCGGTTCCATCGGCCTGCACCCCGGCGCCGATATCGGCACCGATGCGGTCCTGCGGGTTCCGCTGGGCCGTCGCTCCGGCCGCTGACCGGGCGGTGGTGGATCCGCAGCCGCGATATCGGTCGCGTCGATCCTGTTGCTCGGAGGTCGCGAGCGGCCGCTGTTCGCGGCTCTGGTCCTGCGGTTGCCCGAATGTCCGTATCGAGTGGAATGCGAGGGTGTGAACGGATTCGCGGTCGGCCGGTACCCGCTCGGAAACCCACCACTTTCCCACGAATCGCGCTGAACGGCGAGTCGAAACGCGGCCCGGTAGTGCCGTAATCCGTGCTGCGGCTATTGCCGAACCACGCAACGGCATTGGTCCGGCTTTCGTTTCCCGCGAAGCGAGACCAGGTATTTCCAGTCTGCGGTCGGCGCATATAAACAACACAGCCCGGCACCTTTGGGTGCCGGGCTGAAATGCGTTACCGGGCCGGGCTGAATGGCCCGGTAAGGCCGGTCGTCTGATCAGACGACGGTGCGGGTGCGGGTACGCGCGTTGCGACGCTTCAGCGCCCGGCGCTCGTCCTCGCTCATGCCACCCCACACGCCGGCGTCTTGTCCGGACTTCAGGGCCCAGGACAGGCAGTCAGCGGTTACGGGGCAGCGAGCGCAGACCAGCTTGGCATCGGCAATCTGTGCGAGCGCCGGACCACTGTTACCCACCGGGAAGAACAGCTCGGGGTCCTCATCGCGACAGATGGCCTTGTGGCGCCAGTCCATTCCTCTGCTCCTTTGCTGGGCGCCGCGCAGGGCGCCTACTGGTTTGTGGATCGTTCACTTGTGCGACTCGAAAGTTTCCGCACGGTTGCTTGTGAATGCTTTCACGAACACCGTAGATGTCAATAGGCACGCGGTGCACCGTGGGGAAGGTCACGCTCAAAGACCCCCGCAGGGGGAGCCTGCCCGGTCCTTTGTACTCGCTTCACCTGGTTTTCGCAGCACAACTGCGAGGTTTTCCCCGGCGTTTCGCCCTCAGTGCGGCTGTGGCGCGACCACGGCGAGGATGTCGGGCACCGCCGTGAAATCCACCACGTTGCGCTTCCCGATGAAGTCGCCATCGATTTGCAGGCCGATGGGTTCTTTGGACTCGATTCGTACGGTCGGAACGTCGTCTTCGCGAAATAAATTGCGCGACTTAGGATTTCCGTTGGCCGCCAGAAGTTGCCGTGCGAGCAGGAGGGTAGGGGCCACGGCCATGGAGCGCACCGCGAACACTCCGAGACCCCTTTCGAACCGGGTGCCGGGGTTGGTGTGCACCGGCGTGGCGTTCAGGTAGGTCCAGGGTGTGGTGTTCGTAACGAAGGCGTAATGCACCCCGTCCACCGGCGTGCGGCCCGGAATTTCCACCCGAACGCTCGGTTCCTTGCGCCTTGCCAGAAAGAATTGTCGCACGGTTGTTCGAACATAACGCGCCGGGGTGGCGGTACGGCCGCGTGCGCGGCTGGCGTCGATCGCCTCGCAGACGTCGGCGTCCAAGCCGACGCCCGCGCTGAAGCAGAACCACCGGTCGTCGGCTATTCCCAGGCCGATCCGGCGGTCGGCGTTCAGCGTGAGCAGGTCGATCAGCTGATTGGTCGCGGTCACCGGATCGGGGGAGATGCCGAGCGCCCTGGCGAAGACGTTCGCGGAGCCGCCGGGAATCACGCCGAGCCGGGGCAGCCAGGCCTGGCCGTCGTCGAGGACGGGCAGCGGCAGGAAGCCGTTGATGGTCTCGTTGACCGTCCCGTCGCCGCCGTGTACGACGATCAGGTCCATCTCGTTGGTCGCCGCCCACTGCGCCAGTTCCGCGGCGTGGCCGCGGTGCTGGGTGTGCGCAACGGTCAGCTGGGTGCGGCTCTCCAGCGCGTGCGCGAGTAGGTCCCGGGTCGCCGGTGTGGTCGAGGTGGCATTCGGGTTCACGATCAGCAGCGTCCGCACGGTGGCAGCCTAGTTGGCCGCCGACGTGCGCCGGAAAAGCGGCGAGCGGTCCCCGGCGCGCCGCTGCCGCGCGGGCGGACGCCGGGACGACGACGCGCGTCGGGCGAGTCGTAGGCTTGCCGCGTGAACGAGCGTCAGCGATGCAAGCGTGGAGACCGTGCGCTGTCGGGCACGACGGAGCCGAGTGCCTGCGAGGCGTGGTCGTGAGCGACAAGGACTCGGCGGCGGAACTCGTGCCGACGACGGTGCGGGCGGCGGGCGCTCTGGTGACTCTCGAAGGGGTAGTCGCCGTCGGCGTCGCGATCGTGCTGGTCGTGCGCGGGCTGCTCGGTCACGACCAGTCCGCGACGAGCGGGTACGGCACGGCTGCCTGGTTCGGCATTCTCGGCGGCGCGGTGCTGGCCGCGGGCGTCGGCCTGCTGCTGGGGAAACGCTGGGGTCGCGCCATCGCCGTCATCGCGCAACTGCTGCTGCTGCCGGTCACCTGGTCGCTGCTCACCGATTCCCATCAGCCGGTCTACGGAGCGCTGCTCGGTGTGGTCGCGGTGGGCGCGCTGGTGCTGCTGTTCGCGCCGCCGTCGACGCGCTGGATGGCGCAGGACTACGGGGCTGAGCCGGAATAGTCCCCGCCGGTCGCTCGCAGGGCGGCCCGGCAGAGGTGGTCGGCGTGCCGGGTCGTTTCCGGTAGCCGGTAACGCGGGGTCAGCGCGAGCACCTGTGCGCAGGCGGTGTCGAGGTCGATGCGATGCCCCACGGAGACGAACACCGGTTTGACGCCGGTTCTGGTGCGCAGGGCGCGTCCGACCACCGCGCCGTCGATGGTGATGTCGGTGGACGCGCCTCGTTCGGGGCCCGGCTCGGCGTAGTCGCCCCACACCGTCTTCGCGACGCCGATGGTCGGCACCCCGGTGAGCAGGCCGAGGTGGCAAGCGAGGCCGAAGCGGCGCGGATGCGCGAGCCCTTGCCCGTCGCAGACCAGCAGATCCGGTGCGCTGCCGAGCTTTTCGAGCGCGGCCAGGGTGGCCGGGATCTCCCGGAAAGCGAGCAGACCGGGCACGTACGGGAGCTCGGCGACGCCGTGCGCGACGGCGGAGGCGACCGGGTGCAGGGTGTCCGCCGCCAAGACGACGACGGCCGCGGCGACGGCGCCGGTGTCGTCGTAGGCCGAGTCGAGTCCGGCCACGGTGCGCAACCGCGTGCCCGGCGGGGTGACCGTCGAGACCAACGGCCGCAATTCGTCCTGCAGCGCCATGGCCGCTTCGGCAGTGGTGGGCCAAGCCTCGGAATCGAGCGGCGGGAACCAGGACACGCGCGCTACCGCGCCTCGGCGGCCAGCTTGCCGAGCGCGTCGCCGGCGAGCCGGTAGCCGGCCCATTCGTCTTGGACCACGGCGCCGATCGACTCGTAGAACTCGATCGAGGGCCTGTTCCAGGTGAGCACCGACCAGGCCACGCGGCTGTAGCCGTGGTCCACCGCCTCCTTCGCCAGGGCCGCGAGCAGCGCCTTTCCGTAGCCCTTTCCCCTGGTCTCCGGCTTGACGTACAGGTCCTCCAGGTAGATGCCGTGCACGCCGTCCCAGGTGGAGAAGTTCAGGAACCAGATGGCGCAGCCGAGCAGATCCGGGCCGTCCGCCACCACATGGGCGAAGACCTTCGGCTCCGGCCCGAACAGCGCCGCGCGCAGCTGCTCGGCGGTGACCGTGCACTCGTGCCCGGCCTTCTCGTACTCGGCCAGGTCGTAGACGAGCTCGACCAGGGCGGGCACGTCCGACGCGACGGCGCGGCGCAGTACGGCGCCGCCGAGGTCGACGGCGTTGGAGTCTGCGGCACCGGACTCGACGGCACCGAGGTCTGCGGCACCGGACTCGACGGCACCGAGGTCTGTGGCACCGGACTTGGCGGCGCCGAGGTCGACGGCGCTGCGGTCTGCGGCGGTGGGGGTGGCGGCACCAAGGTCCGCGGCACCGGACTCTGCGGCGTTGGGGTCGGCGGCACCGAGGTGGGCGGCGCCGAGGTCTGCGGTGGTGGGGTCGGCGGTAGGGCCGGGTCGAGTCACAGTGACGCTCCGTGGGATACCAGGTTGTGCGCGCGGACCGTGCGCGCGTCGTGTTCGTAGCCGAGCACGGTCAGCGCGCCGGTCGACATGGCGAATCGGCGGCCCTCCCGTACGTCGAATTCGGACCAGCGGGCGATCAGCGCGCGGGAGAAATGGCCGTGCCCCACGAGCACGATATCCCGCTCCGGCAGGATCGGTGTCACGGCGGCCAGCACCCGGTCGGCGCGCTCGCACACCTGCTGCGCGGTCTCGCCGTCCGGCGCCGGGTCGGTCCAGATGGTCCAGCCGGGCACGGACTCGCGGATCTGCGGGGTGGTCAGGCCCTCGTAGGCGCCGTAGTCCCATTCGGAGAGGTCGTCGTCGACCACCGCGCCGGTGAGCCCGGCCAGCTCCGCGGTGCGCATCGCGCGCAGCCGTGGACTGACGCGCACCAGCGGGTTTCGCAGCCCCAGCGTGGCGAGCAACGCGCCCGCGACCCTGGCCTGCTGCTCGCCGCGCTCGGTGAGCGGGAGATCGGTGCGGCCGGTGTGCCGCCGCTGCGTGGACCAGCTGGTCTCGCCGTGGCGCAGCAGCACGATACGGGTGTCATCGAGTGCGGACATGCCTCCATGATGGGGCACCGATGATCATGCTGTGGTACGCACAGTGGGGATCGTGGTGCGGTACGCACTGTGTGGTACACCCAGTGCGGCCACGGTGTACCGCCGATCAGGCGTCCGACGCCGTACCCGCGACCGGTCCGAGCGGTGCGCCGATTTCGAGCACCACCAGCGGCAGCGGCCGCGAAATCTTGGCCTGGTAGTCCGCGAGCAGCGGGTTGTTCGCTGCCACCCAGCCCGCGAATTCGTCGTACTCGGTGCCCTCGAGTGCCCGCGCCGTGCCTCGATAGGCGGTTTGCCCGAACTCGATGGTGACGTCCGGATCGGCTTTCACGTTGTGGTACCAAGCCGGATAGCTGTGCTCGATGAACGAACTCACGTACAGCGTTTCGCCGCGGCGCAACAGGCCGAGCGGCACCACGTGGCGCTTGCCGCTCCTGGCGCCGATGGTGGTGAGCAACACCAGTTCAGCGCCTTCGTAGGCGCCGCCGACTTTGCCCGCGTTCGCGCGGAACTCCTCGATCACGCCGTCGTTCCACCGGGCGATCTCTTCGTCGGAGTACTGCTGGTTCCACGGCGCGTCCGGATCGTCGTACGACGTGACCGCGGTCTTATATCCGGTTGCGGCGGATTCGGTTTCGCTCATCGCCCCAGTCTGCGCCGAGGCACCGACAGATTCGGCGCCGTCAGCCGAACGCGTGCAGTTCTCCGTCACGATGTTCGAGCACGGTAGCGCCGATCACCGTCGCTGCGATGGGGCCACCGGCATAACCTGGGCGTTCCACCGGGATGCGCCCCACTTCGGCGCCCGAGGCTGGGTCGAGGACGGCGAGCGCGCCCGTGGTGGGCAGCAGCAGTTTGCCCGCCATGAGCGCGGGCGATCCGAGGGCTCCGCCCGCGGTCCACAGGGGGTCGAAAGTGCTGCCGTTCAACGCGATCAGGCTGTTCCCCGTGAAGACGAGATAGGCCGATCCGATGCGGGTGGTCGTGGTCGTGTCGCTCAGCGGGGCCGAAAGCTGATGCACGACAACCGGATTGCCGTTCCCGTCGTAGACGGCCAACCGCGGCGGCAACGGCTCGGCGACCTGCTCGACACCGGGGAAGTACAGCACGATCCGGCTGTCGGACACCGCGACCACGCGCGCCGCGGCCGCATCCGCGCCGGGACCGGTCAATACGTGCGAACCGTACTCCTCGGGCACGGTGTTGTCCTTGGGAGCCGGATTGAGCACGGTGAGCCGGCCGGCCGGGTCGGCGGGGCAGCGCTCCAGCACGGCGAGCCGAGACGGACTGGAGCCGGAGGACAGCAGGGTGCAGCCCTTGCGCGGCTGGGTCTTGACGTTCACCGGCGCGTCGACGAACCCGTACTCCACGGTGCGCACCAGGTCCGAGCGCCACATCTCCAGCCGCTGCGGCCCCTGCGCCAGCAGGTAGGTGCCGTCGACCGACAGGCGTACGTCCCGATCCATGTAACTGCTGCGGGCCGTGCGGCGAGCGCCGCTGTCGCCGGCCAGCATGGTGGCCTGGCTGCAGCCGCGCTCGTCACGGTAGACCGCGACCACCATGCCGTACTGCACCTCGGCCCCGCACAACGGCATGTCCCGCCGGTATTTCCAGAGCTGATCGCCGGTGCGTGGATCGCGCCCGGTGACCGTGTCGCCGTCGGCGGTCACGGCGGCCCCGCCGGACACCAGCGCCCGCGCGCTCGCGCCGTCCGGCGCGCGCCACAGCTCGCGCAGCGCGGCGGGCAACTGGTCGGCCGCGGCCGGGGTCGGCACGGTGGACGACGCGGTCACCGATTCGGTGCCGTGCGCGTCCCCGCGTACCCACACCACGGTTCCGGCGATCACGACGAGAACCGCGATCGCGACTGCGGCGATGATGTCAGCGCGCGTCCGCCGCTCGGGTGCGAGCACGATTGCGAGACTAGCCGATCCGGACGATCAGGCCGACGCGGCTGTCGCGGGCTCGGCCGCGCTCCCGCTGTCCGCGGCGGCGTCGCCCTCGCCGGAACGGCGGCGCCTGCGCCGACGGCGAGCGGGCCGCTCGGCGGTGCCGGTGTCGTCCGACGCGCCGAGCTCGTCGGAGGTGGTTTCGTCCGAGGAGATGTCGTCCACGGCATCGGTGCTCGACTCGTCGCCCGCGGTGTGGTCGGTCGCGTCGCCGGTCGACTTGCGCCGCCTGCGCCTGCGGCGTGCGGGCTTGTCGGCCGCGTCGTCCTCGGCGTCCGCCTGCGGCGCGGGCGTGGCCTCCGCACCGGTGGGCGACTCGCTGTCGTCCGTGTCGGCGACGTTCGGCGTGCCGTCGATCGGCTGGCCGCCGCGGGTGCGCCTGCGGTTGCGCTTGCGCGGGGTGCGGGCGGGGCGTTCGACCACCACTGCTTCGGGATCGCGTTCCGGCTTCGCCTGGCGGATGACGCCGCTCGCGTCCTCGGGAATGCCGAGATCCGCGTACAGATGCGGCGAGCGCGAGTACGTCTCGACCGGCTCGGGGATGCCGAGTCCGAGCGCGCTGTCGATCGCCGACCAGCGGTTGAGCTCGTCCCAGTCGATCAGCGTCACCGCTACGCCGGTGCGTCCGGCCCGGCCGGTCCGCCCGATCCGGTGCACGTAGGTCTTCTCGTCCTCCGGGCACTGGTAGTTGATGACGTGGGTGACGTCGTCGATGTCGATGCCACGCGCCGCGACGTCGGTCGCGACCAGCACGTCGATGGCGCCCTTGCGGAACTTGGTGAGCGCTTTCTCCCGGGCGATCTGCCCCAGGTCGCCGTGCACCGCGCCGACCGCGAACCCGCGCTCGGCGAGTTCGTCGGCCACCTTCTGCGCGGTGCGCTTGGTGCGCGTGAAGATCATCGTGGCGCCCCGGCTCTCCGCCTGCAGGATGCGCGCGATCAGTTCGCTCTTGTCCAGGGCGTGGGCGCGGTAGACGAACTGCGCGGTGCGATCGTGCACCGCGGAATCGTGCGGCTCCTCCGCCCGGATATGGGTGGGGCGGGTCAGGAAGGTGCGCGCCAAGGTGATGATCGGCCCCGGCATGGTCGCGGAGAACAGCATGGTCTGACGCTTGTCCGGGACCATGCCGAGGATGCGCTCGATATCCGGGAGGAAGCCCAGATCGAGCATCTCGTCGGCCTCGTCCAGCACGAGCACGCCGATCTTGCCGAGGATCAAATGCTGCTGGTCGGCGAGGTCCAGTAGTCGGCCGGGCGTGCCGACCACCACGTCGACACCCGAGCGCAGCGCCGCGATCTGCGCCTCGTAGGGGCGGCCGCCGTAGATCGACGCGACGCGCAGCGGGCCCTTGTGGTTGGTCAGGTACTTGCTCGCGTTTTCCAAGTCCTTGGTCACCTGGATGCACAACTCGCGCGTCGGCACGATGATCAGTGCTCGCGGCGTGCCGTCCAGCGGTGCGGTGCCGGTATCCGCGGTCGCGATCCGGTGCAGCAGCGGCACCCCGAATCCGAAGGTTTTACCCATGCCGGTGCGGGCCTGACCGATGAGATCCTCGCCGGCCAGCGCCAGCGGCAGGGTGAGTTCTTGAATGGCGAAAGTACGTTCGATTCCGATCTCGCCGAGCGCGCGGACGATTTCCGCGCGCACGCCCAATTCGGCGAAAGTCGGGGCGGTATGCGTTGCGTCCAGTTCGGCCGTCAACAGGGTCTCCGCCAGACCTGGTTCCTGATCGACTGTGATCTTGCTCAGGGTTCGTGCCTTCCTCGTAATCACGTCCCGCGCGCACGAGGTGGGGCGGACCGGGCGGTCCACGACGACCACGACTCCGCAGGCATACTCCACCCGGCCACGCTCCGGATGCCGGGCGCCTGCCGCGAAAGCGGCGGCTACCTCGCAAAACATCGGCGCGGCGCACTGGTGACGCGGATCTGGTGCGCGCACATTCTCCTGTCCAACGAAACTTCGCACTCGAAACCGGTCGGCGGTCGTGGCGGCGTCCCCGCGGTGTGCGTCTGCGCGACGTCCGGCAACTCTGTCGAGCGAAACTTTTCGTTGTCCGAGGAGATTGTAGCGTGATATTGTGCGTCGCTCGAATTGCCGCCGCGGCGCGCTATCCGAAATCTGCCGGATCGCGGTGTCCTTTCGCCGCGCCGCGCCGCGACGTACGCTGCGCGACATGGGAATTCATCCGGCGCGGCAAATCTGGGCGACGCTCGAACCGTTACACGATGTCGTCTATTTCGGAACCGGCGTCAAGGAGGCGGGCGTCGGGATCGGCTTGCGCGGCTACTGGCAGACCTACTTCGCTTTTCGCGCCGCGCCGCTGGGCGCGGTGACGCCCGCGACGGTGCTGGCGACCTTCGCCGGATTCCACCCCGACATGGTGCGTCGCGCGCTGCCGGAGGCGTGGGAGCGGGCCAGCCCGCAGCGCTGCCTGACCGCCCGGCTCGACCTGGCCACCGGCCTGCTGCGCGGCGTCGGCGCGGGCGACGCGGTGTGCGGTCGCGCGGTCGAGTTGCTCGCGCCGGTCGAGCGCGCGGCCGATCCGACCGGGCGGCCGCTGTTCGCGGCGAACGCGGCCCTGCCGCTGCCCGCCGACCCGGTGGCCGCGCTGTGGCAGCTGACCACGTCGCTGCGGGAACATCGTGGCGACGGTCATGTCGCCGCCTTGGTCACCCACGGCCTGAGCGGACGTCAGGCGCTGGTGGCGCAGGTGGCCGCGGGCAAGGCGCCGGAATCGGTGATGCGGCCCGCGCGCGGGGTGTCGGAAGCGGAATGGGCGGCCGCCTTCGACGAGTTGCGCGCGCGGGGGGTTGTCCGGGGAGAGCCGGTGACGCCGATGCTCACCAGCAGCGGCGCGGACTTGCTGGCCGCCGTGGAGGCCGAGACCGACGAAGCGGCTTGGACCGGAGCGCTCGCGATGCTGTCGGCCGACGCGATCACCGAGTTGACCACGTCGCTCGCGCCGCTGGTTCGCGGCGTGCAGGAGACGGTGGTCCCCCCGCTCAATCCGGTCGGCATGGGGCCGCGGTAGGCCGTCGGGGAGTTGCCTGTTACCGGCGGTACCGACATATGAGACGCTTCTCCCCGTGAGCCTTGCCGACACTGTCACCCTCGCCGCGCGCAACGCATGGGCACTGACCTTCGGCTCCGGCATCGAGGCGCCGGACCCGACCCCGTCGACCGTTCTGTGGGACCAGCCGCACCGGCAACTGCGGCGGTTCGAGCGAGCGGACGCAGCGGCGGCCGCGGCGGATTCGGCCGTCCTGCTGGTTCCGCCGCTCGCCGCGCCCGCTACCTGTTTCGACTTGCGAGCCGATCAGAGTCTGGCGCGCTTCCTGCTGGAGATCGGCCGTAGCCCGTATGTCATCGACTACGGCGAGATCACTTTCGGCGACCGCCGGATGGGTTTCGAGGACTGGATCGACGACATCCTGCCCGAGGCGGTGCTGCGCACCAGCGCCGACCGCGACGGACAGCCGGTCGACCTGGTCGGCTGGTCACTCGGCGGCACGCTGGCCCTGCTGACCGCGGCGGCGCACCCCGAGCTGCCCATCCGGTCGATCACGGCCGTCGGCTCGCCGCTGGACTACGACCGGATGACCGGTGTTCCGCAGCTGCGCGCCGTCGCGAGACTCACCGGCGGGCGGGCCACCTCGACGGTCATCCGGGCGGCCGGCGGCGTTCCTGCGAGACTGACTCGAATCGGCTACAAGGTCACCGCTTGGGATCGCGAACTGACCCGGCCGTGGTTCGTCGCGAGCAATATCGCGCGCACCGAGGCGCTGGCGAAGATGGAGACGATCGACCGGTTCATGGCCGAGATGCCCGGATACCCGGGGCGTTTCTACGGCCAGCTGTGGGGGCGTTTCATCCTCAACAACGACATCGGACGCGGTGTCGTCGTGCTGGGCGGGCGCCGGATCGAGCTGGCGAGGGTGACCGCGCCGGTCCTGCTCGTGGGCGGTCCCTCCGACGTGATCACCCCGGCTCCCGCCGTGGAGGCCGGCGCCCGTGTGCTCACCGGAGCGGCCATGGTCCGCTACGAGACCGCGCCGGGCAGCCACCTGGGCATCCTTGCCGCCCCGACCGCACGTGACACGACATGGAGTTATCTCGAGAAGTTCCTGGCCGAAACCGCGTGAACCGCGGTGAGTATTACGCTGGGGCGCATGGGAGCACAGTCACCTGCCGCGTTAGGTGTTTCGTCGACCGACCCAGCCGACCTATCCATCCCCGCGAGCCATCCCGGCGTGACCGATCTGTTCGCGGTGCTCGCCTACGGCGAGATCTCCGCGTTCTACCGGCTGGCCGAGGAGGCCAAGCTGTCGCCGACCCTGCGGGGCAAGGTGGCGGTCGCGAAGATGGCCGGCGCCGAGATGGAGCATTTCAAGACCCTCGAGGCCGCCCTGGCCGCGCGCGGCGCCGAGGTCTTCGACGCCATGGCGCCGTTCGTGCGCGCACTGGACGACTATCACGCGTCCACCGACCCGTCGACGTGGCTGGAGTCGATGGTGAAGTTCTACGTCGGTGACGGCATCGCGGCCGACTTCTACACCGAGATCGCGGGCGCGCTGACTCCCGACGTCGCCGCGGTGGTCCGCGACGTGCTCGCCGAGACCCGCCACTCGGAGTTCGTCGTCGAGGAGGTGCGCAGGGCGGTCACCGAGAGCCGTTCCGAACGCGACCGGCTCACGCTCTGGGGCAGGCGACTGCTCGGTGAGGCGATCACGCAAGCCCAGTACGTCATGGCGCAGCGCGACGAACTCACCGATCTGGTGCTCACCGCCACCGGCGATCTCAACGGCATCGCGGCCCTGATCGAGCGGATGCAGGACAGTCACGCGCAACGGATGGCGGTACTCGGCATCTGAGCGGTTACTCGTTGGCCGCGCGATTGGGCACCAGCCGCAATCCGGGCGCGTGCATATTCGCCCGCTCGGCCAGCCAGATCACCACGCTCTGATCGCGGTCGGCCTCCAGCGTCTCGAACGGTACTTCGACCGTGCCGTGCACGGGATGGTCCAGGTGCAGCGTGCCCGAGGCGGACGTGCCGACTCGATGCGGTTTCCAGCGCTGCGCGAAATCCGGGAGGGCGCGCAGTGCTTCGATCGTCTCCAGCAGCGAATCGTCGCCCGGCCAGTGCAGTTTGGCGCGGCAGAGCGCGGCGGTGAAAGTATCGGCGGCCTGCTCCCAGTTGCGCAGCACGCGCCGCGCCGCGGGGTGCGTGAAGGTGTACCAGGCGAGGTTGGGTTGGGGCTCGTCCAGCAGACCCAGCGGGGCGGCGAAATCGGCCCACGCCTGGTTCCAGCCCAGCACGTTCAGCCTGCGGCCGACGACGAAGGCGGGCGTCGGCTGCAAGGCGCGCAGGATCGTCTCGATCGTCGGAGCCACCTGTTCCTCGGCGGATTCGTTGCCCGGGCAACGGGATTCGTTGCCCGAGGCGAGCGCGAGCATGCTGAAGTACTGGCGATCGTCGCCGCGCAGCAGCAGCGCGTCGGCCAAGGCGTCGATCACCGCGACCGACGGGTTCGTGTCGCGCCCCTGCTCCAGCCGGGCCAGGTAGTCGGCGCTCACTCCCGCGCGGACGGCGACTTCCTCCCGCCGCAGCCCCGGCGTCCGGCGGCGTCCGCCCTCGGGCATGCCGATATCCGACGGCCGCAATTCGGCGCGCCGCGCGATGAGGAACTCCGCGAATCCGTTACGAGCCATGCGTCCCATCGTGCCCGGTCCGAGCACGGTTATCCGCGCCCTGTCAGGTCCAGGATAACGGCGGTCTGGCTACCGGACCGTGGTCCGGTCATTGTCGGAGGTATGACTTCTACCTCGGAATCCACCACGCTGAAATCCGGATCGTGGGCACTCGACGCCGCGCATTCCTCGGTCGCCTTCACCGTTCGTCATCTCGGCATCGCCAAGGTGCGTGGCGGGTTCACCCGGTTCGAGACCGAATTCGTGGTCGACGAATCGGGCGCGGCCACCATCGGCGCGACGATCTACCTCGACTCCTTCGACACCGGCAACCCCGACCGTGACGCGCACATTCGCACCGCCGACTTCCTCGACGTCGCCAATCGCCCCACGCTCACCTTCCGCGCCGCCCACCCGGTGGTCGTGGCGGAGACCTTCGAGGTCCAGGGCGAAGCCACGCTCGGCACGATCACCAAGCCGGTCACCCTGGAGGTCGAGTGGGGCGGCGTCCAGGACTACGGCCCCACCGGCGACCGGCACGCGGGCTTCTCCGCCACCGGCACCATCAAGCGCACCGACTTCGGCGTCGGCGGCTCCATGCCCGGCATGCTCAGCGACACGGTGAAAATCGAACTCGAAATCCAGCTCGTCGAGCCCAAGTAAGCCCCACCCAGACGGTGTTCGCGACAAGCGAACACCGTTCGGGCGACCGGACGGCGCGACATTCGATCGACGGATGTGCCGACTGATTTCGCAGGTACATGGGTAACTCGGCGGGTACGCCCAGAACGGAAGGCTCGCCGGAACGCAGGACCTGAACGCGACCCGGTGCGGCACCCGACTGGTACGGCCCGAATATCCGGAGAGGCGGGGGAGCCTGAAGATTCGGAGAGGCGGGGGAGCATTAGCCTGGACTCGACAGCACAGGACTCTCAGGTTCGGAGGTTGGCCGTGGAGGTCAAGATCGGTATTTCGGATAGCCCGCGCGAGCTGGTGATCAACAGCGCGCAGACCCAGGACGAGGTCGAGGCGCTGGTGTCCGGTGCGTTCGGCAGCGACGGCGGGGTCTTGTCGCTGTCCGACGAGAAGGGCCGCAAGTTCCTGATCCAGGCGGCGAAGGTCGCCTACGTCGAGATCGGCTCGACCACCGGTGGTCGCGTCGGTTTCGCCGCCGTCTGATCCCGGCCCCGGCCGCGTACGCAGCGAGCCCCTGCCCCCGATCGCTCGGGGACAGGGGCTCGTTCGTCGTAGTACCCGTCAGTCGATCGGGTGCAGCGGCACGTGCTTCAAGCCGCCCCAGGCCAGCGAGACGGTGGTGTCGACCGCCTCCTCCTTGGGGATCGGCCGATCGGCCTCCAGCCAGTACCGCGCGGTGAACTGGCTCGCGCCGACCAAGCCGACGGCCAGGATGCGGGCCCGATAGGGATCGAGGCCCGAGTCGTGCGCCACCAGGTCGAAGACCGCGTCCACGCACGCCTCGGTGGCTTGCTCGACCCGGCGCTGGACCTGCGGCTCGCTGGTCAGGTCGGACTCGAAGACCAGGCGGAAACCCTGCATCTCGTTGTCCACGAAGTCGAAGTACGCCTGCACCGCCGCGCGGACGCGCTGCTTGTTGCTGGTGGTGGAGCGCAGCGCCTGCCGGACGCTGGACACCAGCATGTCGACGTAGTTCTGCAGCACCGCGAGGTAGAGCTCCAGTTTGCTGCTGAAGTGCTGGTACAGCACCGGCTTGCTCACGCCCGCGCACTGCGAGATCTCGTCCATGCCCGCGGCGTGGTAGCCGCGCTGCACGAAGACTTCGCTTGCCGCCGCGAGTAGCTGTTGACGTCGCTCGTCGCGCGGAAGCCGGGTACCGCGTTTGGCGGGTGCCATGGCCTCGGACGACGATCTACGGGACGTCATCCGGTCCACGAGGTCAGTCATTTCGGCTCTCCCAGTCGATTCCCCGGCAAAAGGGGTGTGCACCGGGTTATCCCATGAACGATACCCGGTTGTTGCCCGCCCGCGGATCGGGGCCGGGCAACTGGTGCCACCCGCAGAGCATTGTCGCACCCACGGCGCCGCCGGTGTGCCCGTGAGTGGGGATCCGCCGCTGTGCGACTCTGATGCGCGTGACCGACCGCCCGGACCGACCACCCGGCGGGCGGCGTGGTGCGCGCCGCCCGGCTGGCTCCGGCGCGTCCGGTTCCGTAGGGTCGGACCACATGGCGAGAACCTGGCCAGAGGCGCGATCCGGCAGTGCGGCTCGAACGGGCGCGGCCGAGCGGTCCGGGACAGGCGGCGGATCATCCGGTCGCAAGCGGACGAGTAAGCGCAAGCGCCTCGAGGTGTCCGAAGCCCCTCCGCCGCAGCCCGAAGCGGACCAGCGGCCGGAGCGGGACGAAGTGGAGGTCTACGACCCGCTCGGGCTCTACGCACACCGGGCCGACCGGTCGCACCAGCCGCTCCGCGCCCGCTGGGACCCCACCGCACCGGATGAAGGCAGAGCCAGGGGGCGGCCGGAGCGCGACGCCAAGAAACAAAGCGCGCTCGGCAGATTCGTCTCGACCTACGGTTGGCGGGCATACGCTCTGCCCGTACTGGTCGCGATCACCGTCTTGGTCGTCGTCGACGCGATCCGCGCCACCGGCCCCGGCAGCGTCGCGGGCCCGGACCCTGGGCTCGGGCGGCTCAGCCCGGCCACCGCGACCGCGGGCATCATCGGCGCTCCGCCCGGTGACGGGCACTTTCCCGCCGATCTGCCCGCCGGGGCACTGCCCGAGGGCGGCGCTTTCGCCGAGACCGGCGGTGGCGCCTGGCACGTGGTACCCGGCACGACCGCCCAGGTCGGCGTCGGCACCGGCACGGTCTTCCGCTACACCGTGGAAATCGAGAACGGCGTGGACACCTCCGGCCTCGGCGGTGACGAGGCCGTCGCCAAGATGATCGACTCCACTCTGGCCAATCCGAAGAGCTGGGTGCACGACCCCAAGTTCGCTTTCCGCAGGGTCGACCAGGGCGACGCGGAGTTCCGCATCTCGCTCACCTCACGCGGATCCAGCCGCAAGGAATGCGGATTCGACATCCCGATCGACACCTCCTGCTACAACGCCGACAACCGCCGGGTGGTGCTCTCCGAAGTCCGCTGGGTGCGCGGCGCACTCGCCTTCGAGGGCGATATCGGGTCCTACCGGCAGTATCTGATCAATCACGAGATCGGCCACGCCATCGGCTATCACCAGCATCAGGCATGCGAGACCGACGGCGGGCTGGCGCCGGTGATGATGCAGCAGACCTTCGGCACGAAGAACAACGACATCGCCGCCCTCGATCCGCACGGCGTGGTCCCGATGGACGGCAAGCGCTGCCGGTTCAACCCCTGGCCCTACCCGCGCGGGTAGGGGGTGTCGGCCGGACGGAGAGGGCGGTTGTCCCGGTGCGTCGGTGATGCGGAACGATGGCAGGGAAGAACGGCCCGGTCGTCGGTGTTGCAGATGTGTGCGGCCCGAGCAGGGCGCGCCACACCGCCGTAGCGATCGGCCGAGCGATTCGAGGAGTCCTGGACGTGTCATCACCCAAGTCCCTGCCGCCACTTGTCGAGCCGGCCGCGGAGCTGACCAGGGATGAGGTAGCCCGCTACAGCCGACACCTGATCATCCCGGATCTCGGTGTGGACGGGCAGAAACGTCTGAAGAACGCCAAGGTGCTGGTGATCGGGGCCGGTGGTCTCGGCTCGCCCGCCCTGCTGTATCTAGCCGCCGCGGGCGTCGGCACGCTCGGCATCGTCGAGTTCGACGAGGTCGACGCTTCCAATCTGCAGCGCCAGATCATTCACGGCGAATCCGACATCGGCCGTCCGAAGGCCGACAGCGCGCGCGATTCGATCCTGGAGATCAACTCCGGCATCGACGTCCGGTTGCACAAGATCCGGTTGGAGCCGGAGAACGCGGTCGAGCTGTTTCGCGAGTACGACTTGATCGTCGACGGCACCGACAACTTCGCCACCCGCTACTTGGTCAACGACGCCGCGGTGCTGGCAGGCAAGCCGTATGTCTGGGGTTCGATCTACCGTTTCGA
>NZ_BAFS01000217.1 GCF_000308415.1 Nocardia asiatica NBRC 100129 | reverse complement strand
GCCGGAGAGCTGACCGCCCGTGAGTCCGGTTACTGCTCGTTGTCCGCCTTTACCTCCGAGCCACCATCGCCGGGCCCTTGATGCGCATCCAGGTCCCCGATAGCCAGGTCGAAGTTCTCGACGCGCTGGCGGCGCGGGTGGATGCTGCGATCGGCGGGGATCGGCGTTGACCGGGTTGCGCACCAGCCAGTTGCCGCCGCCACGGGGGTGTAGGCCCAGACACTGCGCTATTACGAACGCCGCGGCTGCTCGCCGACACAGGCGAATCGACATTGGTGTCGGAACTCGCTGTGCGGGTGTAGATGACGTGCGACGTCCGGGGTTGCTCGGGTAACACGGGCTCTGTGTGAATGCGCGATGTAGGGCATTCGGTCTCATTCCTCAGCGCATAGAAGGACCCCTACCTTGCCGCACTCGCTCCCTGCGACGGCGCCGACGCGCGGCAGGTACTCGCCGACCGGCTGGACCGCGTCGCCGCATTGCCGGATGCGCGATGGGGCTCAGCGCCTCGGCCGCGAAAAACTCGGCTGATCAGTTCCAGTGCACTAGAGGTTCTATCCTCGGGAGGACGGAAACCGGCGTGCGAGGTTCAGCGCGGTGCGTAGGCCGCGCCGAGGGAATGCGCCGACACCGATCGCAGGGTGTGCGCCGAATTTGCGTTCGGAGGCGGTTTCTGGTGCGTCGTCGGAGGTCGCGGTCAGGAAGCTGTCCGGTAGGGCCAACTTGTGAATGGTGCGCAGGGTCAATAGGTACTGCCGGATCAGCGGTCCGGTGGTGTAGGGCAGGTCGTATTCGTCACACAACGCGCGTACGCGCCGGGCGATCTCGGCGTACCGGTTGCTGGGCAGGTCGGGAAACAGATGGTGTTCGATCTGATGGCACAGGTTTCCGCTCAGGAATGCCAGCACCGGCCCGGCCTGGAAATTCGCTGTCCCGAGCATCTGCCGCAGATACCACTCGGCCTTGGTCTCGTGCCGCACGGCGGCGGGGGTGAACTTCTCTGCGCCGTCAGGGAAATGACCGCAGAATATCACCACATACGCCCAGAGATTGCGCAGCGTATTGGCGGCGAAGTTCGCGGCGAGTGTGCGACGCCAGTGCCGCCCGCTCAGCGCCGGAAAGAGCACGTAGTCCTTGCCGATCTGCCGCGCGATTTTCCCGATCAGCGCTCTGGTCTGGGCGGTCTTCTCCGCCGGGGTGGCCGCGCGGTCGCGCTCGGAGTACAGATCGTGCAGAGCGATCCCCCACTCGAAAGTCGCCGCCAGAAAAAGGTTCTGCAGTGGCTGCAACAGCAGCCATGGTCCCCACCGCTGGTCGCGGGTCATCCGCATCACGCCGAACCCGATGTCGTCGTCCATGCCGAGGACATTGGTGTACACATGATGGCGATAGTTGTGCGAATAGCGCCACTGGGACGACAGACCCGTCATGTCCCATTCCCAAGTGCTGGAATGGATTTCCGGGTCGTTCATCCAATCCCATTGGCCGTGGCACACATTGTGGCCGATTTCCATGTTCTCGATGCTCTTTGCCGCCGCCAGCGCCGTCGTCCCCAGCAACCAGCCGCGTTTCGTTCGAGTGCAGGCGATCACCAGTCGGGCCGTGACATCCAGTATTCGTTGGAACGCGATCGTCCGGCGGATATAGGCGGCATCCCGGGCGCCTCGCCGATCCAGGATGTCACGGCGAATCGCGTCGAGTTCCCGCCCCAATGCTTCGACATCCGTATCGCTCAAGTGTGCGTAGACGGCTACCTGTGTGATTGCCATTCGTTATGTCCTCGAATCTCCTGAGCGCTTGCCGCGGACAAGTCCTACCCGCAGGCGGTCGAGACCGGGTCAGTGTTCGAAGGCGTGTCTCAGCTTGCGCCCGGCTCGTTCGATGGGGCCGCCGGGACGCCTGCCGCCGATATCCGTTCGGCGGCGGCTGTCTTCGTCGGGTCTGGCGAGCAGCGTCTGCAACCTCACCCATCCTGCCCGGGCCCGGCTCGCGATCTTGTGCTTGATCGTCATCGGAATGTTCCTACTCTCCCGGTCGCGCAGTTCGGCCACGAACTCCTCGCATCTGCCTACCAGCGGTTGGGCGAACCGGTTGCATCCAGCTTAAAGGCTGGCTACACCGTCTGTCTACAGCGTAGACTTACAACGGTAACAATGACAGCGTCCGACCGAGAGGAGACGCTGATTCGATGAGCCCAATCAAGGCCGAACCAATCGGTTCCACAGACGTTTCAGCAGGTCGCGCCGACCGCGGGGACACCACGAACACCCCACTGACCCGGTCTGCGATGCTGGTGGCCGCGCTCGGGATCATCGATCGCGAGAGTGTCGAGCACCTGTCGATGCGGCGCCTCGGCCAGGCGCTCGGCCGCGACCCGATGGTGCTGTACCGGCACGCGGCCAACAAAGCCGCACTGCTCGACGGGGTCGCCGAGATCGTGCTCGAACAGCTGACTGTCGAGCCCGCCGACCCCGACTGGCGCCGTCAACTGCGCATCATCGCCCGCAACTTCCGCCGACTGGCCGTAGCGCACCCGAACGTGGTTCCCCTGTTGGTCACCCACCCGCTGTCCACTCCGCTCGGACTGCGGCCACTCGGCACCCTGCGGCCGCTGGAACAGACTCTGGAGCTGCTCGTCCGAGCCGACTTCAGCAGGACCGACGCCCTGCACATCTACCGGGCGCTGTTCGGATTCCTCTATGGCCACGTCCTCAACGAGCTCCAGGAAATCGTCGAACGTCCTGAAGAGACCACCGACCTGCTGCGTCTGGGCCTGCACCGCCTACCGATCGGCGAATTTCCCTTGCTTCGCGGTCTCGCCTCGGATCTGGCCGCCTACGACGGCGCAGCCGAACTCGAACGCGGCCTGGACATCCTGATCACCGGTCTCACCGAGACCTTGAACCCGGCCGCGGCGCGGCCGAGATGGGAGCGTCAGCCATGACGCTACAACTGAGCAAAACCACCCCGAGGCGGCAGACACCGTCCGTCCATCGACTGCGGTTCCAATTCGACACAGCGGGCACCGGCGGGGTCTGGCAGCCGCACGGCAACGACCTCGTGACCGAGCTGCCAGATCTGCTCACGATACTCGGGGTCCGGCTCGGCCCGATCCATCGAGTGATCTATCACCTCGACGAATGGACCATCACACCCCGCAAACTCGCCAACGCTGGGCGCCAGGTCCGGCTCGACGGCTACCGGCACAAGCCCGCGCACACCATCGATGTCCTCGGGGTCAGCGGCGGCAGACTCGCCGTGCGAGTCGACCTTGCGTCCACCGGCGATGCCGAAACGATTGCCGCACAGCAATGCTGGGATTCCGAAGGCGGTTCCCTCGAAGGCGGTTCCCTCGAGGCAGGCTGAGTCACACGTCATCGCCCGGGACCCGGCAGCGTGGCGCTGAGACCGGTGAGCAGGATGTCCAGACCGCGTTCGAGTTCGGCCGCGCCGTCGTAGGCGGCCAAGACCGGTGCCAGTTCGCGCAACAACGGGAACTGGCCGATCGGCAGGCGGTGCAGCCCGAGCCGCAGCACATCGTCGGTCTCCTCGGGACGCTCCACGATCTCCTGCAACTCGTTCAGAACGTGGCCATAGAGGAATCCGAACACCGCACGGTAGATGTGCAGCGCGTCGGCACCGGAAAACCCCGCGCGAGTGAGCAACTGGAGGATGTCTTCCAGGGGACGGACCACCGCATAGGGACGCAACCCCAATGGTGTGGCCAGCGGCCGGGTTACCAGCAGCGGCACCACCCGCGGATGGGCAAGAGCCAGCCGGCGGAAATCGCGGGCGACCGCCCGCAACTGCGCCGCCCAGTCCGGGTCGGCGACATCGACCGCCAGCTGTGCGAACACGATCTCGGCCACACCATCGAGCACCGCCGCCTTGTTCGGCACATGCCGGTAGATCACCATCGGGTCCCGCTCCACCGCCTCGGCCAGCCGCCGCATCGACAACCCGTCGACCCCATCGCGATCGATGATCTCGAGCGCCGCGGTCAGCACGGCCGCCCTGGTGACCGGACCGCCGCCCCCGCCGGTTCTCGCGCGAACCGGCCGCCGGTTCGGAACTTCCGCCATCCCGGATGCCTCCATCGTCCTCGCAATCTCCGATGAAGTTACGAGTGTAGACCTACAACGTTGACATCACGACGGAAACGGCGTGTACTGGATACACGGCGACTATCCGATCTGCGCGTCGCCGATCGGGACCGAAGCAGGGATCCGTTCATGCTCGCGGGCACCAACGGCCACTTGATCCGCGGACGACGCCACCCCCGGCCACCGCATGGTCATACGCGCGACCACCCACGCCATGGCGTGACCATGCGCGAACAACGGCTCGAGAGGACTCGAAATGCGATTCCACAGAAACAAAGGCACCACCATGGCGCCCGAACAGATCCGCCCGCAGTACGCCCGCCATCGCGTTCCGCCCGACTACACACCCCGCTTGAGGTTGAAGCCGAAAGCCGACCGCGGCGGATACCTCGACGGCGCGTGGTGGCCGCGATCCCGCGAACTCACCACCGAACTGCCAGACCTCCTCGCCGTCCTGACCGTCCGACTCGGCCCCATCTGGCGAGTCGTCTACGACCCCGCGTGCTGGTC
>NZ_BAFS01000218.1 GCF_000308415.1 Nocardia asiatica NBRC 100129 | reverse complement strand
TGAAGCCGAAGATTCTGGTCGTCGACGACGATATGGCACTCGCTGAGATGCTCACGATCGTCTTGCGCGGGGAAGGGTTCGACCCGCATGTGGTCGGCGACGGCACACAGGCCCTGGCGGCGGTTCGCGAGCTCCGCCCAGATTTGGTGTTGCTGGACCTGATGCTGCCCGGCATGAACGGCATCGACGTGTGCCGCGTGCTGCGGGCCGATTCCGGGGTTCCGATCGTGATGCTCACGGCCAAGACCGACACGGTCGACGTCGTGCTGGGTCTGGAGTCGGGCGCCGACGATTACATCGTCAAGCCCTTCAAGCCGAAGGAGCTCGTGGCCCGGGTGCGGGCGCGGCTGCGCCGCACCGAGGAGGAGCCGGCCGAGCTGCTGTCCATCGCCGATATCGTGATCGATGTGCCCGCGCACAAGGTCAGCCGCGGCGGCGCGCAGATCTCGCTGACGCCGCTGGAGTTCGACCTGCTCGTCGCCCTGGCCCGCAAGCCCCGCCAGGTGTTCACCCGTGAGGTCCTGCTCGAGCAGGTCTGGGGTTACCGGCACGCCGCCGACACCCGTCTGGTGAACGTCCACGTGCAGCGGTTGCGGGCGAAGGTCGAGAAGGATCCCGAGAACCCGGAGATCGTGCTGACCGTCCGCGGTGTGGGTTACAAGGCCGGACCACCGTGATCGATGGCGTGATCGCGCGTCTCCAACGATCGCTGGCTCCGGTGGTGGCCTGGTTCCAAGCGGTCGGCATTGCCTTAGGCCACCTCTGGCGCCGCTCCCTCCAGTTGCGCGTCATCGTGTCCACGCTGACGCTGTCGCTGATCGTCATCACGATTCTGGGCGTGGTGCTGACCAGTCAGATCACCGACCGGCTGCTGGACGCCAAGATCAACGCCGCGGTCGAGGAGATGGACCGGGCCCGCAACACGGTGGAGAGCCAGCTGGCGGGCGTGCACGATATCGGCGCGCAACCGCAGCGGTTGGAGGAAGCTCGCAACGCGCTGTCCAACCGCGGCGGCACCGGCCAGTCCACCGGCGCAGCGGGCAGCTTCGACTCGGCGCTGAGTGTCATCGGCGGGATGCCGCCGCAGCAGATCCCCCGCGGCCCGATCCAGGAGGTGCCCGACGAACTGCGCCGGTTCGTGCAGCGCAACCAGGTCAGCTACCAGTTCGCCACCGTCGAGGACGCGGACGGGTACAGCGGGCGCGCGCTGATCATCGGCAGCCCGAGCGCGGAGATCCCGACGCTGGAGATCTACCTGATCTTTCCGCTCGCCAACGAGGAACGCAGCCTCGCGCTGATGCGCGGCACCATGCTGGTCGGCGGCATCGTGCTGCTGGTGTTGCTCGCCGCGATCACCGCGCTGGTCACCAGGCAGGTGGTCCTGCCGATCCGCTCGGCGGCGCGGATCGCGGGCCGGTTCGCCGACGGCAGGCTCAAAGAACGCATGCTGGTGCGCGGCGAGGACGACATGGCGCGGCTGGCCCAGGCGTTCAACGAGATGGCCGAGAGTCTGTCCAACCAGATCACCCAGCTGGAGGAGTTCGGCAATCTCCAGCGCCGGTTCACCTCCGACGTCAGCCACGAGCTGCGCACGCCGCTCACCACCGTCCGCATGGCCGCCGATCTCATCCACGGCAGCAGTGACGATCTCGACCCCGCCCTGGCCCGCAGCGCCGAGTTGCTGGTCAACGAGCTGGACCGGTTCGAGGGCCTGCTCAACGACCTGCTGGAGATCAGCAGGCACGACGCGGGCGTCGCCGAACTCCAGGTCGAGTCGCTGGACGTGCGGATGTGCGCGCGGGCCGCGATCTCGACCGTGCGGCACCTGGCCAAGGACGCCGGGGTCGAGGTGATCACGGACCTGCCGGAGGAGCCGCTGGTCGCCGAGGTCGATCCGCGCCGCGTGGAGCGGGTGCTGCGCAATCTGCTCGCCAACGCCATCGACCACAGCGAGGGCAAGCCGGTGCTGATCCGGATGCGCGGCGACTTCGATGCCAACGCCGTCGCCGTCGTGGTGCGCGACCAAGGCATCGGCCTGCGGCCCGGCGAGGAGAAGCTGGTCTTCAACCGGTTCTGGCGTTCGGATCCCTCGCGTATGCGCCGCTCCGGCGGCACCGGCCTCGGTCTGTCGATCAGCGTGGAGGACGCGAACCTGCACGAAGGCAAGCTCGAAGCCTGGGGCGAGGTCGGCGTCGGCGCCAGCTTCCGCTTGACGCTGCCGCTGGTGCGCGGCAAGAAGCTCGGCGCGAGTCCGCTGCCGCTGGAACCGGGCCGCAAGTCGATGCGCGTGGTCGAGCCGGAGCCGCCCGCCGATTCCGGCCTCCGCGAGCGGGCGGTCGCCGAACCGGAGACGGCGCGGCCGCCGTCCGCCGAGGCGGGCGCCTCGAGCACGCAGGGCGGCGAACCGACGACGACCGAATCGGCAGCGACGCTAGCGTCGGACGCCCTGGCGGATGGCACGGAGCCGAGCGCTTCCGGTCGGCCAGGCGGTCCGGAGGTCACGCGGCCGGGTCCCGGCGAGCCGGAAGCGCCGCTGTCGGATGAGCGGAGCGGACAGCTCGTGCCGCACAGCGCCGGGCGCAACGGCGCGGAGACGGCCGTGGAGGACGCGCGGGTCGGCTCGGATGCACTGGGCGGTGCGGAGACAGCCGTGGAGAACGCGAGCGGCGGCTCGGATGCAAGGGGCGACGCGGAGGAGGCCGTGGAGGACGCGGCGGTCGGCTCGGATGCAGTGGGCGACGCGGAGACGGGCGTCGAGGACGCGGGCGTCGGCTCGGGCGCGCGAGAGGAGGGTTCGACGCGGGCCGAATCGCAGACGCCGGAGACGGCCGACGCCGAACCCGGCATCGGCGCGTCGAATGCCGTGCGGGAGCACACATCGGAGCCGAGCGCGAGTGAGCCGCCCGGCGCGCCGACGCCGGACGACAGCACATCGGCGGAGGACGCGCCCGTATCCGGAGCGAATGGAGCGAATGGAGCGAATGGAGCGAACGGAGCGCCGGCCTCCGAGTCGGCGCGGACCGGTCGCGGCGGGACGCGTGAACCGGGGGACATACAGTCATGAGAATGCGTGTCGGATCTGCGCGAAGGCAGCGGCTGACCGGGCTGGCCGCGGCGGCCATGGCGGTGCTGGTCCCGCTCACCGCGTGCGCCAGCCTGCCGGAGTCCTCGGCCCCGGAGGCGCTGGGCACCATCAACCGCGGGCCGACCTCCGAGGGCCCGCCGCCGCCCGTGGCCAACCGCGATCCCGATCTGCTGCTGCGGGATTTCCTGCAGGCCACCGCCGATCCGGCGAACCGGCATCTGGCCGCCCGGCAGTACATGACGCCCGCCGCTTCCACGCAGTGGGACGACGCCGCGGGCACCGTCATCGTGGAAAAGCCCGACACCCTGCGGGAGTCGCGCTCCGGTGACAAAGCCACCTATCAGATTCGCGCGCGCAAGGTCGGCGAGCTGGCCGCCGACGGCGGGTACCGTCCCAGCGACGATCTCGTCATCGTGGAGAACAAGATCGAGCTGACCAAGGTCGACGGCGAGTGGCGCATCGATGAGCTGCCCGACGGCGTCGTGATGGACTCCACCGCGTTCTTCAAGTCCTACCGCCGCTACGTGCTGTATTTCATCGATCCCGACGCCGATATGGCCGTCCCGGATCTGCGCTGGATGTCGGTGCAGAAGCCGCAGCTGCCCCAGCGGTTGCTCAGCTCGCTGATCGAGGGGCCGCAGCCCGCGCTGGCCTCGATACTGCGCAACAAGCTCACACCGCCGATCGCGCTGCGCGGCACCATCACCAAGCTCAACGGTGAGCCCGACGACGTCGGCATCGGGCTCGGCGGCGTCCGGATCGACTTCGCCGGCGCGTCGGCGCTGAGCCCGCGCGACCGCGAGCTGCTCGCCGCGCAAGTGGTGCTCACCCTGTCCAGCGCCGACATTCTGGGGCCCTATCAGCTGCTCGCCGACGGCAAGCCGCTGGACGAGCGTTTCGCCGCGAACGGATACAGCGCGGCGGACGTGCAGCAGTTCTCGCCGGCCATGTCCGCGCGCAATCAGGTCGGGCTGCACGCCCTGCGCGGTGGTGGCTTGGTGGAGGTCGGCGACAACGGCGGCATCAAGCCCACGCCCGGCTACTTCGGCGGGGTGTCCAACCTGCACTCGGCGAGCCTGTCCCCGGACGGTCAGTTCGTCGCCGCGGTGGCGGAGGCCGGGAGGCCACCGGGGGTGCCGTCGCGCACCCTGATGGTCGGCACGTACGGCGGGAACGCGTTCCCGGTGGCCGAGGGGTTCACCGTCACCCGTCCCTCGTGGACCGCCGACGGCAGCGCCGCGTGGGCGGTGGTCGACGGCGAACGGGTGATCCGTGCGGTCAACGACCGAGGCACCGGCAACGTGTCGGTGCAGAACGTGGACATCTCGGCCCTGACCGCGGCCTCCTCGGCCTCGGCGCCCCGGCTGCCCATCACCGATCTGCGGATCTCCCGCACCGGAGTGCGGGCGGCCATGATCGCCGACGGCAAGGTGTACGTCGCGGTCGTCGTACCCCAACCGGACGGGAAGCTCTCGCTGGCTTCAGCGCTTCCCGTGGGAGTCGGACTCAGCACGGCGGCGGTGTCGGTGGATTGGCTGGACGCCGACTCGATCATCATCGCGCGCGAGGGCAATGTCGACCCGGTGAGCACCGTATCGGTGGACGGGTCGGAACCGACGCCGCTGACTTCACAGAATTTGACCGCGCCGGTGCGCTCGGTGAGCGCGAGTTCGGATCGTCAGTACGTCGCCGACTCGCGCGCGGTGCTGGAGCTGACTTCGGCTCCGGACCAAGGCCAGCCGTACTGGCGTGAGGTCCCCGGCTTGGGCGCTAACGCCATCCCCGTCCTTCCCGGCTGAGGCGCGCCCGTCCGCGCGGTGTCGAACGCCTCGGACGTCGCGGGACCGGGCCGGGACATCGTTCCCCGGGTGGCCGGTAATCGAGGGCTGGCGGCTCGTGCAGGCCGCGGCAACACGCGCTCCTGGCTGCGGCGTGAGCGCGCCGAGCAATCGCGGAAACGGCGGCGCGGCAACATGAGCACTGCCTGTGGACTGTCGCAGGCACGTCGGGCGAACCTGTCGGCGTCCGGGCGCACACTGTGCCGATGCGAACCCTGCTCGATTTGGTGCTGCCCTCCGTCTGCGCGGGCTGTGGACGTTCCGGAGCCGGTTGGTGCGCCGACTGCGCCGTCGTGCTGACCGGTCCGCCGGTGCGGGTGTGGCCGCGCACCGACCCGGGCGTCCCGTGCTGGGCGCTCGGTCCGTACGCGGGCCCCGCGCGCCGGGCGGTGCTCGCCGCCAAGGAACGCGGACGACGGGATCTGGCGACGCCGCTGGGGGCGGCTTTGGCGGGCGCGCTCGCCGAATTACGCGCGCCGGGTCGGCCCCTGGTGGTGGTGCCAGCGCCGAGCAGAACCGTGGCGGCGCGGCGTAGAGGTGGTGATCCGGTGCTGCGCGCCGCGTCGGCGGCTACGGAGCGGTTACCGGGCGCCCGCATGGTACCCGTGTTGCGGGTGGGGCGTGGCGTGCGGGATTCGGTGGGCTTGACACCCGCCGAGCGGGCTCGGAACCTGGATGGGCGGGTGGCCGCGGTCGCCGGTCGTGCCGCCGCAGCGGAGATTCCGCCGAACGCCGAGGTGGTCTTGGTCGACGACGTGCTGACCACCGGAGCGACGGCTCGCGAGTCGGTGCGCGCTCTGCGGTCGATCGGATTGCCGACACATGGCGTTCTGGTGACCTGTGCTGCTTGAATCCGGGAAATTTGCGTGAATACTGGCGATCAGCCCGTTGGCGGACTAGCGTCGCGAACACACACCCGAACCGCAAGTTTGGAGGTGGCGCCTCGGACATTTGTGCCGAGTACTTGTCGCTCGGCACGGTTCAATCCCGCCGCACTGGAATCGGTCGGTGCGGCCAGATCCGGGAGGTACGCGTGACGACTTCTTCACGACCTTCAGTGAAAGATCCCGCTACTTCGGTGCTGGATTCCGGCGCCCAGGAAGCACCAGAGCAACCCGCAGCGGAACGACCACGTGCGCCACGCGGCGACATCGTGGTGAAGGGCCGCAACGTCGAGGTGCCCGACCACTTTCGTATTTACGTCGCGGAAAAACTCTCCCGATTAGAACGCTTCGATCCGTCGATCTTCCTCTTCGACGTGGAGCTGTTCCACGAGCGCAACCGTCGTCAGCGCAAGAACTGCCAGCGCGTCGAAATCACCGCGCGTGGAAAGGGTCCCGTTGTGCGGGCGGAGGCCTGCGCGGACAGCTTCTACGCCGCCTTCGAGTCGGTGACCGCCAAGCTGGAGAGCCGGTTGCGCCGCACCAAGGACCGGCGGCGGGTGCACTACGGCGACAAGACCCCCCTGTCCGTCGCGCAGGCCACGGCCGATCTGGTGGACGACTCGCTGTTCGATCGGCTCAGTGAGTCCGGCGCCGCGCACGCCCACGCGGAGCAGGAAAGGGAACCGGACTACGAGGCGGGTCCCGGCCATATCGTGCGCACGAAGGTGCACTCGGCGACTCCGATGTCCGTCGACGACGCCCTGTACCAGATGGAACTCGTCGGCCACGATTTCTTCTTGTTCCAGGACAAGGAGACCGATAGGCCGTCGGTGGTCTATCGCAGGCACGCCTTCGACTACGGTCTGATCCGGCTGGCCTGACGATTCTGTCCCCTTCCCGCTGCTCCGGGCATTCGGCTCACCTGCTGGATGCCCGGAGCAGTGTTCGAAAGCCGGTGCGGCGGAGCGCGGATGCCGCGCTCGCGCAGGATCGGCGTCGCGGTACCGCACCCCACGGCTCGGTCGCGGTGGCGCACGCGACGCCGCCCGGTACGGCCACCGCGACGACGACGATCGGTGGTACCCGGATCGGCGTTGTCACCGCCGCCGGTCGCGGAAGAACGTGCGGTGCAGCAGGGAATCGCGGCGCGGCGGCCGCATGGCGTGCAGCATCACCATGTCGGCGAAGGTCTCCGCGTCGCGCTCGCGCAGCGTGCCGTAGTCGGTGCGGCCGAGCACGTGGGCGATCGACTCCGGCGAGATCGAGGGCAGCAGGTCGGCCACCGCCGCCACCGTCGGTGCGTTGACGATCGGGTCGCCGGTTTCGGTCCGCTCCGGGCCGTGGCCCAGCAGCATGTGCCCGAGTTCGTGCATGATGATGTGCTCGGCGTGCCATTCGGTGGTGTCGGCGCCGTAGACGATGACGTCGCTGTCCTGTTTCGCGATCCACAAACCGCTGCCCGTGCCGCATCCGGTGCCGGCGAGTAACGCGGTATCGATCGGTAGCAGGCTGATGCTGCGGCCCCGGTATTCCGCGACGTCGTCGAGGTAGGTGCGCAGATCCCATGGGTGGGGTATCGGTAGGTCCCGGGTCAAGCTCCGGAACCGGGCCTGGATGGCCATGTGATCGGTCTCCTACAAAAGCTCAGCGGCCCATGTAGGTAAGCATGTTACCGACTCGGCGGCGCCGACTCCGCCGTGCTCTGGATGATCTTGGCCAGCATCGCCCGATCGATGTTCGAACCGCGCAGCGCGATGCTGGCGACGTTCGCGTCGCGCATGGTGGCGAGCAATTCCAGTTCCCGGTCGATCGCGTCCGCGGCGGGGCCTGCGGTGAGCAGATAGTCGGCGGCGACACCGAATCCCCGCGCCACTGCGGCCAGGATCTCGGCATCGGCGGCTGCGTGCTGGTCGAAATCCCCGTCGCGCAGGCGCGTCAGGTAGCTCGCCGACACCGGCCGTCCGATGAACTCGCTCACCTGCGCCGCGACGGATTCGGTGCTGCGCTCCGGCGCGGAGCGCGGATGCACGACGGCGAACAGCCGATTGATCTTGTGGCTCAGTGCCAGCGCCGCGCCGTGTGGTCCGTCCTCGGTCATGCCTGCCTCGTCACTCGCCGTTTCGAACCGGTGCCGTCGCCGCGTTGGCCGCCAGCCAGCGTGCGCGGAATCGGGCTTCGGTCGCTGCATCGATGTCCTCCGATCGACCGGCCAGCCAGCGGCGGTACCGGCGTTCCTGTAGCTCACCGGGATCACTGGCCTCCGCGGGGACCGCGAGCAAATGAGCGAAGGCCATCTCGACCAGTGGGTGCACTTGCCTGCCCGGCCCGCCGTTGCGTTCGAGCATGGCGGTGGCGTACCGCGCGGAAAGTTTGGAGACCACCCGGTTGAGTTCCGCGATCGCCGCGACCACCTGAGGGTCGTCGGTGCGACCGTTCTCGACGGCATCGGTGAGTCGGCCCGATGCCGCGAGAAGCCCGGTGAGGTCGGAGATTTCGAAGCGGATGGCGTCCGGCCCCGCCACCACGGATTCGCCCGCGGCGCGGGAGGTGTTCGCGGGTTCGTCGGCGGCGGGCACGCCGCCCGCGTACGTGCGCGCCGCGCTGCCCGGCAGCCATCGCAGCGGGGCGTCGAGCTTGTTCAGCGTTTGCATGCTGATCGCGGCCTCGCCGTCTTCGATCTTCCGGATGGTCGGCGCCGAAGGTCCCCCGAGGTCGCCGATCTGTAGCTGGGTGAGGCCGAGCTCGTCCCGGCGTTCTCTGATGATTCGCCCGAATCTCTTCTGCCGCGACAGCTCCGAAGGGCTATGCATAGTGCGTCCATAGTAAGCCGATCGCAGGAACTAGGCAAATCGATAGAAACTGTTTGGAAAGTCGGTAGAAAGTTTGGTACGGTGTTTTGCGTCGGATGGCCGGGGAGCCATGTGGCCGGTTCCGGAACGGGCAGGGGCGTTCGCCGGGACGGACGTCTCCGGTCTGCCGCGCAACGGCGCGTGGCAGGCCGGGTTTCAGCGGCGGTGGAGGGGATCGTCGCTGCGTCGGGGTTCACCGTCGGCGAAGGGGGTCGACGGTGAACTTACTTTGCAGTAAGTTTGGTGGTCCGAGGCTTTCGAAAGGAAATCGCATGGCCACCAAAGCTGCTCGCCGTGCCGTGATCGTCTCCGGTGCTCGCACGCCGTTCCTGCGGGCGTTCACCGGATACACCCGGATGGACTCCATCGCGTTGGCCGACGCCGCGGTCCGCGGCTTGCTGGAGCGCACGGGGCTGCCCGGCGCGCAGGTGGAAGCGATCGTCTGGGGTGGCGTCATCCTGCCCAGCGCGGCGCCGAACATCGCTCGGGAGATCGCGCTGGATCTGCGGCTGGACCCGGGCTGTGAGGGCTACACGGTGACCAGGGCGTGCGCCTCCGGCTTGCAGGCGGTCACTTCCGCCGCGGCCGCGATCGAGCGGGGCGAATACGACGTCATGATCGCGGGCGGCAGCGATTCCACGTCGAACGCCGAGGTGAAACTGCCCCAGAAGGTCGTGCACGCGGCAGCGCCGCTGGCGCTGGGTAAGCCGAAGCCCAAGGACTACCTGTCCGCGGTCGCGCGCCTGGCGCCCTTCACCGACCTGCTGCCGAGCCGGCCGAGAATCGCCGAGCGCACCACCGGGGAGGTGATGGGCGAGTCGGCCGAGAAGATGGCCCGCATCCACGGCGTGAGCCGCGCCGACCAGGACGAGTTCGCCGTCCGCTCGCACCATCGCGCGGCGGCGGCCATCGAATCGGGCCGATTCGACGACGAGGTGCTGCGGGTGCGCACACCCGAGGACGCGGAGATCCTGCGCGACGGGCTGGTTCGCGCCGACACCAGCGTCGCGAAACTGGCGGGCTTGCGGCCGGTTTTCGCAGCCGACGGCAGCGTCACCGCGGGCAACGCCAGCCCCCTCACCGACGGGGCCGCCGCGGTGCTGTTGATGAGTGAGGAGAAGGCGCACGCCCTCGGGTACCGGCCGCTGGCGGCGTTCCGGTCATGGAGCTACGTGAGCGTCGACCCGGCCGATCAAGTG
>NZ_BAFS01000219.1 GCF_000308415.1 Nocardia asiatica NBRC 100129 | reverse complement strand
CCGCTGGGCGCCGTCGCGATCGGTCATCCGCTCGAGGAGCTGACCCCCCGGCAGGCGGCGGGCGCTGGTTCGGGGCTGGTCGAACTGTGACGATCCTTACTCGTGCGGCGCGTGGGAGCCGCTGGTGAGCGCGGAGTCGCTGCACGCTTCGGCCACCGAGTTGCTCGAAACGTGGCGTCCGGTTCTCGATTCGGACCGCTCGCTGCGCGAGGCGATGCTGGCGTTCCTCGGCTCGGCGCCGCGCGGTTGCCTGCGCGAGCACGCGCCGGGCCACATCACCGCCTCCGCGGTGGTGTTCTCCCACGACGGCCGCGAGGTGCTGCTCACCCTGCACCCGAGAGTCGGACGCTGGATCCAGCTCGGCGGCCACTGCGAAGAGCACGACGACACGGTCGCGGGCGCCGCGCTGCGCGAAGCCACCGAGGAGTCCGGCATCGCGAACCTGCGGCTGCACCCCGGGCTCTACGGCGCCCAGGCCCACCCCATCACCTGCTCGCTCGGCGTGCCCACCCGGCACCTCGACCTCCTGTTCCGGCTCACCGCTCCGGCGGGCGCCACCCCGGTCCGCAGCCACGAGTCCACCGACCTGCGCTGGTGGCCGGTGCACGCCCTGCCCGCCGACGCCGACGTGCTGTTGCGGTAAACAGCCACGCCCCCTTCGATAGGCCGAGCCCGGTCGGATGCCATCCGGCCGGGCTTTTCATGTCCTCACTTGCTCTTTACAAATTGTCTAATTTGTCTAGACAAGAGACAAACATGGCTCTATCGTCCATAAGAGAGGTAATGCACGTCACAGGGGCACGTGCCGTTCGGAATGGAGACAACGATGTCGACGCACGCCGACATGTCCGCGCAGCCGGTCGAGGTGCCGGCTTGGCGGGACCGTAAGCGCTATATGTGGCTGTGGGGGTTGTTCGCCCCGACCGGCCTGTTCACCATCGGGCTGCCGCTGATCTGGGCGTTGAACGAACTCGGCTGGCATCGCCTCGCCCAGGTGCCGTTCTGGCTCGGGCCGATCCTGGTCTACGTGTTGATCCCGATCGCGGACGTCTTCTTCGGCCCGGACGGCGACAACCCGCCCGACGAGGTGATGGAGTACCTGGAGAACGACAAGTACTACCGCTATCTCACCTACCTGTACCTGCCCTTCCAGTACGCCACGCTGCTGTTGGCGGCCTACCTGATCACCGCCGACGACGTGAGCTGGCTCGGCATCGATGGCGGGCTGCACGTGGTGGACAAGATCGGCCTGGCGATCACCGTCGGCATGATCGGCGGCATCGGCATCAACACCGCGCACGAGCTCGGCCACAAGAAGGTGGATCTGGAGCGCTGGCTGTCGCGCATCGCGCTGGCCCAGTCCGGCTACGGGCACTTCTACATCGAGCACAACCGCGGCCACCACGTGCGCGTCGCGACCCCGGAGGACCCGGCGAGTTCCCGGGTGGGCGAGACGTTCTGGGCCTTCTGGCCGCGCACCGTGTGGGGCAGCCTGAAGTCGTCCTGGCAGCTGGAGAAGGTGCGGCTGGACCGGCTCGGCAAGAAGCCGTGGAGCCTGCGCAACGAGGTGCTCAGCGCCTGGCTGATGTCGGCGGCGCTGTTCGCGGCGCTGGTCGCGGTGTTCGGCATCGAACTGCTGCCGTACCTGATCCTGCAGGCGGTGGTCGGCTTCAGCCTGCTGGAGGCGGTCAACTACCTGGAGCACTACGGCCTGGTGCGGCAGCGCACGGCGAGCGGCCGGTACGAGCGGCCCGCCCCGGTGCACAGCTGGAACAGCGACCACATCGTCACCAACATCTTCCTGTACCACCTGCAGCGGCACAGCGATCACCACGCCTACCCGACCCGGCGCTACCAGACCCTGCGCAGCTGGGACGGCGCGCCGAACCTGCCGAGCGGCTACGCCAGCATGATCCTGCTGGCCTACTTCCCGCCGCTGTGGCGACGCGTCATGGACAAGCGCGTGCTGGCGCACTACGACGGCGACATCACCCGCGCCAACATCGATCCGGGCAAGCGGGAGAAGGTGCTGGCCCGCTACGGCGCGGGCGAGACGGGCGGAAAGGGCATGGCATGAGCGGTCAGGCCCGGAGGAGGCAGCGGAGCGTGACCACGCAGGGCCCCGCTCGTGCCGGAAACAGCCACAGCATGAGCGGTCAGGCCCGGAGGAGGCAGCGGAGCGTGACCACGCAGGGCCCCGCTCGTGCCGGAAACAGCCACAGCATGAGCGGTCAGGCCCGGAGGAGGCAGCGGAGCGTGACCACGCAGGGCCCCGCTCGTGCCGGAAAGGGCAGAGCGTGAGCGCGTATCGCTGCCCCGTCTGCGACTACGTCTTCGACGAGGCGAAAGGCGCGCCGCACGAGGGCTTTCCACCGGGCACCCCGTGGGAGAGGGTGCCGGAGGACTGGTGCTGCCCGGACTGCGGCGTACGGGAGAAGATCGACTTCGAGCCGATGGGGACGACGAAATGACCGAATACAAGCTCTATCAGTGCATCCAGTGCGGCTTCGAATACGACGAAGCCGAGGGCTGGCCGGAGGACGGCATCGCGCCGGGGACCCGCTGGGACGACATCCCCGACGACTGGACTTGCCCGGACTGCGGGGCCGCCAAGGCGGACTTCTACATGGTCGAAATCGAACGGTCGTGAGATTTTGACTGCGGCAGGCGCCCGTGACAATGTCGCGGGTATGCCGCGCAACGGAGCCAGGATTCCCTACCAGGAGGCCGCGCGGGACCTGCTGCGGACGTCGGTCCTGGACGCGATGCGCGAGCTGCTCACCGAGCGGGATTGGTCCAAGATCACGCTCGGGGACGTCGCGGCCAGGGCCGGCGTGAGCAGGCAGACGCTTTACAACGAGTTCGGCTCGCGCAGCGGCCTCACGCAGGCATACGCCCTGCGTCTGGCCGATTTTCTGGTGGATCACGTGGACGCGGCGATCAACGGCAACGTCGGCGACGTCCGCGCCGCCTTCCGCGACGGCATGGCGAACTTCTTCTTCGACGCGGCGTCCGATCCGCTGGTGCAGTCGCTGGTCGCGGGCGAGGTGAAGCTGGATCTGCTGCGCCTGATCACCCTCGACGCGGGGCCGTTGCTCGAGCACGCGACCGAGCGGCTGTCGCGTGCCTTCCAGCACAGCTGGGTGGCGTCGACGGCGACCGAGTCGGATGTCATCGCGCACGCGCTGGTGCGGATCGCCCTCAGTTACATCCCCACTCCGCCCGGTCCGGGGCGTGACGCGCCCGCGGAGTTGAGCGCGCTGCTGAGTCCCTACGTCGAAGCGATTCTGGCCGCGCGAGTACAGAGCTGACTGCGGTCGGGCAAGCGTCTCGTGACTGACTAGCGCATTCGCAGCACATTAAAAACCGACTGCACGGCTTGTAGTAGCGATCACGTCTCAACCGAAGGCATTGGTGTAACGGACAACAAGTCAGCAAGTATTCTCATGCGACGGTGTTCGGGTCTTCTTTGAGCGGAGCAAAAGTGCAAACGGTTGGCA
Source organism: Nocardia asiatica NBRC 100129 (assembly GCF_000308415.1). Lineage (GTDB taxonomy): Bacteria > Actinomycetota > Actinomycetes > Mycobacteriales > Mycobacteriaceae > Nocardia > Nocardia asiatica. The sequence continues at coordinate 3,750 of NZ_BAFS01000219.1, read as the reverse complement.
AACCGGTGGGATCGCCTGATCCCAAGCGCTATCTGTGGGTTCTCGGCTTGATCGCGCCGTCGTCGGCATTGCTGCCGTCCCAGTTGGTGCTGCACACCGGCGCCGAGGCCTTCTGGTGGATCGGCCCGATCATCGTGCTGATCGTCATCCCGGTGCTGGACTGGACCATCGGCGTGGACGGAACCAACCCGCGGGACGAGGACTACGAGCTGCTGTCCAACGATCGGTACTACCGGTGGTGCACGTACCTGATGCTCCCGGTCCAGCTGATCGGCTTGGTGATCGCCTGCTACATGTGGGCCGGTGACGAGCTGCGCGTGATCGACAAGCTCGGCCTGGCCGCCACCCTCGGATTCGTCAGCGGCATCGGGATCAACGCCGCCCACGAACTCGGCCACCGGGTCGAACGCATGGAGCGCTGGCTGGCCAAGATCGCGCTCGCGCAGTCCGGTTACGGGCACTTCTTCGTCGAGCACAACCGCGGCCACCACGTGCGAGTGGCGACCCCGGAGGATCCGGCCAGCGGGCGACTAGGGGAGTCGCTGTGGGAGTTCTTGCCCCGCAGCGTGTCCGGGAGCTTCCGCTCGGCGCTCGCGCTGGAAAGCGAGCGGCTCGCCCGCAAGGGCAAGGGCTGGTGGAGCCGGGACAACCACATCCTGCAGGCCTGGTCGATGACGCTCGTGCTGTTCGGCGTCCTGATCGCGGTCTTCGGCTTCGCCGTGCTGCCCTGGCTGCTGCTGCAGGCGGTCATCGGCATCGGGCTGCTGGAGACGGTGAACTATGTCGAGCACTACGGCCTGCTGCGCGCGCGCCGCCCGAACGGCATGTACGCGCGCTGCTCGCCGCGCGACAGCTGGAACAGCGACCACCTGGTCACCAACATCTTCCTGTTCCATCTGCAGCGGCACAGCGACCACCACGCCAACCCGGGGCGGCGCTACCAGACGCTGCGCACCTCGGAGCAGGCCCCGCAACTGCCCGCCGGGTACGCGGCCATGATCGTGCTGGCCGCCATCCCGCCGCTGTGGCGGTGGGTGATGGACGATCGAGTTCTCGCCCACTACGGCGGCGACATCACCTTGGCGAACATCCAGCCGCGCAAGCGGCGCCGCATCCTGGCGACGCGCGGGGTCATCGCGTAAGCGCCGCCGCCCCCGGCCGAGTCCGCCGGGGGAGGACAGGCACGTCGACCACGCCCGGTCGCGAGCGACTAGCCTTGCCTCGGTACTTGCCGAACCAGGAGAGGCTGATGACCACCTCAGAACTTCACGCACGCACGTCGTTGACCGCCGATGTCCGCAACGGCATCGACTACAAGGTGGCAGATCTGTCGCTGGCCGATTTCGGCCGCAAGGAGATCCGTCTGGCCGAACACGAGATGCCCGGTCTGATGGCGCTGCGCCGTGAGTACGCCGAGGTGCGGCCGCTGCAGGGCGCGCGCATCTCCGGCTCGCTGCACATGACCGTGCAGACCGCGGTGCTGATCGAGACCCTGACCAGCCTCGGCGCCGAGGTTCGCTGGGCCTCGTGCAACATCTTCTCGACCCAGGACCACGCGGCGGCCGCCGTGGTCGTCGGCCCGCACGGCACCGTCGAGGAGCCCAAGGGCACCCCGGTGTTCGCCTGGAAGGGCGAGACGCTGGAGGAGTACTGGTGGGCCGCCGAGCAGATGCTCACCTGGCCGGGCGAGCCGGCCAACATGATCCTCGACGACGGCGGTGACGCCACCATGCTCGTGCTGCGCGGCGCGCAGTTCGAGAAGGCGGGCGTGGTGCCGCCGGAGGAGGAGGACCACTCGGCCGAGTACAAGGTCTTCCTGAACCTGCTGCGCGAGCGGTTCGAGACCGATCGGGGCAAGTGGGGCAAGATCGCCGAGTCGGTCCGCGGCGTCACCGAGGAGACCACCACCGGCGTGCTGCGGCTCTACCAGTTCGCGGCGGCGGGCGAGCTGGTGTTCCCGGCGATCAACGTCAACGACTCGGTCACCAAGAGCAAGTTCGACAACAAGTACGGCACCCGCCACTCGCTGATCGACGGCATCAACCGCGGCACCGACGTGCTGATCGGCGGCAAGAAGATATTGATCTGCGGCTACGGCGATGTCGGCAAGGGCTGCGCGGAATCGCTTGCCGGACAGGGCGCCCGGGTGCAGGTCACCGAGATCGACCCGATCAACGCGCTGCAGGCGCTGATGGACGGCTACGACGTGGTGACCGTGGAGAACGCGATCGGCGAAGCCGACATCGTCATCACCGCGACCGGCAACAAGGACATCATCACCCTCGAGCACATGAAGGCGATGAAGGACCAGGCCATCCTCGGCAACATCGGCCACTTCGACAACGAGATCGACATGGCGGCGCTGGAGCGTTCCGGCGCAACGCGATTGACCATCAAGCCGCAGGTCGATCTGTGGACGTTCGAGGAGACCGGCCGCTCGATCCTGGTGCTGTCGGAGGGGCGTCTGCTCAACCTCGGCAACGCGACCGGCCATCCGTCGTTCGTGATGTCCAACAGCTTCTCCAACCAGGTGATCGCGCAGATCGAGCTGTGGACCAAGCCCGAGCAGTACGACAACGAGGTCTACCGCCTGCCCAAGCACCTGGACGAGAAGGTCGCGCGCATCCACGTCGAAGCGCTCGGCGGCGAACTCACCAAGCTCACCAAGGACCAGGCCGAGTACATCGGCGTCGACGTCGAGGGCCCGTACAAGCCGGACCACTACCGCTACTGACCCCGCGATTACCCGGAGGCCGCAGGCACTGAAAGGTGCCGGCGGCCTCTGCGCCTTCCCGCGGACAACCCAGCACCTGCGGGCGCAGGCCGTGTACGAGCTCGGGGTCCGGCGGGTCCGGCGGGTCCGGGGTGATCCGGAGCGGCGAGTACGGGCTGACGGCGGTCTTGGGGCAGCGAGCTGTGCGGTGAGGCGGTCGGCGTGGCCGTGGAGCCCGGTCGAGAAGCCGGCATATGTGCTGGTGAGGCGATGTCAGCGGGGTGCGGGCGACGGGGTAGTCTGCCTGGTCATGGGAGTGCTGATAGCGGTCGAGGGCCTCGACGGCGCGGGCAAGCGCACGCTGATCGCGCGGGTCGTCGCCGATCTGTGCGGGCGCGGCCTGCGGGTCGCGACGATGGCCTTCCCGCGCTACCGCACCTCGGTGCACGCCGACCTGGCCGCCGAGGCGCTGCGCGGCGCGCACGGCGACCTCGCCGCCTCGGTCAGCGGCATGGCTCTGCTGTTCGCATTGGACCGCGCCGAGGCTCGAGACGAGTTGTCGAAGCTGTTGGCCGACAACGACGTTGTGATCCTGGATCGCTACGTCGCCTCCAACGCTGCTTACTCGGCCGCCCGGCTCGGGCAGTCGGCCGACGGTGAAATCGTGGACTGGGTGGGCGAATTGGAGTTCGGCAGGTTCGCCCTGCCCGCGCCCGCGCTGCAAGTGTTGCTGGACGTGCCGGTCGAGCTGGCCGCCGAGCGTGCCCGCCGGCGTGGCGAACTCGACGCCGAGCGCGCCCTCGACGCCTACGAGCGCGACGGCGGTCTGCAGCACCGGACCGGGGAGGTGTACCGTGAGCTGGCCGAACGCGACTGGCGCGGACCCTGGTGGACATACCGATCCGAGGACGGCCCGGCCGCGGCCGCCGCGCGGATCGCCGAAATCGTTGGTCGATAAGGTGGGCTGTGCCGCGGGTTCGCACCAGTGTTGGCGTGGCGGCCCGATCCTGGCCTGGGAGATGACAACATAGTAGTTA
>NZ_BAFS01000220.1 GCF_000308415.1 Nocardia asiatica NBRC 100129 | reverse complement strand
CGGTCATCGCATCGGTAGCTGAACTCGACCCTGGTCGCTTCGGCTTCTTGCGCGGCGACTTAATCTCATGCTCGCATCACCGCCGCCGGGACCGACATCGCGCCGGATCGGGTGATCGGCATCCGCTGCGGGGCGGCAGACTAATCGGCGGATACATTGGCGCCCACCTGCACCCTCTCCCACCGGAGAAGGGACTGCCCCGGATCGTCGGTGGTGGCTTCGCAGTCCTGACCGCCGAGGGTTTACGCAGCTGAAGCGCTGTGACGAGTAGGCGTTCCCGGGGGTTTTGTCAGCGGGTTTGCGCTTTATCCGGTGGATTCCCGGCGGTTGTCGGGCCGACCGTACGGCGCGGTCGGCTCTATACTGGCGGCGTGGTCGACCAGCACCAGCGGCATTGCGCATCCGGGGTAGTCCGGGTGCTCGGCGTACTGGTGCTGCTGTTCGGCATTGCCGCTATGCATACGGGTGTGCTCGACACCCATCCCGGCTCCCAGCAGCTCCAGTTTGAGCACTCCAGTCTGCTGACGGGAGCGGCGGGTGCTCATGACGCGGCCGCGGCGGCCACCGTGAACGACGACCACATTGTTGGGCACTACGCCCTCCACGCGTGCGTATTCGTCCTATCTGCGGCGGCGTTCTCGGTGGGTCTCGTGCTGCTCTACCGGTTCGGCACCGACTCAGGCGAGCACTTGCCGAAAATTCTGCTCTGCCGATCTCAGCGCGAACGGCCACCGCCGTGGACGGCACCGTCTCTGGCTGAATTGTCGATTCTGCGGATCTGACAGGTTCTGGCCGCTTCCGTAGTCCGCGACCCGAAGCGGTCTCCTGTGCCCGCATCCCGCCCTGATCGCACTCCGCGGGATTCCCCACCACTCGTTGCGGGATACAGCGAGCCGTCCTTTCGACCGGAAGCGGCCCGTGCGCGGTTTCGCCACCGCGGTCAGGTCGACCAGATGCGCGCGCACTTCTCCTCGGAAGTTGAGCACATGGTGCGTCGGAAGCGAGCACGCCAGCCCGGTGCACACATGCTCGTCCGCCCCGAACAACCGCGGCCACGAAGGCGGCGATCCAGCCGGACGCACGTACGCGGCCCATCTGGTTGCACCACCCAACTCGACATCAGCCGGGGGCGCCACCCCCAGACCGGGAGCCCGACACCCGCGGTCCCGAACTGTTCGGCGCGGCACCCGGGCCATCACGAACTATGAAGAATCCCATGTCCTCCATAGAATTTCCGCCGTCCGCCCCGTTGACCCGGCGTGGATTTCTCGCTCTCGGGGCCGGTGCCACTGCGGCGGCCGCCCTGGCCGCCTGTTCTGATGGCGCGCAAGCCGCGCGCATACTCGTCGGGCCTGACTCCGATGCGGTCCGTGCGGCGGAAAGCAACCGCCGGGCAGCCTCGGCGACGGTGCGGGATGTGGCGCTGCGCGCCGAACCCAGCACTGTGGACCTCGGCGGAGTGCGGGTGCAGACCTGGACCTATGGCGGCAGGCTGCCGGGTCAGGAGATCCGGCTCTCCCGGGGGGAGGTGCTGCGCGCTGACTTCACCAACGCGCTGCCGGCACCGTCGACGATTCACTGGCACGGGATCGCGATGCGCAACGACATGGACGGGGCGCCAGGGGTCACCCAGCCCGAGATCGCCTCCGGCGGCGCGTTCCGTTACGAGTTCACCGTGCCAGACGCGGGCACCTACTTCTTCCATCCGCATGTCGGCGTTCAGCTCGACCGTGGCCTGTACGCGCCGCTGATCGTCGAAGACCCGGCCGACGGGAAGGACTACGACCTGGAGGCCGTCGTCGTGCTGGACGACTGGCTCGACGGGGTGAACGGCCGTGACCCGGACGCAGAGCTGCGGCAGCTGCGTGACAAAGGCATGGCCGGTATGGACATGGGTGGCTCCGGCGGCATGGACCACGGAGGCCACGGCGGTACAGGGATGGGCGGGTCGTCGACGATGGCGATGCCTACCGATCCCAACGCTCCCCTCGGCTCCGATGCCGGTGATGTGACCTACCCGTACTACCTGATCAACGGCCGGCTCGGCACCGACCCTGTGACCTTCACCGGCCGTCCCGGCCAGCGCATACGGCTGCGGATCATCAACGCCGCCTCCGACACGGCGTTCCGCGTCGCTCTCGGTGGCCACCAGATGCGGATCACGCACACCGACGGGTATCCGGTGCAACCGGTTACCGGTGCCAGTCTGCTGATCAGCATGGGGGAACGTTACGACGCGATCGTCGAGTTGGCCGACGGGGTTTTCCCGCTGGTCGCCGCAGCCGAAGGCAAAACAGGCCAAGCTTTCGCACTCGTTCGCACCAGCGGTGGCACCGCACCTGCGACGGATGTGCGGCCAGCAGAACTGTCCGCCCCGCCGATCACCGCCGACCGGCTTGTCGCGGCCGAGGCTGTGCGGCTGCCGGACCGCACGCCGAGCAAGACCCTCGATGTCACCCTCGGCTCGGACACCACGAAATACATCTGGACCATCAACGGCAAACAATTTCCCGACCACGCGATGCTGGATGTGACCCAGGGACAGCGGGTTCGGCTGCGATTCATCAACACCACGACGATGTTCCATCCCATGCACCTGCACGGCCACACCTTCCAGGTCGTCACTGCCTCCGGTACCGGACCTCGCAAGGACACCTCGATCGTGCTGCCCATGCAGACCCTCGAGGTGGACTTCGACACCGACAACCCCGGGCAGTGGATGGTGCACTGCCACAACATCTATCACGGCGAAGCCGGGATGATGAGCGTGCTGTCATACGTCCGCTGATCGGCAGCCGGTGGACGGAGACCGGGATCGCATGAGGCGGGTTGCTCACAAGCCGGGGCCTGGTCGTCCAGGACATGAATTGCGTCCTCACGACCAGGCCCGGCTTCGGGAGCGTCTGGATACCCCGGGGCATCTGTCAGACGGTTTCCGGTACGGCGTCCGGTGCGGGGCTGCGCATCGTGGCCGCTGCGATACCAGCACCGGCCAGGGCGATGACGGCCGCGCCCAGGAACGCTGCGGAGAAGCCATCGGTCAGCGTCGACAGATCGCCGAGCTCATCCGCGCCGAACGCGGTGGCGACCGCCGTCATCGCGGCCAGCCCGAGAGCGGAACCTACCTGGTAGCTGACATTGACGATCCCGGAGGCCAACCCGCCCTCTTCCGGCTGCGCCGCGGAGATGGCGGTACCGAGCGAAGGAATGAACGCCAACGACATGCCACCGGCGGCGACCAGCGACGCGGGCAGCACATCGGCCCAGAAGTTACCGGTCGGCCGCACCAGCGACATGATGCCCAGCCCCAGACCCAACACGACCAAGCCGGTCACGATCATCGGCTTAGCGCCGAAACGCTGCATCGCCCGCGGAGCAAGGACGATCATTCCGAGCATGATCAGCGTGGTCATCGGCAGCAACGCCGCACCCGAGGGGAAGGCGCTGTAGCCGAGCACCTGCTGCAAGTACAGATTCAGGAAGAACCACATCGGCACCCACGCCGCTCCCAGCAGTAGCTGAGCGATGTTGGCGGCAGCGAGGTTCGGCGCCCCGAAGATACCCAGCCGCATCAGCGGCTCATCGCGTCGGGACTGGACGAAGACGAAACCGGCGAGCAGCGCGGCCGCAGCGGCGAGGGCTGTCCAGGTTTCTCCCGAGTCCCAGCCGACCTCAGGTGCCCGGACGATACCGTAGACGGCCACGGCCAGTCCGGCGGTCACCGAGACCGCTCCGAGCAGATCGACCGAACCGGAACGCGCAGGCGCGCTCGGCATCAGGGCGGGCACGGCGATCAGAGCGAGAACCGCGATCGGGATGTTGATGTAGAAAACCCAAGGCCAGCTGATGTATTCGGTGATGACGCCACCGAGGAAGACACCCGCGGTACCGCCCGCCGGGGCCGCTGCGCCGTAAACAGCCAGCGCCTTCGTCAACTCCTGCGGCGAGGACCCGAACAGCATCATCAGCAACGTCAGCGCCGAAGGTGCGATCAGCGCCGCCCCAGCGCCCTGCACGGCGCGGCCGACCAGCTCGATGCCGACATTGCCTGCCGCCCCGGCGATCACCGAACCGATGAGCAAGACCAGCCAGCCAGCGCCGAACACCCGGCGGGCGCCCAGCAGATCCGACAGCCGTCCGCCGAGCAGCAACAGCCCGCCGAACGCGACGACATAGGCATTGAAGACCCAAGTCAAATTCTCCTGGGAGAACCCGAGCTCGGTCTGCATCTTCGGAAGCGCGATGCCGATGATCGAGGTGTCCATGATGACCATGAACTGAGCAGCGGCAATCACCGCGAGCGCCCACCACTTTCGCGTGGCGGATGCGGTTTGGATCGACATTTTCGTTTCACCTTTCCGGAACCAGTGCATCACATGGTGCACATACCCTACCCCCCTAAGGTATCTGACTGTCAAGGTCGCGTCTCCTACGGCTGCGAGCCGATGATCATCCACTCGTGCGAGTGGCCAGCAACCGCAAAGCGTCACCAGGATGACCGTCCACGAGCAGATTTTCGTCGGAGGCCGAGGCGGTGGAAGCCCACAGCCACCACCAAAGCGACCAGGCTCGTCTCCGCTTGGGCACCGACGATGTTCCTGCTCTTCGGTGCCGAGCTGTTCGTCGGCAACCAGCTCGTCGGCAAGCTGGCACCCTGATCTCGCTCCGGCTCGACCGCCTCATTGTGAAAACACGCGGCGGGCGACCGGGCTCCGGGCGCCCGCCCTCGTTGGTTGCCAGACGCAGCGATCGATCAGCGCCGAGTGGCGCTCGCGGCTTCTCCGTGCGAGCGATTCATCTGTACCGAGGCAGGATCAACTGGCGCCGGTTCCGGCGCCGTCCGGTCGGCGACTTCAGGGCCGATCTCGTAGAGCTGCGCTTGTTCGCCTTCTCGTGCGAGGCGAGCGGCGGACGCACGGTCGAGCCGGTGCAACGCGGCAGCGGCGAATGCCCCGATCGCGCTGAGCCCGGCCCACACCGCCCAATCCGCACCGGCAGCCCGCGCGGCCCCGACGACAGCGCCGGTGGCGAGATTGCCCGCCAGGATACCGACGCCGACGATGGTGTTATAGAACCCGTAATGGGTTGCCACCAACTTGCCCCCGGCGAGTGATACGACGGTGTCCATCTCGAAGGGAAACACCGCCGCGGTGCCGACGGCCAGCAACGCAGTCGAGGCCAGCAGCGCGACGACCGCGGCGGCGACGCCGAAGCGACCGGATCCGGGGACGACCAGAACGGGCAGGAACGACGCGCCCAGTATCGCCATACCGACTACGAGACTGCGGCCGGTTCCCCAGCGTGCTTTGAACCATGCCGTAATCCGCAGCTGTCCGGCGACGGCCACGACACCGGAAACGACGAACAACGCCGACACCAGTACCTGGGACCGCGCGCCGGCCACGTACTCGGCCTGCAGCGGCAACGCAAGGTAAATCTGGAACGACAGCACATACGAGCCGATCATCGCCAGCGAGAACCAGATGAACCTGCGGTTCGCGGCCACGGTGCGCCAACTGTCGAGCACCGAGGCATGCTCGGAACCGGTCTGGCCGCGGCGAGGCGGGAGCGCGAACAGCTGCGCCACTGTCAGCGCCGCGAACACCAGCGCCGCGGCCGCCGCGGTCACTCGGAAGTCCAGCGCCATCAACACCAACCCCACCAGCGGTCCGGCCAGGATGCCGGCTTGATAGAAGATATTGAATACAGCGAACGCTTCCACGCGGCGTTCGCCGGTGTCGGCGGCCAGGTATGCGCGCACGGCCGGATTGAACAGCGCTCCCGCGAATCCGGTCGCTGCGGAAGCAATCAACAGGCCGGGCAGCGAGGTGGCGAATACCAGCAGTGCGAAACCGCCGGTGCGCAGAAGACACCCTGCGACGATCAGGGGTTTGTAGCCAAGTCGGTCGGCGAGCGTGCCGCCGATGAGGAACATGCCCTGTTGGGAGAAGTTGCGCACGCCGAGCACCAATCCGACCGCCCATGCGGCCAGCCCGAGCGGTCCGGCCAGGTAGCCGGCCAGGTACGGCATCAACATGTAGAACCCGAGATTGATGCCGAACTGGTTGACCATCAGCAGTCGCGCGGCGAGGTCGAAGCTGCGAAACTTCCGGAACACGGTCACGGTGCGGTGTCTCCTGCAGGGGTATGGGGAGCTACGACAGTGCTGCAGCGGGTCCACGAGTGCACCACCCGCGCGGCAGGATGTTCGATGACATCCGGTTCGATCGGTGGGTCGGCATCGAGCAGGCCATGCTCGTCGCAGTAGCTGTCGTTGTAGATGGTGTCGAAATAGCGTTGCGGCCCGTCCGGGAATACCGCCGCGATCCGCGTGTCCGCTGAGTGGGTGCGCGCCGCCCACCCGGCGACCAACGCGACAGCGCCGACGCTCCATCCACCGGTGGCGTGATGCGTGCCCGCCAGAGTCCGGCAAGCCCACACCGCCTCCGACGGCGCCACCCAATGCACCTCATCGAATGCGCCGTAGTCGACATTCCTCGGGAAGATGCTCGAACCCAGGCCCCGCATCAGTCTGGGGCCCGCGGGCTGGCCGAAGATCGTGGAGGCGACGGTGTCCACCCCGATCAGCTTCATGTCCGGGTTGGACCGGCGCAACACCCGCGCCACCCCGGCCGAATGACCGCCGGTTCCGACCGCGCACACCAGCACATCCACCGATCCCAACTGCTGGATCACCTCCAGCCCCAGGGATTCGTAGCCGTCGACATTGTCGGGATTGTTGTACTGGTCAGGGCACCAGGCACCGGGCTCGAGGGCCACCAATTCGGCGACGCGGTCGCGGCGTGCCTGCTGCCAGCCGCCACTGGGATGCGGCTCACCCACGATCTCGACCCGCGCCCCATAGGCCGCGAGCATGCGCGCCACGATCGGCTCGAGACCCGGATCGGTGACCACGGTCACCGGATGCCGATATACCGTTCCCGCCAGCGCCAACCCCAACCCGAGAGTGCCACTCGTCGACTCGATGATGCGCGCCCCGGGTGCCAGATCACCTCGCTCCTTGGCGCGCCGCACCATATGCAGCGCGGGCCGATCCTTCATACCCCCAGGATTGAATCCCTCCAATTTGGCCCAGAATCCCCGCCCGGCGGGCGCCAACGGCGCACCCACCCACAGGACCGGTGTATTGCCGACCAGAGAGCTCGGCTCCCCCGCGACCACCGGAGCCGCAGAAGTCTCGGCGAGCTTGCCGAAGACCACGTTGTTCATGACTGTCGCTTTCTGTATCCGAACCGCCACAAGCGACGGTGAGACGTTGAGCAGGCAGCGAACACCGGCCGACAACACAACAAAGTCGGCCTGGCGCTGACCGATCAGCGTCGGGAGATACAGAACCTGGCGAGAATGTCTTGCCCGTTCAGCACGGGTGCGCGGGCTACCGGCGGTCCCCGAACGCCACCGACGCCCGCGGACATGAGGAACGCGGCACCGACCACAGCGGCTCCCGCCAGGGCCAGCCACAGCAACGGCAGCAGAAGTCCCGCCGCCGCGGGCAGCATCGACTTCACGATGCAATGGGTCATGTGCTGATCACAGTCATCTTTCGCATGACCGATCGCGCGGTCGGAGTGATGATCATGCGAAGCACTCGCCGAAGCGTTCGCGGTGGCGGCACCCAGGTGCAGGTGTTCCGCACCGCCGAGCAGCGCGCAGTCGATCATCGGGGCGACCAGCAGGACCGCCATCAGCAGTCCCACCAACGACCCACGCCGCAGCCGACCCACCAGCGTCACACTGCGCCACCTGCGGAAACGAAGCGATCGGAGCATGCGCGGGCCAAGGGCCGAGTCGAGAGGCGGCACGTCGGCAAATCAGCCACCATCCACAACGTTGCCGCCTCTTCGCCACAATCGGCGTGGTCAACCATTGCCTTCACCCGTACCACCTCCATTCATCGAAACCATCGGCGACAGACAATTCCCGCGTCGTAGATGCGACATCACGGAAGCAAGACCGACATCCTCGCGAAACAATCTACTACCTACATCCATAGTCTCTCGGCCCTGTGATGAGATCCACCCGATCACGTCGGCGAAACATAGCTCCTCGACATTCCCCTACGACCCTGCGCCAAACCGCCTGATAAGGCGCTTTGCGCCCACCCGGCCCTGCGACGCCACTCTGCGGCAAACAGCGATTGCGTGAACGTCAGTGCAAGCGTATAGCTAGCTCACCTGCTGAGCTTCTCCGTAGACCAGGACTGGCGCCCGCCTGATCATGTGGTAAGCCACCGCCCGCGCCCGTCGACGCGGCGGCATCGGCATCGGCATCGGCATCGGCCTGACCCAATCTCGCGCGTCCTCGTCGCAGCCCACGTGGCCGAATCTGGGCGCAACGACGGGCTGTCGCCGGACCAGCCTTACCGTCCCACTCCGCTCACCGGAGCCGTCCCGGTCGCCTCCCCATCAATCCATCCAGCGGCGCGTTCTCGGCTCAGGCTGCCAGCCCTGTTGTCCTTACGCCCGCCCGCGGCTCCACAGCGCTGAGCAGCCAACTTGCCATATACCCCCCGGGGGTATATTTTTTCCCGTGTCCCGCTGACAACAACAGGAGGATCACGAAAATGAGCACCTCGAACCACACCCACGACGCCACTCACGCCGCCCATGGCCATCATGTGAGCCACGGCGCGCACGCCGCCTCGGCCGTTCATGCCGGTCACGGCTCACATGCGCAGATCGGCCACCACGCCACCCCCACCGCCGGTCACTCCGGTCACGACGCTGCGGCTTTTCCCGGCGGACTGCTGATCACCCAGGACGGGTACTCGCTCGAACTGCAGGACACCGTGCTGCAGCCCGGCGAGATCGACTTCCGGTTCCGTATCACCGGTCCGGACGGGCGGCCCGTCACCGACTACACCCCCATTCACGACAGAGACCTGCATCTGATCGTTGTTCGTCGTGAATTGACCGGATTCTGGCATGTCCATCCGCGGCTCGGCGCCGACGGCATCTGGTCGGTGCGTCTGAATCTGCCTGAAGCCGGGGCTTATCGGGTCTTCACCGATATCGCACCCCGCGCCCTGGGCCGCACCATCACTCTCGGAGCGGACCTCGCCGTCGCCGGAACGTATGCCCCGCTCCCGATTCCCGCCCCGGCCCGCATCACCGTCGTGGACGGCTACGAGATCGAACTACGCGGCGAACTCACCACAGGCGACGGAAGCCTTCTCGCCCTCACCGTCCGCAAAGACGGCACTCCGGTCACCGACCTGCAGCCCTACCTCGCGGCCTTCGGGCACCTCGTCGTCATCCGGGCCGGCGACCTGGCCTATGTCCACGTCCACCCCAACGGCGAACCCGGTGACGGAGTGACCGCCCCGGGCCCGGATATCACCTTCCACACCGCCGCACCCGGGCCCGGGATCTACCGTGCATTCCTCGACTTCAAGCACGAAGGAATCGTCCGCACGGCGGCCTTCACCCTGCCCGCCGGCACACCCCAGCGGCACTGACCATCAAACCGAGCCCGCCGACCCCGCGACCACACACCAAGGAGTCCCCATGTGCGGCTGTCGTTGCCCATCGACTCGTGCCCCACCACCCCTACCCACTCCAAGGAAGTGCTTCGGAGATGATCACCTCGTTGTTCACCCAGCGTGACTATCTGCGCCTGTTCACCGCCCAGGTGTCGGCCCTGTTCGGCACCGGATTGACCACCGTCGCCCTGGGACTGCTCGCATACGAACTCGCAGGAGCCGACGCGGCCGCCGTCCTCGGCACCGCACTGACCATCAAGATGCTGGTCTACGTAACCATCGCACCGATCGCGGCCGCCTATGCCAACCGGTTCCCCCGCAGGCTGTTCCTGGTCGGGCTCAATATGATTCGCGCCGCGGTGGTGTTGGCACTACCGTTCATCGACCAGGTCTGGCAGATCTATCTGCTCATCGCGGTGCTGCAAACCGCGTCGGCCGCGTTCACCCCCACCTACCAGGCCGTCATCCCGGACATCCTGCCCGACGAGCGCGACTACACCAAGGCACTGTCAGCCGCCCAACTGGCCGCGACGATGGAAACGCTGCTGAGCCCGATGCTGGCCGCGGTAGCACTGGCAGTCATCAGCTTCCACTGGCTGTTCGTGGGGACCGCCATCGGATTCACGATCTCGGCCGCCCTGGTGATCACCACCCGCATCCCGGACGCGCGGACCACCACCGAGGGCACCTTCGGAGAACGGATCACGGTAGGCATCCGCATCTTCGCCGCAACGCCGCGGCTGCGCGGGCTGCTGGGCCTCAACCTGGTAGTCGCCGCCGCGGGCTCGGTGATCATGGTCAACACCGTCAACTACGTGCGTGACACCCTCGGCGGAACACAGTCGGGGGTGGCGACGCTACTGGCCGCGAACGGTTTGGGCACCATGATCGTCGCACTGTTGCTGCCCCGCGTTCTCGAACGCCGCGACGCGCGGCCGGTGATGCTGGCGGGCGCCGCCACCCTGCTCGCCGGACTCGGATCCGCCATCGCGTTGTCGACCGCAAGCAGCGGCGACTGGCGATGGGGCGCCGCGATCGCGGTGTGGGCAGTGGTCGGCGCGGGAACAGCGGCGGTGCTCACCCCGACCGGTCAGGTGCTGCGGCGCTCGTCGCGGCCCGCCGACCGGCCCGCGCTCTTCGCCGCTCAGTTCTCGCTCTCCCACCTGGCCTGGCTGATCACCTACCCGATCGCCGGATGGCTGACCACCGCCACCGGGTACACCACAACCTGGATGACACTGGCCCTACTCGCCGGTACCGGGATCACCGTCGCGCTACGGATGTGGCCGCGCCACGATCCGGCCCAGCTGACCCACCTACACGAGGTCGGCTCCATCGACCCGGGCAGGCTCACCGACGCCATCCGGGTCGACGAACGCCACTACCAGCACACTCACGTGTACGTCATCGACCCCGAGCACCCCCGCTGGCCCACACCAGCGACGCGCCCACACACGCTCGCCGCATGACGGCTTCGCCGTCCACACCGGCGGTCGCGCGGCAACGCGACCGCCGTAGCGGCTTGACCCCTCATCCGAGAGGCAGCGCCAGAGCACACCCGGCCGCCCGGACAGGCGCCGCCACCTCAACGAGCAATATCGCGAAACCACACCACACCGGCCACAAGCGACGCCACACAACATGGTTCGAAGGCCAATGGAGGTTGTCATGAGTCAAGCGGCTCGCTACTCCGGGCACCGCATTGCCGCTGACGCAACCGTCGCCGCCACACCCCCGAAGCCGGGCATCTCACTGCTCGATCGCTAATTCGCCACCAAGGCGGACGCAGCAGGCCCCTCCCGGCTGGATCGCGGGCCCGGACTTCAAGGCACCGCCGACTGGTCCGGGATTTCGTTGACCTGGACGCCGTGGA
>NZ_BAFS01000221.1 GCF_000308415.1 Nocardia asiatica NBRC 100129 | reverse complement strand
GGCTCTCGCAGAGTGGCGTTGATCTTCGCGTGCTCGAGCAGTCGCTCGCAGAGCGCGTCAGGGGCTCGGTAGTCGTGCGGCGCCGCCGCGTCGAACCATTCGGGCAGGAACGCCGAGCGCTCCCGCAGCATGCGCGCCAGGCGCGCGGCCGCTGGGCGCGGCAGCATCGGGCGCGCGTCGTCCGCCGCGGGTTCCGGCGCCGCGGCGGTGGCGGGCGCGACCCCGCCCCGGCGGAACAGGTCGTGCAGCGCGGCGGCTTCGAGCAGCCGCGACGCGGGGTCGCTCGGCAATCGCTCGGCAGCGCGCGCGATCGGTGGCGCCAGCGCGGCGAGATCCGGGGCGCGGCGCGCGGTGCCCAGTAGCGCGACGGAGGTGAGGTCCGCGGCACTCGACCCGGTAGACGGACGAGGCGCCTCGAGACCGAAGGCTTCGGTGGGCGCCAGATCGGTCACCTCGCCCGCGGTGAACACCGAGACCGGCGCCAATCCGTCCGGACTCCACTCGCCGACCACGGTCACGGGGTGACCGCCCGACACCGCCAGCAGCGTCCACGGTTGGTCGCCGGGTCGGATCGGCAGCGCCGTGCCGTCGGATTCGGTGACGTACCAGCCCTCTTCGGTCCTGGTGGGCACGACGCGGGCCAGCAGCATCGGCCACGAACGCAACCACGGATCGGCGCCGAGCGCGGACGCGTGCGCGGCCAGCGCCGCGGCGATCGTGGCGGCCCGGCCGGTTTCGCCGGGCAGCGTGGTGAAGGGTTCGGTGGCGCCGTGCCGTTCGCCCCACAGCGCCCGCAGCGGTGCGGCGCCGGGATAGAAATGCAGCTCGGCGTCGGCCAGGTGCCCGAGCGCGGGAACGTCGGCCGGGAAGCCCGGGGAACCGAAGGAATGATCGACCACCAGCGCCCAGCGCCCGGTTTCCCGCCCCAACAGCCAGGTCCGCCGGGTGTAGAGGCGTTCCTCCTCGGTGATCCGCAGGCCGAACACCATCCATCGGTCGCGAACCGGAGCTTCGGCGCGCACCGCCTCGGCCGGACTGGGGTAGCCGACGTGCGCCCGGATACTGGCGCGCAGCGCGGGCGAGACCGCGTCGAGTTGCCGGTGCGCGGCGATCAGCAAATGCATCCGCGCGTATTCCCGCAACACCACCTCCGGCCAGTCGGTCCTGGTGGCCACGGCGGCCGGGAGCCTGCGCAGGGCGGCGGCGAGCCCGGGGGCCTGCGCGTCGACCATCCTGGCGGCGACGGCCTCGAAGGCGCGGTAGGAGCGATCGGCCTGCGCGAGCCCGGTGCGCACCTGATCGCCGAGCCAGACGTCGAGTTCCTCCAGCCCCGCGCTCACCCGTACCCGCCGCTGTTCGGCGGTGGCCGGGTTGGGGGTGCGGGTGCGGTCCGCCGTCGCGGCGCGCGCGGCGCGTCCGCCGATCCACGATGCCGCGTAGTCGGCGGTCTCGGCGACGGTGGCGACCTCGCCCGCGGCCCAGCGCAGCAACAGCGACAGCGCGTGCTTGCAGGGGAACTTGCGGCTCGGGCACGAACACCGGTACGCCGGACCGGACAGATCGACGATCGTCTGGTACGGCGTGGCCCCGCTGCCCTGGCACCGGCCCCACAACGCCGTGCCGTTGCGGCCGCTCTCCTGCCAGCGGTGCATCAGCTTGCGCGCCGCCGACAGCGAACTCGCGTCCGGCGCCAACGCCGTGACCTGGTCTTCGGACCACGGCGTCGTCATCGCGCTGCTCCGGCTCGCTGGTGCCTCATCGCTTCCTTCGTTGCTCGGTTGACCGGATTTCTACCCCAGCGCACCGACAAGTGCCGCCGCCGGTACGGAACCGCTTGCCGCCGCGCCGAATTCGCCGATCCGCGAAATCTTGCGCCGATCGTGGCGCTCTGGCATTCTGTCCTGTTCGGCTCGACCGAGCCACCCGGAACGGGTGTCGACACCATCGAGGCTGCCCGCCGGGGTTGGCGCGAGGGGTGGACATCGAAACACGGCGCAGGCGTTTCGATGACCATGTTTCCATCCCCGCGGGCAGATTCGCATGGGCGCGGTGGGCGATTCGAACGCAATCGGGTAGCGTTTCGCGCAGCTTCGACAAGGCGTCGCGCACGGGGTCGCAGGAGTGCGCGGCTCGATGGTGGAGGGGATTTTTCGCATGCGCCTGGATCCCGACGCTGTCCAGGGCGCCGGTTCCGCGGACAGCACGCCCCGGCTCTCGGAAGTCGTGACCAGGCGCCTCGCCGAGGACCCAGCGGTCACGCCCTCGGTCGCCCGCACCGTGCTGCGCGCCCTGGGAGCCGCCGAATCCGATGACGCGGCAACGGCATTCGATCACTCCGGCATCTTCCTCAGCGCCATCCGGGTGCGCGGATTCCGTGGCATCGGTCCGGAGACGACGCTGCAGCTGCCGCCCGGCCCGGGTCTCACCCTCGTGGTCGGTCGCAACGGCAGCGGGAAATCCAGTTTCGCCGAAGCCGCGGAAATGGCGCTGACCGGCGGAAATCGCCGCTGGGACGGCCGCTCGGCGGCTTGGCGGGAAGGGTGGCGCAACCTGCACGACGGCACGGCCGCCCGCATCGAGCTGGATCTGCTCACCGCGGGCGACGCGCCCCGGCTCACCATCACCAAGGAATGGGCGTCCGACGCGGACCTGCCGGACGCGCACTGGACCCAGCGGTATCCGCCCGCGCCGCCGGGCGCGTTCGACACCGACCGCTGGGCGGCGCAGCTCGAGCTCTACCGCCCGTTCCTGTCCTACAGCGAACTCGGCGCGCTGGTGGACGGGAAGCCGAGCGACCTGTTCGACGCGCTGCACCAACTGCTCGGGCTCGACGAACTCACGTTGGCGCAGGAGCGGATCCGGATGCGCCGCCTGCAATTGGAACGTGCCGTGCGGGATTCGCGCCAGCAACGGCTGGAACTGCTGGAGCTGCTCGCGTCGGTGGCCGACGACCGCGCGGTCCGCGTGGCCGGGCTGCTGCGTCCCGCCCAGCCGGATCTGGCCGCCGTGGGCCGCGAAGTGCTCGGTGTGGTGGACGACCCGGCCGGACCGGACGGCCTGCGCGCGATCGTGCGGCTCGCGCTGCCCGACGACGCGGAAGTGGAAGCCGTGGCCGCCCGGCTCGAGGCGTGCGGCGCGGCCCTGGCCCACGGCACCACCGCCGACGCCGAAGCCGATCTGCGCCTGCTGGACCTGCTGCGCAAAGCACGCGAGCACCAGGAGGCGAGCGGAACCTGCCCTTGCCCGGTCTGCGGCCGCGGCGCGCTCGACGAGGAATGGGTACGCGAGACCGACGCCGCCATCGAGCGGCTGGCCGCCCGGGTGGACGCGCTCACCACCGCCCGCCTCGAGCTCGGCGACGCCGTGCGGGCAGCGCGGGCGCTGCCCGACCTCGTGCCCGCCGAACTGGACTTCGATCCGCGCAATCCACCGTCGGTGGACACCACGGCAGTGCGCGCCGCCTGGGCCGAGTGGGCCGCCCTCACCACCATCGAATACACCCCCGACCTGCCCGAACGGCTCCGCGTCGCGCACGCGCGACTGGTCGGCGAACTCGACCTGCTGCAGCAGGGCACCCGCAAGGAACTCGACCGCTTGGACGAGGTGTGGACGCCCTTGGTGCCGCGGATCGTGGCGTGGCTGGACGGCGCGCGCGAGGTGGCCGCGCACGCGGCGGAACTGCGCACGGTGAAGAGAGCCGAGGACTGGCTGAAGTCGGCCACCGCCGGGCTGCGCGGCGAACGCATGACGCCGCTGGAGACGACGGCCCGCTGGGTGTGGCGCACGCTGCGACAGCAGAGCAACGTCGAGTTGGGCGCGATCCGCCTGCAGGGCAACGCGGGTACCGCGCGCCGCGTCCTGCTGGACGTGACCGTCGACGAAGTCGACGGCGCCGCGCTCGGTGTGATGAGCCAAGGCGAGCTGCACGCGCTGGGTCTGTCGCTGTTCCTGCCGCGAGCGACGGTGCAGGAGAGCCCCTTCCGTTTCGTCATGATCGACGACCCGGTGCAGGCGATGGACCCGGCCAAGGTGGACGGGCTGGCGCAAGTGCTCGCCACGGTCGCCTGGACCCGTCAGGTGGTGGTCTTCACCCATGACGAGCGCCTCGCCGAGGCGGTGCGGCGCATGCAGCTCGATGCCACCGTGCTCGAGGTCCAGCGCCGCGACCGCTCGGTGGTCGAGGTGCGAGTGTCCAGCGATCCGATCCGCCGCTATCTGGACGACGCCCGCGCCTTGGTGCGCACCCCGCAGTTGCCCGCGGCCATCGCCGACGAACTGGTGGCCACCTGCTGCCGTTCGGCGGTGGAGGCGGCCAGCCTGGCCAGGGCGCGACGCACGCTGCTGGCCGCGGGCATGAACCACACGGAGGTGGAGCGGCACATCGATGCCGCGCACTCCACCAGGGCGAAGGTGGCGCTCGCGGTGTTCGGGGTCGGCAGCAAGGTCGACGACCTGAACAAGAACCTCATCGAGCGGGAAGGACGGTGGGTGGTGGACGCCCTGCGCGACGCCACGGCGGGCGCGCACGTGCCGATCGGACGCGACATGCGCGAGCTGATCGGTGAGACGGAGCGAT
Organism: Nocardia asiatica NBRC 100129; assembly: GCF_000308415.1. Classification (GTDB taxonomy): domain Bacteria; phylum Actinomycetota; class Actinomycetes; order Mycobacteriales; family Mycobacteriaceae; genus Nocardia; species Nocardia asiatica. The sequence continues at coordinate 25,678 of NZ_BAFS01000221.1, read as the reverse complement.
TCGTCGCGTGGCTGGGCCGGTGAAGCGCCGATGAGCGGGCGGCGCAGGCCGGTGGGCGAGCGCCGAGGGCAGGCGGAGGGCGAGCGCGGTGCCAGGCACGGTCAGCGGCGGCGGAAGAACGGCGCGCACCGGCCGCGGGCGAATCGGCCGTCGGTCGCCGAGCGGCTGGAGACCGTCGATCTGCTGCTCGGCGGATCGGTGACCGACGCGGGCGGGTTGTGGTCCCGGGCGACCGCCTGGATCTTGCGAATCGCCCTTGAACAGGCCGTGGACGACCTGTGGCTGCGGTTGGCGCCCGCGCTGGTCCGCTGTCCGATGCGGGCGCAGCTGATCGCGCTGCGCGCCTTCGCGGGACCGGACGTAGCGGCGCGCGTGGCGGTGCTCTGGGCCGCGTTGTCGCGTGCCGCCCACCACCACGACTACGAACTCGCGCCGAGCGTCACCGATCTGCGGCGCTGGCGCGAGCAAACGGTCGCCTTGGCCGCGGACCTGGCGGCGGTCCGAGCGCACCGGGAGTGACCCGACGGTCGTGCCCTCTTGGGGGCCACCAGGACCGGCCTCGTGGTCGTGTGCGGACGGCCGGCGCGGCAGGATCGCACGGTGTGCTGACCGGACAGCCCCGGCGATAGCGCGCACGACAAGTCGGCGGCAAGATCGACGGCGTGAGGTAGCAGGACCGGAGGCCACGTTGGCGCCCCACCGCCAGAGGTCCGTCCGACGCGAAAGGCACGGCGTGCACCATCGTGACCGGAGTTGGGCACGAGCGTGCTGACGGCGGGACCGTTCCGGCCGGGATAGTGCCCGGTGGTGAGCGGACCATGATCGGAGATCGGGCGGGCTCGCGCATCGCGCACCGCTCGGCCGGAAGGGGAACGGATTATGCACGGATGGGACTGGCGATAGTGAGCGTGGGCATGACGGGCACCGGCCACGGAAGGACGGCGGTATGAGCGGCGCACGGCGATGCCCGTGTGGGCGTGGCGAATCCTTCGACGAGTGCTGTGGCCCGGTGCTGAGCGGCGAGCGTCCCGCTCCCACCGCCGAAGCGCTGATGCGGTCGCGCTACACGGCGTTCGCGGTGGGCGACGCGGACTACCTGCTGCGATCCTGGCATCCGCGCACCCGACCGACCGGTTTGACGCTCGATCCCGCCCAGCGCTGGCTGTTCCTCGAGATCACCCGGACCGATGGCGGGGGACTGTTCGAGGATTCCGGCACGGTGGAGTTCGTCGCGCACTACCGGGACGCGACCGGCCGGGGCGCGCTGCACGAGGTCAGCAGATTCGCCCGTTCCGACGGCGCTTGGGCGTACCTGGACGGCACGCACGACGCCTGACCGGTAGCGTCCACGGGCATGGCACGCGTCGCGATCGAGTACTGCACCCAATGCCGCTGGCTGCTGCGGGCGAGCTGGATGGCGCAGGAATTGCTGAGCACGTTCGCCACCGACCTGGACGAAGTCGCGCTGCGCCCGGGTTCGGGCGGGATCTTCCGGATCACCGTCGACGGCGAACAGATCTGGGAACGCAAGACCGACGGCGGATTTCCCGACATCGCGGTGCTGAAGCAGCGGGTGCGCGACCGGGTCGCACCCGAGCGCGACCTCGGTCACGTCGACCGGCGGGACTGAACCCGGGCGTCAGCCGCAGCAGCCGCCACCGCAGCAGCCGCCACCCGCCGCAGGCGCCGCCGGGCTCGGCGTGGGCGCACTCCCGCCGCCCCGGGAGACGGTGGCGAAGGTGGTCAGCAGTTTGACCGTATCGTCGTGGCCGATCGGGCAGGTCGCCGGCGCGGACGACTCGGCCATCGGGCGGGTCACCTCGAACGTGTCACCGCAGCTGCGGCACCGATAGCTGTAACTCGGCATCCGCTCAGTTTAGGGCCTGCGCTTCGGCGCGTCCGGATCGGACCGCGCCGAAATCCGCGCGCCGAATCCGTTCGAGGGCCGAACAGCGCGCGATGAGTGTCCCCAGCGTGCCGTCGGTGACCGATTCGACACCCGAGCGGTCGGCAACGGCCTGAACAGCGGATGAATACGAGCCGACGCAGCAATGTCTCGGCATCGAAACGTTGCCCTGCTGATCTTCGACGTACTCTCGAAAAAGAAGTATGAGGAGGTCCGCGATGCGCGCTCAGTTCTCCGAGGAGTTGCCCGGTCCCGACGGTTTCGCCGAGCCCATCGCTCGAACGGTCTACGGTGACGTGCGCGGCCTGCGCGAAGGCGCGGTGTCGGTCTGGCGCAGCATCCCGTACGCGGCCGCCCCCGCCGGACCGGCCCGTTTCGCGCTGCCGCAGCCCCCGCGGCCCTGGGACGGCACGCGCGACTGCACCTCGTTCGGGCAGATCGCACCGCAAACGATGGGCACGATGGTTCCCATCGACTCGGGCCTGACCATGGGTGAGGACTGCCTGTGGCTCAACGTCTGGTCACCGCGCCCGGAGACCGGCGATCCCGCGCGCGTCCCGGACGCCGAGCCGCGCCCGGTGCTGGTCTGGCTGCACGGCGGGGCGTACTGCCTCGGTACCGCCGCCCAGCAGATCTACGACGGGCGCAAACTGGCCGCGACCGGCGACGTCGTGGTCGTCGGAGTCAACTACCGGCTCGGCGCGCTCGGCTTCCTCGATCTGTCCTCACTCGGCGAGCAGTTCGCGCCGAACCTGGGCCTGCACGACCAGATCGCCGCGCTGGAGTGGGTGCGCGACAACATCGCCGCGTTCGGCGGCGATCCCGGCAACGTCACGCTGTTCGGCGAGTCCTCCGGCGCGGGTTGCGTCACCGCGCTGCTCACCGCGCCCCGCGCCGCCGGCCTGTTCCACAAGGCGATCGCGCAGAGTCCGCCCGCGACCACGGTGTTCGGGCCGGAGCGGGCCGCGACGGTGGCGCGGCGTTTTCTCGAGCTGATCGAGCTGCCCGCGAACAGGGCCGCAGAACTGCTGGAATGCCCGATCGACCGGATCGTCGCGGCGGCGGGCGTCCTGCTCGACGAGATACCGCTGAAGGAGCCCGGCAGGCTGGCGGCCACGCCCGTGGTCGACGGCGATCTGCTGCCGACCTACCCGATCGACCGGTTCCAGCGGGGAGGCTCCCACCGGGTTCCGCTGATCATCGGCACCAACCGGGACGAGGCGTCGCTGTTCCGGTTGCTGCGCTCGCCGATCATGCCGGTGACCCCGGACGCGGTGAACGCGATGCTGCGGGATGTCGCGGCAAGCCACCCGGAGATGTCCGCGGAACGCATCGCCGAGATCACCTCCGCGTACCCGGACCTGAACAAGGCCCGCGGGGCCCTGGCGATGTCCACCGACGCGGCGTTCCGAATGCCCGCGCACTGGGTGGCCGACGGTCATGCCGAGCACTCGCCGACGTGGATGTACCGCTTCGACTACGCCACCCCGATGCTGCGGGCGGCCCGGGTCGGCGCGGGGCACGCCACCGAACTGCCGTACGTCTTCGGCAATTTCGGCACGCTGAACCTCGACCCGACCTTCTGGCTCGGCGGCCGCAGAGCGGCCATGGAAGTCTCCGGCCGCATGATACGCCGCTGGCTGGCCTTCGCCGCCCACGGCGTTCCCGCCGCCCTCGACGGCTCCAAGCACTGGCCGCCCTACCGCCTCGCGGCCCGCCCGACCTTGCTCATCGACAGCGTCGACCGCGTCGTGGACGACCCCGACCGCGACCTCCACACCGCCTGGGGACAGCAAGCCGTCGGGTTCTCCTAGCAGGCGCTTTCGCACCGCCGCGTGCGTGGCTCCACCGGGGCGGGCGATGGAGGCGTCGGCCGCCGAGATCGGAGTTCGACGTGCGGCGTCCCGGTGGAGAACCGGCCGCCGCACCAGCCACGTGTGCGGTCGCCCGCGTGCCCGAAGCCGGATGCTTATGGCGCGGATCGTCGCCGCGCCTCGTGCGCGCCGGCGGTGCGTGCCTCAGACGTCGGTCGAGAAGCGGATTCCGCCGTCGGGGATCTCCACACCGGGCCAGACGCGGGCCCCGCGCAGGAGTTCGCAGCGGGCGCCGATGTTCGCACCGTCTCCGATGACGCCGTCGCGGACGAGCGCGCGCGGGCCGATGCGCGCGCCGAAGCCGATGATGGTGCGCTCCACCGTGGCGCCCGCCTCGATCACCGCGCCGTCGAAGACCACCGCGCCGTCCAAGCGCGCGCCCGCGCCGATCTCGGCGCCGCGGCCGACCACCGTCCCGCCGATGAGCAGCGCCCCCGGAGCGACGCCCGCACCCGGGTGGACCAGCGATTCGCCCCGCTGACCGGGTAGCGCGGGGGAGGGCGCGATACCGCGGACCAGGTCTGCGGAACCGCGGACGAAGTCCTCGGGCGTGCCCATGTCGCGCCAGTAGGAAGCGTCGACGTACCCCTGCACGCGCGCGCCCTCGGTCAGCAGGGCGGGGAAGACCTCCCGCTCCACCGACACCGGACGCCCGGCCGGGATCTTCTCGATGTACTCGCGGCGGAAGACGTAGCACCCGGCGTTGATCTGGTCGGTCGGCGGGTCCTGGGTCTTCTCCAGGAACGCGGTGACCCGGCCGTTCTCGTCGGTGGGCACACAGCCGAACGCGCGCGGGTCGCTGACCCGGACCAGGTGCAGTGTCACGTCCGCGCGGGTCGACTCGTGGGTGTCGAGCACCGCGCCGAGATCGGTGCCGCCGAGCACGTCGCCGTTGAACACCATCACGTTGTCCGCGCGCAGCTTGGGTAGCACGTTGCGGATGGCGCCACCGGTGCCCAGCGGTTCGGTCTCGGTGACGTACTCGATCTCCAAACCGAGGTCGGAGCCGTCGCCGAAGTGCTCCTCGAACACCTCGGCCTTGAACGACGTGCCCAGCACCACGTGGGTGATGCCGGCCTCCGCGATGCGGGCGAGCAGATGGGTCAGGAACGGCAGTCCGGCCGTCGGCAGCATCGGTTTGGGCGCCGAGAGGGTCAACGGACGCAGCCGCGTGCCCTGCCCGCCGACCAGGATCACCGCGTCGGTGCCTGCATTACCTGCCATCAAGCTCCCCTGTTCACAAGGTCGTTCTCGCCGCCGCCTGCTATCCGGCGTCGCGCGCCTGCTGGCGCAGGGCAGATCGAACCGCAATCCGCGAGCGGACCGCAAGTCCGGCCCGCAACGCCAGCCGCAGCGGAGCCTGCCACCAGTGCGGATGCCGGTCGGCCTGGAACCGGTAGGCGCTGGCGTGGTGGGCGGGCAGCATCACTTCGGGATGGCGGCCCGCCGCGTGCCCCTTGGCATGGGTGACCTCGGCCTCCGGCACGAACACGTTGTGCCAGCCCGCCTTGCCCATGCGGTCGCCGAAGTCGACGTCCTCCATGTACATGAAGTAGCGGGAGTCGAAGCCGTCGATCGAGTCGAACGCCGCGCGCCGCACCAGCAGGCACGACCCCGACAGCCAGCCGACGGCCCGCTCGGAGATCTCCTCGTTCTCCTGCCGGTACCGGCGGGTCCACGGGTTGGACTTCCACACCGTGCCCAGGATCGCGTGCCCGGCGCCGTCGAGCAGGCCGGGCACCCGGCGAGCCGACGGGTACACGCTGCCGTCCGGCTCGAGCACCAGCGGCCCCAGCGCGCCCGCGCGCGGCCAGCGTTTGGCGGCGGCGAGCAATTTGTCGATCGAATCGGTGCCCCAGCGGATGTCCGGGTTGGCGATCACGATGAACTCGATGCCGGGATCGATCTCCGCGACCGCCCGGTTGATGGCGCCACCGTAGCCGATGTTGCCGCCGGTGCGCAGCAGCCGCACATGCGAATTCGCCTCGGCGACCAACTCCGGCACACCGTCCACCGACCCGTTGTCGGCGAGGATCACCTGGGGTTTCTCCGCGGTGGCACCGGCGAGGGTGGTGATGAAGTGCTCGAGGTGCTCGCCTGGCGAGTAGGTCACCGTGACGACGGCCAGGCCGGCGGGCGCGGCGGAATCGGATTCACTCACGGCAGTCAACTCTAGTGGGCGCGGCCGCACGCCGTTCGCCGATGGCCGCGCACGGCCGGCGCGACGCCGCTGCCCCGCCCTAGCCGGACCGCCGCGCCAGCGCGTCTCCCAGCGCGGTCCGCCAATCCCGCAGCGGCCGTAGCCCGGCGTCGTTCCAGGACCGCGGCGACAACACCGAATACGCCGGGCGGCGTGCGGGTCTGGGGAAGGCGGCGGAATCGCACGGACGGACGCGCTCGGGATCGGCGCCCGCCTCCGCGAACACCGCGCGGGCGAGCTGGAATCGACTGGCTCGCCCGGCATTGGTGGCGTGCAGCACGCGCGGGGCGTCCGGTCGGCCCGCCAGCTCCAGCAGCGCGGCGGCAAGATCGGCGGCGTAGGTGGGCGAGCCGACCTCGTCGTCGACCACGTCGACGGTGTCGCGCTCGCGCTCCAGCCGCAGCATGGTCGCGACGAAATCGCCGCCGCGCCCGGTGTATACCCACGCGGTGCGCACCACGTGCGCGTTCGGGCAGCGGCTCAGCACCGCCTGTTCGCCGGCGAGCTTGGACGCCCCGTACACGGAGGTCGGTCCCGTCACATCCTGGGTGTCGTAGGCCCGTTCCTGGGTACCTGGGAAGACGTAATCGGTGGACAGATGGATCAGCCGGGCGCCGAGGTCGGCGCAGACGTCGGCGAGCACGGCTGGTCCGGTGGCGTTGCCCGCGTACGCCGCTTCGATGTCGGTTTCGGCCTGGTCGACGGCGGTGTAGGCGGCGCAGTTCAGGACCACGTCGCCGGGCGCGAGCACGGCGCGCACGGCGGCCGGGTCGGTGATGTCGAGTTCGGCGCGTCCGTACCCGGTGGCGGCCGGAGCGAGACGCCGCAGTTCCCGGCCCACCTGTCCGCGCGCCCCGGTGACGACGAGGCGGGCGGATACGGTGGACGCGGGTGCGGTGGGGTCGGTCACGGGCGCCAGTCTGGCACGCCGCCATGTCCGCGGTTGCGGCCGTTCGCGATAACCGTTCGATAGCCTTGAGCTATCGGGGGATCCCGAAACCGGGCGGGGCGAGCGGTGACCATGGGTGGCGGATCGGTTGCGCACGCGTCGCCAGGGACCGAGTTTCGGCGAGAGGATGCAGACTTGTCGCAGCGGAGGGGTACATCGGCGTCGTCGCGTCCGACCGGAGCGGGCGGCCGGTCGTACCGACCGCTGCGCGTGCTCGCGGCGGCCGCCGCGGTGATCGTGCTCGCGCTCACCGGTTTCGCCTGGCGCAGTGTCGACGCGCTGGTCGCCGACATCGAGCGCATCGGCGATCTCGGTCTCGGCGGCAGCCGCGACGGTGCCGTGGACATCCTGCTGGTGGGCGTGGACAGTCGCACCGACGCGCACGGCAACCCGCTGTCGGACGCCGAGCGCGCCATGCTGCACGCGGGTGACGAGGTGGGCACCAATACCGACACCATCGTGCTGCTGCGGGTACCCAACGACGGACGTTCGGCGACCGCGATCTCCATTCCGCGCGATTCCTACGTCAACCTCCCCGGCCTCGGCATGGGCAAGATCAACTCGGCCTACGGCGCCACCAAGGCGGCCCAGTTGCAGAAGCTGATCGATCAAGGGGTCGCCGCGACCGACGCGGAGCGCGAGTCCACCCAGGCGGGCAGGCAGGCGCTGATCAAGACAGTGGCCGGTCTCACCGGCATCACCGTCGACCACTACGCCGAGGTGAGCCTGCTCGGCTTCGCCCTGCTCACCGACGCCGTCGGCGGGGTCGAGGTGTGCCTGCGGAACCCGGTCGACGAATGGATGTCCGGCGCCCGCTTCCCCGCGGGACGTCAACGCCTGGACGGGCCGAGGGCGCTGAGCTTCGTGCGTCAGCGCCACGATCTGGAGCGCGGCGACATCGACCGCATCGTGCGCCAGCAGGTGTTCATGGCGCAGCTGGTGCGACAGGTGCTCAGCGCGAAGACGCTGGCCAATCCGGTCAAACTCCAGCAACTCAGCGACGCGGTGGGCCGGACCATCGTGCTCGACGAGGACTGGGACGTGCTGTCGTTCCTGCAACGGTTGAAGGATCTGTCCGGCGGCCAGGTGAAGTTCGAGACCATCCCGGTCGCCGATCTCAACGGAGAGACCAGCAGCGGCGAATCCGTGGTCAAGGTCGAACCCAAGGCGGTCAAGTCCTACATCGCCTCGCTGGTCGGCGACGGCAAGGCCACACGCAACGCCGAGCCGGGCTTCGATCCGGCCACGGTGACCGTCAGCGTCTACAACGCGGGCGGAATCGGCGGGCTCGCGGCGGAGGTGGCGCAGGCGCTGAGCGCCAAAGGATTCCGCCAAGGCACGGTGTCCAACTACAGCGGCAACCGCGTCACCGGCAGCCGGGTGCTCGCGGCGGATACGGCGAGCCCCAAGGCGCAGGCGGTGGCCAAGGCGCTCGGCGGGCTGACGGTGGTCGCGGATCCGTCCCTGTCGCCGGATACGGTGAGCGTCGTGCTGGCGAGCGACTATTCTGGTCCGGGCTCGTCGGCGAGCCGGGTGTTCGATCTGTCCGGCACGTCGTCGGCAGCCACACCAGTCCCGCCCGCTCCACCGATCGACGCAGGCCAGAACGGACCGAAATGCGTGAACTGAAACATGCGTGACATCGACCAGGCACACACTCTCACCGAAGCGGTACTCGATCCGATCCTCGCTCGTGAACCGGCGGGCCCGCGCGTCACCTACTACGACGACGCCACCGGAGCGCGCATCGAACTGTCCGGCGCGACGCTGGCGAACTGGGCGGCCAAGACCGCCAACCTGATCCGCGACGAGTTCGGTCTGAGCCCGGGCGCCCGGGTCGCCGTGCTGCTCCCGGCGCACTGGCAGACCGCCGCGGTGCTGCTGGGTTGCTGGTGGGCGGGCACCGAGGTGGTGCTGCGCCCCGACGTGGACGCCGATCTGGCCCTGGTGACCCCGGACCGCCTGGACGAGGCCGACGGGGCGGGCGAGGTCGCGGCGCTGTCGCTGGACGCCATGGGCGCCCCGGTGCGCGACCTGCCGGTGGGCGTCACCGATTTCGCCACCTCGGTGCGCGTGCACGGCGACCAGTTCCTGCCCCGCGGCGCCGGTGTCGCGCTGGACGGCATGCCGGTCGCCGAGGTGCTCGCCGAAGCCAGGAGATCGGCGGTGCTGCAGGGTTTCACCGAGGGCGACCGGGTGCTGTCCAGCACGCCGTGGGAGACGCCCGCCGAACTGATCGACGGCTACCTCGCGGTGCTCGCCGCGGGCGCGTCGCTGGTGCAGGTGGTCAATCCGGATCCGGCGCTGCGGGACCGGCGCATCGCGTCGGAACGGGTGACCGCGCAACGCGGGTGAGCGGCGCCGCGGTCCCGCGATCAGCGCCCGGCAGCGGCTCCTACCACGGTATAGGCGCCGATCCGACCTGAGGACGTTTTACAACTCGGCGGCGTTCCGTACGGTGGAGTCATCGCACAACGACGGGGTTGGAGTATGAGGCCACACTATTGGTTCCGCTGGTTGTCGGTGCAGGGCGCGCCTCGTCTGGCGCTGCGGTTGCAGGCGCGCCGCGGCGACCCGTTCGCCGAGCTGATGGGCGGGCCCGCCGGTTTCGACGACCCATATCCGCTGATCGAGCGGTTGCGCGGGCAGGGGCGGCTGCTGCGCACCTCGATCGCCTGGGCGACCTTCGATCACGAGCTGTGCCGCTCCATCCTGCGCGACAACCGTTTCGGCGTGCGCACCACGGAGAGCTTCAACATTCCCAAGCCGATGCAGAAGCTGGCCGAGCGCTTCCCGCTGCCGCCGAATCCGGTCGAGCCGCCGTCCATGCTGGTGATCGATCCGCCGGAGCACACGGCGATGCGCAAGCCGGTCGCCTCGGCGTTCACCCCGCGCGCGATCCGCAGGTTGCGCGATCGCGTCGAGACGGTCACCGAGGAATTGCTGGACGCGCTGCCCTCGCCCGGTTCGGCCGATCTGATCCGTTCCTTCGCCGCCCAGGTGCCGATCGCGATCATCTCCGAGATGCTCGGCTTCCCCGACGAGGACAAGGCGCGGTTCCTCGACTGGGGTGACCGGATGACGCCGTTGCTGGACGTCGGCATCCCGTGGCGCGCGCATCGCAAGGCACTGCTGGCCATGGAGGTGATGAACGAATACCTCGACCAGCACATCGAACGGTTGCGCCGTGCCCCGGGCGACGACGTCCTCAGCAGCCTGGTCACCGCGGGCGAGCTGGACTCCTACGCGCTGAAGGCCACCGCGAGCCTGCTCATGGGCGCGGGCTTCGAGACGACGGTCAACCTGATCGGCAACGGTGCCGCGCAATTGCTGGCCCATCCCGATCAGCTGGAGCGGCTGCGCGAGGATCCGGAGCTGTGGCCCAACGCCGTCGAGGAGATCCTGCGCTTCGACTCACCGGTGCAGACCACGGCACGGACCGCGCTGACCGACGTGGAGATCGACGGCATCCCGGTGCGCGCGGGCAACACCGTGGTGCTGTCGCTCGCGGGCGCCAACCGCGACCCCGCGGTCTTCGCCGAACCGGGGCGGTTCGACGTCGGACGCGACAACGCCAAGGAGCACCTGTCGTTCAGCAGCGGCGTGCACGTCTGCCTCGGGGCGAGCCTGGCCAGGATGGAGGGCGTCCACGCGCTGCGAGCCCTGTTCGAGCGGTTCCCCGACCTGCGCCTGGACGGTCCGCCGAAGCGGCGCGCGCTGTTCACGCTGCACGGCTACGAACGGATGCCGGTGCGGCTCGGTCAGCGCGCGCCCGCGCCGGAGCCGGTCTGATCAGCCGGTCGTGGTCTTCCAGACGTAGCGGGTCTTCGGGCGTCCCGCCCTGCCGTAGTCCGAGCGCCGCACCACCAAGCCGTCGTCGGCCAGTTTCTCCAGATAGCGCCATGCGGTGATGCGCGAGACCCCGATCGAGGACGCGGTGTCCGCCGCGGTGACGCCTTCGGCCTCGGCCGCGCGCACGGTGCGGGAGATCTCGTCGAGAGTCTGCGGCGCGACGCCTTTCGGGGTGGCGGCGCGCTGGTCCGGGGTGCGCAGCGCGCTGAGCGCCCGGTCGATGTCGTTCTGGGAGATGGCGCTCTCCCCGGCCGGGAGCGCGGTGCGGAACTCGCGATAACGCTCCAGCTTGTCGCGGAACGCGGCGAAGGTGAACGGCTTCAGCAGATACAGCACGACGCCGTGCGACACGGCGGTGCGCACCATGGCGAGGTCCCGCGCGGAGGTGATGGCGATGACGTCGGGGCGCGGCGCCAAGCCGGTCAGCGCGGCCGCGACGTCGAGCCCGCTGGCGTCCGGCAGGCCGATGTCCATCAGCACCAGGTCGATCGGCGTGCCCTCGGCCGCGGCGTCGGCCGCCGCGCGCATCGCCTCGCGGCCGGTATGGGCGACACCGACGGGGGTGAATCCGGCGATGCGCTCCACGTAGGCGCGGTGCGCCTCGGCGATCAACGGCTCGTCCTCGACGATAAGCACACGGATCATCGTGCTTCCTTTCGTGGAATCGTCACGGTCACCGCGCTTTCGGGATCCCGTTGGGTGCGGATGCTTCCCCCGTGGCGGGCCACCAGCCGGTGGACCAGTGCGAGACCGAGCCCGTGGTGGTCGGCTTTGGTCGAATAGCCGCGCTGGGACGCGCGCGCGAACATCTCCGCCGACATGCCGGGGCCGCTGTCGGCGATCCGGATGTAGAGCATCGACTCGTCCGCGGCGTCCGCCCGCTGGTGGCGCAGGGTGACCTCCACCCAGCCGGACGCGCTGCCCGCCGCGGCATCGAGCGCGTTGTCGACGAGATTGCCGACCAGCGTCACGGTTTCGTGCGGCGACAGCGGATCCACCGAGTCCAGGGCGGTGTCGTCGGTGATCGTCAGCTCGATGCCGCGTTCGGCCGCCTGGTTCACCTTGCCGAGCAGCAGAGCGGCCAGGGCGGGCGCCCCCACCGCGGCGAACAGCCGATCGATCAGCGACTGCGACAGCTCGAGTTCCGCGGTGGCGAACTCGACGGCCTCCTGGTGACGGCCCAGCTCCACCATGGTGACCACGGTGTGCAGCCGGTTGGCGGACTCGTGCGCCTGCGCCTGCAACGATTCCGCGAAGCTGCGCACGGAGTCGAGTTCGCCCATCACCGCCTGCAATTCGGTGTGGTCGCGAATGGTCATCACCGTGCCGATCGGCCTGCCGTCCCACGAGACGGTGTCCTGGTTGACCAGCAGGATCCGGTCGGTGGTCACGTGCATCTCGTCGCGCACGGTGCCCCAGCTCATCCGCTGTAGCGACAGCGGGAGGTCGCTGCGCCGCACATCGCCCGGGGGCAGGTCGAGCAAGCGGCGCGCCTCGTCGTTGACCACCTCGGCGTCCTCGCCGGACGATCCGAACACCACCAGGCCCTCGTGCACCGAATGCAGGACGGCGTCGTGGTGCTCGTACATCGCGCGCAGCTCGTCGGGCGCCAGGCCGTGGGTCTGCCGCCGCAGCCTGCGGCTGAGCAGGAACGATCCGCCCGCGGCGAGCACGAGACCGGCCCCCGCGACGCCGAGGATCACCGGGAGCTGGGTGGCGACCTGGTCGCCGATCTTCGCACGGGTCACCCCCGCGGAGACCAGGGCGACGATCCGCCCGTCGTCGTAGACCGGGGTCACCGCCCGGATGGAGGGGCCGAGGGTGCCGGTGAAGGTCTCGGTGAAGGTCTCACCCGCCAGCGCGCGATCGATGGTGCCGCTGAACGGCAGACCGATCATCGCCGGGTTGGGGTGTGTGTAGCGGGTCCGGTCCGGTGCCATCACCACGATGAAATCCATGCCGGTCTCGCGGCGGATCTCCTCGGTGACCGGCTGCAACAGCGCCGTCGGATCGGGTGCGCCGAGCGCGGCCACGGTGGAAGGCGCGCGGGCGACGGTGATCGCGACGCCGGTGACCTCGCGGGTGGTGGTGACGTCGCTGTCGTGCCTGGCGTCCAGCACCGCGAGCACCACACCGATCGCGATCATCACCGCGAGCACGACCAACTGGAAGACGAATGCCTGACCGGCGAGGGAGAGCCGACCGCGTCTCACAAGCTCTTCCTCCGCTGAACGTAATGCACCAAACAGTGACCAGGATCACCCGGCCGACCATCATTCTGCCTGGCGAGCGTCAGCGACCTCGCTTCGGTACCTTCGAAGGGAAATCCTCGCTATGAACGACTCGGCACGAACGCGGCGCGACCGCACCCATTGGCTGTATCTGGCCGTCATCGTCGCGGTGGTCGCGGGCGTTCTCGTCGGCTGGCTGGCTCCCGGCGTCGCGCAGTCGTTCGCTCCGCTGGGAACCATCTTCGTCAACCTCATCAAGATGATGATCGCTCCGGTCATCTTCTGCACGATCGTGCTCGGAATCGGCTCGGTGCGGGCGGCGGCCACCGTCGGCAAAGTCGGCGGTCTGGCCATCGGGTACTTCCTGGTCATGTCGACCATGGCGCTCGGGATCGGCCTGGTCGTCGGCAATCTGCTGCAACCGGGCACCGGCCTGAACATCGCCAAGTCGACCAAAGCCGGTCACGACTTGGCCGACACCGCGCACGGTGCGGGCGGCACCTGGGAATTCATCCAGAACATCGTCCCTTCCACGCTGCTGTCCTCGCTCACCACCGGCAATGTCCTGCAGGCGCTGTTCGTCGCGCTGCTGGTCGGTTTCGCGGTGCAGGCCATGGGTACGGCGGGCGAGCCGATCGTGCGCGGCGTGGCGCTGCTGCAGAAGCTCGTGTTCCGGATCCTGGTGATGATCCTGTGGTTGGCGCCGATCGGCGCGTTCGGCGCGATCGCCAACGTGGTCGGCAAGACCGGCCTGGACGCGGTGGTGAAGCTGGGCACGCTCATGGTCGCGTTCTATCTCACCTGCCTGGTGTTCGTCTTCGGTGTGCTCGGCGTGCTGCTGTGGAGCGTGTCGCGGGTGTCGATCTTCAAGCTGGTCCGCTACCTCGCGCGGGAGTACCTGCTGATCGTCGCGACCTCCTCTTCGGAGTCGGCGCTGCCACGGCTGATCGCGAAGATGGACCACATGGGCGTGGAACGCTCCACCGTGGGCGTCGTCGTGCCGACCGGGTATTCGTTCAACCTCGACGGCACCGCCATCTACCTGACCATGGCGTCGCTGTTCATCGCCGAGGCGATGGGCAAGCCGCTGTCCATCGGCGAGCAACTCGGGCTGCTGTTGTTCATGATCGTCGCCTCCAAGGGCGCGGCGGGCGTCACCGGTGCGGGGCTGGCCACGCTGGCGGGCGGATTGCAGAGTCACCGGCCCGAACTCCTCGACGGCGTCGGCCTGATCGTCGGCATCGACCGCTTCATGTCCGAGGCGCGGGCGCTGACCAACTTCTCCGGCAACGCGGTCGCCACGGTGCTGATCGGCACCTGGACCAAGACCGTCGACGTGGACCGGGTGCGTGAGGTGCTCGAACGCAGGATGCCTTTCGATGAGCGGACCATGGTCGACGACGACCACGGCGCGCCGGGCGCTCCGGTCACGCGGGAGGCCGAGACCGTGGACCTGGTCAAGGCATAGGGGCGCAGCCGGCACCCGTCCGCGCTGGACCGGTTGCAGGCAGCAGCCCACCACGCAGGGCCCGCAGGATCAGCGGGCCCTGCGTCGCGTCCGGGTCAGGCCGCCCACTTCTCCGGGTGGAGGTGGTGCTGGGTGAGTGCGGTGGCGTGGCCGTGCCCGAAGCCGTGCTCGGTCTTCAGCCACTCGACCAGTTCTTTGTGCGAGGTCAGTCCGGTGTCGCGCATGGCGGCCTTCCACTCCTCGATCGCGCGGCCGTACTTGGCCTCGATGGAGGGGAAGTAGGACGCGGGGCCGTGCGGCTTGGTCGCCATGGTCGTTCTCCTTGCTGTTCGTGCGTTCGATGGTGAGGACGGAGTGAGGCTTCGGATTTCGTCGGTGGCCGGCGGCTGTGTTCCATATCACCGGCGATCGCTCGGACCGCTGGGAGTCGGCATGTCGGCGAGCGAGCCGAAGGCGGGCCGGCCGGTAGCGTGGGGGCATGGCTGATGTGGTGGTGGTCGGCTCGGGACCCAACGGTCTCGCCGCCGCGGTGATCCTGGCCAGGGCCGGGCTCGACGTCGCGGTCTACGAAGCCGAGCAGGCGGCGGGCGGTGGCTCGCGCACGGCCGAGCTGACGCTCCCCGGCTACCGGCACGACCTGTGCGCGGGCGCGCATCCGATGGCGGCCGCCTCCCCGCTGTTCCGGGCGTTCGATCTGTCCGCCCACGGTGTCGAACTGCTCGCGCCGGAGGTCTCCTACGCGCACCCGCTCGACGGCGGCGTCGCCGGACTGGCCTGGCGGGACCTGGAACGGACGGTCGAGCACCTCGGCCCCGACGGACCGGCATGGCGCAATCTGTTCGCACCGCTGGTGCGGCGCTGGCCCGCGGTGGTCGACCTCGCGATGTCGGATCTGCGCCGCGTCCCGTCCGGGCTCGCGACGGCCGTCCGCTTCGGCCTGCGCACACTGGAGCAGGGCTCACCGCTGTGGAATCTCCGCTTCCGGGAGCAGGTCGCGCCCGCCCTGCTGACCGGCATCGCCACCCACGCGATCATCCCGCCGCGCGCGATCACGGCCGCGGGCGCGGCACTGATGCTCGGCGCCCTCGCCCATGCCGCGGGCTGGGTCGTTCCGCGCGGCGGCAGTCAGGCGATCCCCGACGCGATGATCGCCGAACTCGAACGTCTCGGCGGCCGGGTGCACACCGGGCACCGGGTGGATTCGCTGGACGAGTTCGCCACCGCCCGCGCCGTACTGCTCGATCTTTCCCCCGCCGAACTGCTGCGCATCGCCGAGCACCGGTTGCCCGCCCGGTACGCGAAGCGACTCGGGCGTTTCCGCTACGGCGGCGCGGCCTGCAAGGTCGATTTCGCGCTCTCCGGACCGGTGCCGTGGCAGGCCGAGGGCTGCGCACTGGCCGGAACGCTGCACGTGATCGGCACCCGCGCCGAGGCCATGGCCGCCGAGCACGCCGTGGCCATGGGGCGGCACGCCGAACGCCCCTATGTGCTGACCATCCAGCCCGGAGTGGTCGACCCCACCCGCGCCCCTGCGGGCGGCCACACCTTCTACACCTACGCCCACGTGCCCAACGGCTCCACGCGCGATGTCAGCGCGGACGTGATCGCCCAAATCGAGCGGTTCGCGCCGGGCTTCCGCGATCTGATCCTGGCGAAGAACGTCATCACGGCCGCCGAATTGCCCGCGCACAACGCGAACTACCTCGGCGGCGACATCTCGGCGGGCGCGATGACGCTGCGGCAGTTCGCTTTCCGTCCAGCTCCGCGCTGGAACCCCTACGCCACACCGATTCCCGGCGTCTATCTGTGTTCGTCCTCGACCCCGCCGGGCCCCGGCGTCCACGGCATGAGCGGCCTGCACGCCGCCCGGCACGCCCTGCGCGAGCGCTTCGACATCCGCACCGATCCGCTCGAGCTGCTTCGGACTCCCGCCGCTCAGCACCGCTGAGCGGCGCACGAGTTCCCGCCGGAAGATCAGCCCTCGACGGGCTGCGTGCGGTAGAGGTCGGGTTCGAGGTAGATGACCCGCGCCGCGGGGACCGCCGCGCGAACGCGGGACTCGGCATCATCGATGGCGCTCGCGATCGCCGCGACGTCCAGACCGGGCACCACGCCGACCTTCGCCGCCACGAGCAGTTCCTCCGGGCCGAGGTACTGGGTCTTGAGGTGGATCACCCGATCGATGCGGGTGTCGTCGACCAGCTTCGCCCGGATCTGCCGGTCCTCCTCCGGCGTGGCGCCCTCGCCGATCAGCAGGCTCTGCATCTCCACGATCAGCACCACGGCGATGACGCCGAGCAGCCCGCCGATGGCCAGGGTGCCGACGCCGTCCCAGATCGGGTCGTGGGTGACCATGGTCAGGCCGACGCCCGCCAGCGCCAAGATCAGGCCGACCAGCGCGCCGGTGTCCTCCAGCAGCACCACCGGCAGTTCCGGGCTGCGCGAGTTACGAATGAACTGCCACCAGCCGGCATCACCCTTCAGCGGCGCGGACTCGCGCACCGCCGTGGTGAAGCTGTAGATCTCCAAGGCGATCGCGATCACCAGGATGACGATCGCCACGATCGGCGAAGTCAGTTCCTCCGGGTGCTGGATCTTGTGGATGCCTTCGTAGATGGCGTAACCGGAGCCGAGGGTGAACAGCACCAGCGCCACGATGAACGAGTAGAAGTAGCGGTTGCGCGCGTACCCGAACGGGTGCAGCTCGGTGGCTTCCTTCGCGGCGCGCCGCTGCCCCAGCAGCAGCAGTCCCTGATTGCCCGTGTCGGCCACGGAGTGCACCGCCTCGGCGAGCATCGACCCCGAGCCGGTGATCGCCGCACCGACGAACTTCGCCGCGGCGATCCCCGCGTTCGCGGTCAACGCCGCGACGATCGCCTTCTTGCCACCACCAGCCGACATGGAAGCATGTCCTCTCTGTTCGCCGAGATACCCGCGACCAGACTAGGCCACCGGCGAGCCCGCGGTCGGGTTCGGTCAGCCGGTCGCGCCGACGCACGCGCAGAACAGCTGGACGGCGCCGTCCAGCGCCTGTGCGCGAATATCGGTGTCGGCGGCGGAGATCCAGGCGGCGCCGCCCCGGGTGAGCTCCAGCGCGGAGCCGTTCTGGAACAGGCGCACCCGTCCCGCCGTGCACAGCACGATGCCCGGCCCCGCCGCGGTGAGCGGCACCCGCGCGGACCCGGCCACCAGGTCGAAGCGGCGCAGCGCGAACTCCGGGGCGGGCGTGCGGTAGCGTACCGATCCGTCGCCGGCGGGTTCCGGCAGCACGACCGGCAGGCCGATCGGCTCGAAGTCCAGCACGCGCAACAGTTCCGGCACGTCGACGTGTTTGGGCGTGAGACCGCCGCGCAGCACGTTGTCGGAGTTGGCCATGATCTCCACGCCGAGCCCGCGCAGGTAGGCGTGCAGGTTCCCGGCCGCGAGGAACAATCCCTGGCCCGGCTCCAACGTCACCCGGTTCAGCAGCAGCGCCGCCAGCACACCCGCGTCGCCGGGGTATGCCTCGGCCAGTTCCAGCGTCGTGCGCGCCTCGGCCGTGAACTCGCGCGTGCCTTTGCCGGACAGGTATCGCACGCAGCCGTCCAGCACCGCGGGCAGCAACGTGGCCAGCACGTGCTGCGGCAGCGTGATCCAGGTGGTGAACAGCGTGCGCAAGCCCGCGGAATCCGGCTGTGCGGCCAGCAGTTCGCAGTAGTGCCGCAGGCCGTCCACCGCCAGCGCGCGCAGCAACTCGACCGTGCGGTGCGGTTCGCGGAACCCGGCCAGCGCGTCGAATCGGTCCAGCGCGACGACCAGTTCCGGCTTGTGGTTCTCGTCGCGGTAGTTGCGCAGCGGCGAATCCAGCGGCACTTTCGCCCGGTTCTCCCGTTCGAAGCCGGCCCGCGCCTGTTCCGTGCTCGGGTGCGCCTGCAGTGACAGTGGTTCCTCGGCGGCCAGGACCTTCAGCAGGAACGGCAGCTTGGCGTCGAATTCCGCCGCGGCGGAACCCAGTTCCCGGTCCGGGTCGGCGGCGACCAGCTCCAGCAGGGACGTGGTGCGGTCACCGATCTTCACGTGCGCCGGGTCGGCGGGGTGGGCGCCGAACCACAACTCTGCTTCCGGATGCGCCGACGGCACCGGCCTGCCGCACAGCTGAGCGAGCGCGGTGCGCGAGCCCCAGGCATACGAGCGCAGCGCACCAACGAGTTCGTGCACTAGTAGCTGCCCCCGTACTGCCCCTGGCTGTCGGCCGATGCGCTGCGCGAGCCGATCAGCCGCAGGTAGGCGGCGGCCATCTCCAGCCGCAGCGCGAGTACCGCGAGCTGTTCGAGTTCGGTGCCGTTGGCGGGCGCGGACTCCTCGTCGCGGGCCTGCGCGGGGGCGGCGGGGTCGGTCATCTCGGTGTGCAGCAGATCGACGTCGGCGTTTACCAGATCGGCGTCTACCAGATTCGAACCCTCGCCGCCGAACACCGCCAGGCGGCGGCGCGCGGCCGCGCGATCGCGATCGGCGCTGAGCACGAACACCCGGATGCGCTCCACCGGCGCGGGACCGTCGAGTTCCTCGTCGTGGAACAGCGGATCGAAGTCGGGCGCGGATTCGCCTGCCGCCTCCGACATCCTGGTCCGCGCCGCCACGGCCTCGGCCAGATCCACCGCGGTGGCCACCTTGCCCGCGGACTGCAGCAGCACCTCGGCCCCGTGCTCGGCCAGTTCGGCGGCGGCGGGCGAATCGCCCGCGAGCACGATGCCCCGCTGCTGCATGCGCGCGGCCAGCGTCTTGGCGGGATTGCGGAAGACCTCGTTGTGCGGGCCGTCGCGCAGGGCCTCCGCGTCCAGCACATCGGCCAGTTCGGTGAGTTCGGGGACGGCGGCGCCGGTGCGCTGCGGGTCGACCGCGCGCAGCACCGCGATGCCGACTGCCAGGAAGCGCAGCAGGCGGTTGTGCCCGAGCACCCGCACCCGTGGTTCCAGCACGGCGGCGCGTCCGGCCGCTGCGGCGCGCAGCGGACCCTCGTGCGGCGCGGCGACGACCACCTCCGCGCCGCGGCGCAGCGCCCGGTCGACGGCGTCGATCAGCCGGGGGTCGCCCGCGTCGTCGCCGGAGACCAGGACGACGTCCAGCGGCCCCACCCACGGCGGGAGGGCGGCGGCGGGCACGACGGGTAGGCCCGCACGGTCGCCGAGCGCGGCGACGAGCAGTCCGGCGGCCCGCGCGGCACGTCCGGAACCGGAGACCAATACCACGCTGCGTGGGCGCAGATCGGCCAATCGGGCCAGCGCGTCCTCACCGACGGCCGCCGCGGTAGCACGTACCTGGGCGCCGCCGGAAGCGGCCGAGCGAAGGGCGCCGCCTGCGTCGGCGGCCTCGAGTGATGCGGCATCGTCGAGGTCGAGCACCGGTGTTCCAGCGATCATCGGGCGTCCCACCTCCCCTCATCGCGCTGTGTCTTTTCCGCCCCCGCGCCCACCCGGTCCAGCTGCCACACCGAGACCGAGTCGGGCGAATCCAAGGCCTGTGATTCCACTATTCCAGTCAGGAGCGCACGATGCTCAAGATCTCGGTCACGAGTGCGTCTACTTCCTCCGCCGATCGGGCTTCGACGTTCAGCCGGAGCAACGGCTCGGTATTCGACGCGCGCAGGTTGAACCAGGCGTTGTCGGCCAGCTGCACGGTCACTCCGTCCAGCCGGTCCACCGAGTGCGCCCGGTTCGCGAAGGCTTCCACCACGGCCAGCGTCCGCGCCTGGGCGTCGGTCACGGTGGAGTTGATCTCGCCGGAGGCCGCGTAGCCCGCGTAGGAGGCCATCAGTTCCGACACGGGACGGTCCTTCTCGCCGAGCGCGGCCAGCACGTGCAGCGCCGCGAGCATGCCGGAGTCGGCGCCCCAGAAGTCGCGGAAGTAGTAGTGCGCGGAGTGCTCTCCGCCGAACACCGCTCCGGTGGCGGCCATCTCCTGCTTGATGAACGAGTGCCCGACCCGGGTGCGCACCGGCGTTCCGCCCAGCTCGTGCACCAGTTCCGGCACCGCGCGGGAGGTGATCAGGTTGTGGATGATCACCGCGCCGGGCTCCTTGGCCAGCTCGCGCTCGGCGACCAGGGCGGTGATCGCCGAGGGCGACACCGGCTCGCCGTTCTCGTCGACGACGAAGCAGCGGTCGGCGTCGCCGTCGAAGGCCAGGCCGATGTCCGCGCCGGATTCGCGGACCAGCTTCTGCAGGTCCACCAGGTTCGCCGGGTCGAGCGGATTGGCCTCGTGGTTGGGGAAGCTGCCGTCCAGCTCGAAGTACAGCGGCACGATCGTCACCTGCGGCAGCGTGCCCAGCACCGCGGGGACGGTGTGGCCGCCCATGCCGTTGCCCGCGTCCACCGCGATGGTGAGGGGACGGATGCCGCCGAGATCGACCAGGCCGCGCAGGAACCGCGCGTACTCGCTGAGCAGGTCCAGTTCCGTCGCGCTGCCGCGCTCGCCCTGGTACCCGGGGACGCCCTCGATCAGCTCGTTCTTGATGGTGGCCAGACCGGTGTCCTGCCCGACCGGAAGGGCCTTGGCGCGGCACAGTTTGATGCCGTTGTAGCGGGCCGGGTTGTGGCTGGCGGTGAACATGGCGCCCGGGCAGTCCAAGTGGCCGGAGGCGAAGTACAGCTGGTCGGTCGAGGCCAAGCCGATGTGCACCACGTCGAGGCCCTGGCCGAGCACGCCGTCGGCGAAGGCCGCCGACAGGGCGGGCGAGGAGTCCCGCATGTCGTGTCCGATGACGATCCGGTGCGCGTTCTCCGCGCGCATCAGCCGGGCGAAGGAGGCGCCGACGTCCCTGACGAATTCCGCGTCGATCTGATCACCGACCACACCGCGAACGTCGTAGGCCTTGATCACCGCGTTCACGAATTCGGCAGAGCGGGCGACTGTCATGCCCACCACCCTAGTGGTTGCGCCGAACCGGTCCGACACCGTCCTCGTCTGTTCAGGACGGCGGGTCGGGCAGCACGCGCAGATGGCCGCGACGGCCGGTTCGCGTGGTCCGCGGCGGCGGGGGAGCGTAGTCGCGATAGCCGCGCTGCTCGTGCTCCGGCGGGCGGCGGCGCAGACCGGCCTCCCGCACCGCCTCCGCGAGCGCGGTCAGATCGTCGTCATCCGGTGTGCTGGAGGAGAATCCACCTTCGTGGCGAACCAGTTCCCAGCCCTTCGGAGCGGTGATTCGTGAGCCGTGCGTTTCGCAGAGATCCCAGGAGTGCGGTTCGGCGACCGTCGCTAGTGGTCCCACCACCGCCGTCGAGTCCGAGTACACATAGGTGAGCGTCGCGACGGCCGGATTCTTGCAGCCTGGACGGCAGCAACGACGCATGGGAATCACGCCGATGAGAGTAACCCCCCTGGCGCGTCGATGGGGACAGACACGCTTGAAGAATCTCGGTCCGTGCGTCGCGAAACGAGTCCGGCACCGGGCGTCGCGTGTGCTCTGGACGACGTGCCCGGCTCGATGACGATGTCCCGCGCGACCGGACCCGTGCGGGCGCGCGGCGCGAAAGGTTCGTCGCGAACCGGGGAATAGCGGATTACCCAACCGGCGCCGGGCTACACGTGTTCGCGCCGGCGCCTGCCCCGCAACGGCATTCGAGGGCCGCCGCCGCCTGGATGGGTGCGACTCACTCGGCTTCCGGATCGATCACGTCCGGGTCGACGCCGAGGTAGGTGGCCACCTGCTGGACCAGGACCTCGCGCAGCAGGTCCACCAGGTCGTCGGGATCGCTGGCGCGCAGCTCGAGCGGCTTGCGGAACAGCACCACCCGCGCCCTGGTCGCCGCGCCGTGGCGGTCGACTCCGGCGGGGATGAGCCGGGAGAGGGGAACCGGGCCGTCGGCGACCACCTCATCCGGCCAAGTGACGGAATCGGGGTGCAGCGGACGGATTTTCGGAACGTCGTCGACCGCGATGTCGAGCTTGGTGAGCCGGTCGTGCCAGCGGGTGTCCAGCGGGGCGAACGCCTCCAGCACCAGCCGGTCGAACTTCTGGCCGCGGGTCCGCCAAGCGGGCACCGTGGGTGGCAGCATCGGCCCGCGGACTCCGCGGCCGCGGCGGATCACCGACCGGGCGGTCGGCGGTCGACGCTTACGGGAACGTGCCATGACACAAAATCTAGGCCAGCCGGCGCCGGTGGTCCGCATCGAGGCGGTCGAGATCGGTCCGGTCGTGTCGCGCGTGCCCGGAGCGCCCTGGTGGGACGGGCGGCTCCGGGCCCCGCGGATGTCTGTCAGCCGATGCCGCGCTTGAGGCGGCGGCGCTCCCGCTCGGAGAGCCCGCCCCAGATGCCGAAGCGCTCATCGTGCGCGAGTGCGTATTCCAGGCACTCGTCGCGCACCTCGCAGCCCATGCAGATCCGTTTGGCCTCACGAGTCGAGCCGCCCTTCTCGGGGAAGAACGCCTCCGGATCGGTCTGCGCGCACAGGGCGCGCTCCTGCCACTGCTCCTCGATGGATTCGAACATCTCGTCGAAGCCGGTCACGACCAGGCTGAGCCGGGGCGCCGTGACTCCGTCACCCCCCTCTTGGTCCTTCCAGCCGCCGTTGTCTGCGCAGACGCCACGTGCTGCGCCTGCTGTGGAATCGGTCGGCGAGACCATCTCATTGGCCACGCTCCGCCTCCTCACTGTGTGTTAGCGCAGAATGATTCTTTCCGTCGGACCAACACGCGCACCGACGGCCATACCCCGCGACGTTGTCCCGCGGACGTCCCCGAGCTTGTCATACCGATGCGAACATCTGTTCGAAAACTGGCTCGCGCGTGGAACTCTCGCGCGACCCCGGAATGACATGACTGTGATTAGACACGCCGGACGCGTCGATGGTCAAGCCGCCGTCGCTATTCCGTTACTATCCGCAGCCGCATTCCGAGCCCAACTTGTGATCTGCAATAGCAAATAAACAGCAAATTTGCCGCGAATGGGAGCCGCCACGCCAGGGCATAGGCTGTGCGGATGTGACTGGACAACAAGCGGACGCCTCGCCCGCGAACGGACCCCGGATCGCCGTGCTGGTCGGCGGCGTCGGTGGCGCGCGATTCCTGCAGGGCGTCCGGGAGCTGCTGCCCGAGGCGGATGTAGCCGCCATCGTGAACGTCGGCGACGACGTCTGGATGCACGGGCTCCGGATCTGTCCCGACCTCGACACCTGCATGTATACCCTCGGCGGCGGCATCGATACCGACCGGGGCTGGGGTCGGGTCGGCGAGAGCTGGCACGCCAAGGAGGAGCTCGCGAAATATCACGCCCAGCCCGATTGGTTCGGCCTGGGGGACCGCGATATCGCCACGCATCTGATCCGGACCGAAATGTTGCGCGCCGGATACCGGCTCTCCGCGGTCACCGAGGCGCTGTGCAACCGGTGGCAGCCGGGCGTGAAACTGATCCCGGCAACCGACGATCGCTGCGAAACGCATGTCGTGGTGACCGATCCGGACAACCCTGGCGAACGGCGCGCGATCCATTTTCAAGAGTGGTGGGTTCGCTACCGCGCGAACATCCACACCCATGGATTCGCCACAATTGGCGCGGATGAAGCCAAACCTGCCCCGAATGTGATCAATATCATAGAATCCGCTGACGTGGTTCTCCTCGCCCCGTCGAACCCCGTCGTGAGCATCGGCGCCATCCTCGCCGTGCCCGGTATCCGCGGCGCCCTGCGCACCACCGCGGCCAAGGTGATCGGCGTGTCCGGTGTGATCGACGGCAAGCCGCTGCGCGGTATGGCCGACGAGTGCCTGTCGGTGATCGGCGTGGAGACCACGGCCGAGGCGATCGGCCGGTACTACGGCGCCCGCTCGGCCACCGGCATCCTGGACGGTTGGCTGATCCACAGCACCGACACCGCCGACGTGCCCGGCGTGGCGGTGCGTAGCGTGCCCTTGTTGATGACCGACCCGCCCACCACCGCCGAGATGGTGCGTCAGGCGCTGGATCTCGCTGGAGTCGCCCTGTGACCACACCGACCGACCACGCGGCCGGAGAGCTGCGCATCCTGCCCGTCACCGGGCTGCCCGAATTCCGGCCCGGCGACGACCTCGCCGAGCACATCGCCCGCTGCGCGCCCTGGCTGGCCGACGGTGACGTACTGGTGGTCACCAGCAAGATCGTCGCCAAGGTGGAGGGTCGCATCGTGGAGGCCCCGCTGGACCCGGAGGAACGCGACGCCGCCCGGCGCAGGCTCGTCGACCAGGAGGCCGTGCGGGTGCTCGCCCGCAAGGGCCGCACGCTGATCACCGAGAACAAGCTCGGCATCGTGCAGGCGGCCTCGGGTGTGGACGGCTCGAACGTCGAACAGGGCGAACTCGTGCTGCTGCCCACCGATCCCGACGCCAGCGCCAAGGCGCTGCGGGCCGCGCTCGCCGAACGGCTCGGCGTGACGGTCGCGGTGGTCGTCACCGACACGATGGGCCGCGCCTGGCGCAACGGCCAGACCGACGCGGCGATCGGCGCCGCGGGCCTGCGGGTGCTGCACGACTACGCGGGCGCGGTCGACGGGCAGGGCAACGAGTTGTTCGTCACCCAGGTGGCCGTGGCGGACGAACTGGCCGCCGCCGCCGATCTGGTCAAAGGCAAACTCGGCGGTGTCCCGGTCGCCGTGGTGCGCGGCCTGCCGGTCGCCGACGACGGATCCAGCGCCGCCGATCTGCTGCGCGGCGGCACCGATGACCTCTTCTGGCTGGGCACCGCCGAAGCGATCGAGCGCGGTCGCAAGGAGGCGGTCCTGCTGCGTCGCTCGATCCGCCGGTTCGCCGACACTCCGGTGGATCCGGAACGCATCCGCGCGGCGGTGTCGGTCGCGCTGACCGCGCCCGCGCCGCATCACACCCGCCCGGTGCGCTTCGTCTGGCTGCGCGATCCGGAGCGGCGCACTCGCCTGCTCGAGGCGATGGCGCAGCAGTGGCGCGCCGATCTGACCGCCGACGGGCTCGCGCCGGAGCGGGTCGAGCGCCGCGTCGCCCGCGGGCGCATCCTGTTCGACGCCCCGGAGGTGATCATCCCGTTCTGCGTGCCGGACGGCGCGCACGACTATCCGGACGAGCGCAGACGGGCCAACGAACGCACCATGTTCACCGTGGCGGTGGGCGCCGCGGTGCAGGGACTGCTGGTCGCCTTGGCCGCCGAGGGAATCGGCAGCTGCTGGATCGGGTCGACCATCTTCGCTCCCGAGATCACCCGTGACGTCCTGGGCCTGGCC
>NZ_BAFS01000222.1 GCF_000308415.1 Nocardia asiatica NBRC 100129 | reverse complement strand
GCGCCGGGAACCGTCGTCGTGCATGACCGTGACATAGTCCGCGGAGACTTCTTCGACTACTCCGGTCTTCTCGTTCACCACCACATCACCGGCATCGATCGCGGCGCGCAGCTCCATTCCGGTGCCGACCAGTGGGGCCTCGGAGCGGATCAGCGGAACCGCCTGCTTCTGCATGTTCGCGCCCATCAGGGCGCGGTTGGCGTCGTCGTGCTCGAGGAACGGGATCATCGCCGTCGCGACCGACACCATCTGACGCGGCGACACGTCCATGTAGTCGACCTCGGTGGATTCGACCAGTTCCACTTCGGAATTCCTGCGGCGCACCGCGATGCGCGCGTCGATGAACCGGCCCTCGGCATCGAGCGGCTCATTCGCCTGCGCCACCACGTGCAGGTCCTCCTGGTCGGCGGACAGGTAGACCACTTCGTCGGTCACCCGGCCGTCGACCACCTTGCGGTAGGGCGTCTCGATGAACCCGAACGGATTCACCCGCGCGTACACCGACAGGTACCCGATCAGCCCGATATTCGGGCCCTCGGGCGTCTCGATCGGGCACATCCGGCCGTAATGGCTGTAGTGCACGTCGCGGACTTCCAGACCGGCGCGCTCCCGGGACAGACCACCCGGGCCCAGCGCCGACAGGCGGCGTTTCTGGGTCAGGCTCGCGAGCGGGTTGCGCTCGTCCAAGAACACCGACATCTGCGAGGTTCCGAAGAACTCCCTGATTCCGGCGACGACCGGGCGGATGTTCATCAACGTCTGCGGGGTGATCGCTTCGAT
>NZ_BAFS01000223.1 GCF_000308415.1 Nocardia asiatica NBRC 100129 | reverse complement strand
GCGTCGCGCGCGCGGCTGCAGGTCGGCCGCGCGGCCCGGCATGTCGGGCAGGAAGCGATCCAGATGCACGGTGGCATCGGCGTCACCGCGGAGTACCCGGTCGGCCACTACGTCGCCCGGTTGACCGCGATCGAGCGCACTCTCGGCAGCGGACTCGAGCATCTGCGGGTGCTCAGCTCCCGGGTGGGCGATTACGAGCTGCCCGAACTGTGAGCAGAGCCGCGGTGGTGCGTACGCACGCACCACCGCGGATCACTCGTCTTCGGCCGGTGGGTCCGTGCGCAGTTGCGTGGGTGCCTCGTCCGATGACTCGTTCGCGGGCGTCCGCGCGGCGACCGGTGGTCTCGAATCCTCCGTCGGCGCGGCCTGCGAGGTGTCCTCGTGCGGGTTCCCCGTGGACGGTTCGGCGGTGGTGCTGCTGATGAAGCCCGCGAACGGGGTCGGACGCCGCTGATCGGCCGGCGCGATCCGCCAGGTGGGCGAGGGCGGGATGACGACCTTGGGCGTCGTCGTGCCGGTGGTGCTCTCGTGCACCACGGGTTCGGCGTATTCGCCCGCCTTCAGCGGCGGTGGCGGGACGTAGGTGTCCTGCCTGCCGACGCCGCAGGCGCCGATCAGGACGAGTCCGATGGAAACCGCTCCCGCGGCGATCGCCGGACCGGCGATCTTGGCCCTGCTGCTTTCCAACGGTGACGCTCCTCGTGTGTATCGAGTCGACTCACCATAATCGAGGCCGGTCGGCCAGGCGAGGCGAGTGGTCGCTGGGGGTACGCCGGACGGCGCGGGTAAAACGGTCTCAATTCAGATATCGAATTGGTCTCTTCGGCGTGTCGCGGGCACGTGTCGCTATCTTCCGGCGTCCCGGAGTCGTAGCGTGTGTGAGCAAAGTTACGCGTGAGACGCCGGTTTCAGGATGAGAGACACGTTGTGTGAGAACGTGATAGTGGTTCTCTGACCGGCGTCATCGAGGAGTAGATGATGGGAGCTTACTCGACAGCGTCGCGGCGTGGTTCATCCCACGCCGCGGAAGATGCGGTGTCGGCAACGGCGCAGCATCCCGCGTCGAATCAGCAGGCGCACACGTTGTCCACGATTCTGTCGCGGACGCTCGCCTGGTTGATCTTCATCGGCGGACTCGTCGGGGCGGTGCTCGGCATCGCCGGCCTGCACGTCGAAATCACCGTCGCCGGGCTCATTCTCGCGTGCACCGCGGGACTGGTGCTGCTCAAACTCCGCGCGGGTGGCGGCGAACCCGACTGAACAACCGGCCGGTCGGCTCGGCCCCGGGTCCACATACGACGCGAGAAACGCGGGCACGCAACGATTTCGGCGCCTACCGTGATTTCCATGAGGATCGAGATCACCACCGACGCTGCCGAGTTCCGCTCGGTCGCGGGGGCGTTCCTGCTCCGCGATCCATTGCGGCATACCGTGATCACCACCAGTGTCGCCAACCATGTGACGGGCCTGGACACCCCGGCCGAGAAGTCGCTTTTCGTCTCGGTGCACGGCGCGGACGCCGCGGTCGTCGGCGCGGCCATGCGGGTGGCCGGTCGTGACGTGTACCTGGGCGAACTACCGCCCGAAAGCATCCCGGCGGTCGCTCGCGCACTGGCCGACGTGGTCCCGCAGACCGCGGGCGTCGAAGGCGTCACCGATGACGCGACCGCGTTCGCCCAGCATTGGTGCGCGCTGCTGGGGAAGGGTTTCCACCAGAGCTACGCCACTCGGCTGCACCGGCTCGGCACGCTGCGGATCCCGGAGGTGCCAGGAGCGCCACGCCGAGCAACGGCATCCGATGTCACGCTGTGCCGGGAATGGCTGGCGGCCATGGACGAGGAGTCCGGCACGGCGTCCGTGCTGGACGAGGCGGCGATCCGGCGTCGTGTGGACGCCGGGCGCTGGTGGTTGTGGGAACGCGACGGAGAGCCGGTGAGTTTCGCGGGCCATCAGATCCCGATCCAGGGCTGGTCCCGGATCGGGCCCGTCTACACCCCGCCGTCCGCCCGCGGGCACGGCTACGCCGGCGCGGCGACCGCGCACGTCGCACAGCTGCTGCGCGCCGAGGGCTTGGAGGTCTGCCTGTTCGCCGACAGCGCCAACGCCACGGCCAACCGGATCTACCGGAAGATCGGCTTCCACCCGACGCACGCCTTCGCGCACTACGTCTTCGACTAGCCGCGCAGGTCGGCGCGCAGAGCCGCGGTGAACCAGGCGAACACCGGCGCGAGGCTCGGCGGCGCGGGCCAGCCATTGATCACCGCCAGCAACCGCCAATACCGCTCCACGCGTGGATCGTCGGCGACCTCCAGCCGTTCCAGCATCCACTCGCGCAGCGCGCGGTCGTCTGCCCTGCCGAACGTGGCCGCGTAGCGCGCGGACAGTTCGGCGACCACGTCGGCGGCCGCGGGGGAGCCGGGCGCGATAACCGCCTCGATGGCCGACCCGACCCGGTCGCGCACGGCCTCGGTGAGATCGTGGTGCAACACCGTCGTGTCGCCGTCGGCGCGTTCACGCGCCTGGTACTCGGCCATCCGCCGGATCGCCGCGCGAAAATGCGGGTCCGAGGCCAATTCCGCGAACTCGACCCAGGCGGCGACCTGCTCGGACGATGGGTCGTCGGGCAGTTCCGGCAGCGACGTGCGGATCAGCTGGGCCAGTTCCGGGTTGGCGTCCAGTCCGCCGAAGGCGGCATCCACGAACTCCTCGATCCGGCGATGACGCTCGGCGGCCGACAAAGTGACGAGCTTGTGCATGAGATCCACCTCCGCTGGGGTCGAGCCCTGCCCGGCCACCGCGCGCAGCACCGCGCGCCGCAGGCGCAGGATCCGGATCTGGGCGTCGAGGGCGTCGGCGTGCGCCGCGGCGACTTCGGTCATCGAGAGTTCATGCGCCAGTACACGCCGGACGGTGGCCAGGTCGAGCCCGAGATCGCGCAGCGTCCGCACCAGATCCAGCTGCGCGAGCGCGCGCACGTCGTAGAGGCGGTAGCCGGTCGGGCTGAGTGCGGTGGGCGCGACGATGCCTTGGTCGGCGTAGAACCGGATCGTCTTGACGGTGAGACCGGTTCGTTCGGCTACGGCTCCGATGGTGAAGCGGGTGTCGTCCATGCCCCTACCCTCGCGTCTCCCCTTGGGGGAAACTCAACGCAACGGCGCGGATTTCCACCAATTCAGGAACTCGGCGTCGGTGGCGATGAATCCGGCGCTGTACATCAGCATCGTCGCCCGGCCCGCGTCGGAGAAGGCGGTGACCATGCGCGGGCGCAGGTTGCGGCTGTCGTGCAGCGTGTAATTCGTATAGCTGTGGCCGCTGTCGTTGGTGGCGGCCGCGCGATCGTTCGCCGGTAACGCGTCGAGAGCCGCCTGCGCGTCGGCGGCCGATTCGTAGAGGTAGAAGTCGAAAGACGCCTTGTTCGGTCCGCCGAAGCAGCTCCACATCACCAGCCATGCGCCGAAGTCCGGGTCGTCGTGGTCGCGCGTCGCCGGGGAGTCCGGCGGGTGGGCGAAACAGCCCGCCTTGTTGTAGCCGGTTCCGGAGTGCACCAGACGCTCGGCCGAGGTCTCCGGCAGCATGTCCGGAAACGCCGCGCTCAGTTCCGCCGCACGGGCGCCGATCGTGGCCCGGTCCGTGGTAGCCGCGACGGTCGTGGTCGGACGCTTGGTGGTGGGCGGCGTGCCGGAGGTGGTCGACGCGGGCGTCGTCGTCGCCGGTGCGGCCGCGCCGGAGGGCGTGGTGTCGCGCAGCGAGGCCGCCACGAGGACCGCGGCTACGCCGATCGCCATCGCCAGCCCGATCGAGGCTCCCACCGACGCTTTCCGGCGGGAACGTCGCGGCGGGCGGTTCACCCCGGGCTGCTCGTTCGGCGCCTGTGCCCGGTGCTGCGTGCCGCTCGGCGCGCTCGGCGGCCACGGCACCGCGGGCGCGGTGAGCGCCTGCCACGCGGCGGCGGCGAACTCGCGGCAGGAGTCGAAGCGCTCGGCGGCGTGCTTGGCCATCGCCTTGGCCAGTACGGCGTCCAGCGCCGCGGGCAACCCGGGACGCATCCTGCTCACCGGTGGCGGCGGGGCGCTGAGATGGCCCTGGATCACCGCGACCGGATTGGTGGCGTCGAACGGGACGGTGCCGGTCAGCAATCGGAACAGGGTGCAGGCCAGCGAATATTGGTCGGCGCGGTGATCCAGCGGAGCGCCGGACAGCTGTTCCGGCGCGGCGTAGGCCAGCGTGGCGGTGAAGGTCCCGGTCTGGGTGAGCCCTCCCGCGTCGTCCCGCAATCGGGCGATGCCGAAATCGGTGAGGAAAACACGCTCCGGCGCGCCCTCGATGCGCTCCAGCAGGATGTTCGCCGGTTTCACGTCGCGGTGCAGCACGCCGCGGCTGTGCGCGAAATCCAGCGCCTCGGCCGTCGCCGCGATGATCTGCACCGCCCGCTGCGGCGGCAGCTCCCGGGCGTCCAGCGCGGCGGCGTCGGTGCCGTCGATGTAGCGCATGCAGATCCACAGGCGCTCGCCCTCGACGCCCCGGTCGAACACGGTGACGATGTTCGGATGATCCAGTCGCGCGACGAGGTCCGCCTCCCGCTCGAAACGGGCGCGGATCTCTTTGTCGTCGAACAGCTCCGGGTTCAACAGCTTCATCGCCGTCAACCGGGGCAGCCGCGGATGCCGGGCCAGGTACACCGATCCCATCCCGCCGCGGCCGAGCATGCGTTCGATGGTGTACCCGGCGAATATCTCGCCGGTGCTCAGCATCGGTCAGTGCAGCGGAGCCGAGCGCCACCAGCGCAGCAGCTCGTCGACGGTGGTGTGGGCGAAACCGTCGGTGTACATCAGGAACTGGGTCCGATCCGGGTCGCCGGTGAACGCCGTGACCATCTTGGCGCCTTCGTCGACGTACTTGTAGTTGGTGTAGGACTTGCCGCCGTTGGTGTCGGTGGACTTGGTGGCCGAGGACGGCAGGCCCTTCAGCACCGCTTGGACGTCGGCCGGGGTCTTGTAGGCGTAGATGCGGTAGTACGGATCGTCGTTGTTGCCGCCCTTGAAGCAGCGCCACTGCGCGGCCCAGTCACCGAACTCCGGGTCGCCTTTGTTCGGCGACGGCGGTGAGCTGGGGGAGGCCAGCCAGCATTCCGCGCCGTTGTAACCGATCTCTTCGGTCTTCGAGGCGGGCACCATCCGCGGGAATTCCGCGCTGATCGACTCGGGGGTCGCGTCGACGAGGTTCGGCTTCACCGCCGAGGTGGTCGTGGTGCCCGCTGTGCTCGAGCCCGAATCGGAGACGGCGCCGATGATGCCGAGCACCACCACGATCAGCACGACCACGCCCACCGCCAAGCCGATGATCAGCCCGGTGTTCTTCTTCTGGGGCGGACCGGCCGAAGGGTAGCTGTGTGCGCCGTGCGGCGGCGCGGGTGGTGCGGCGAAGGACGAGAACCCGGGCTGCTGGTGGCTGTACGGGTTGACGGCCGTCGGCTGCGGCGCCGCGCTCGTGTGCGGCCCGGAGTTCGCCACCGGCGCGGGCGGAGGAGTCGCGGGCGACGCCGCGGCGAGCGAGTTGGGCCCGCTGGTGTGCGGAGCGTTCACCTGGTGGCCGAGGCCGCTGGCGTAATGGCCTTGCGCCGCCGGGTACGGCGAACCTGTCGTCGGGATCTGCGGCCCGGTGGCGGGGCGCGGACCGGTGGTCGGGTGCGGTGGGCCGGTGACCGGACGGGGACCGCCCACCACCGGCATCGACGGCACGCTGGATCCGGTCAGCGCTTGCTTGGCGGCTGCGGCGAACTCCGCGCAACTGCCGAATCGGTCATCGGGTCGCTTGGCCATCGCCCGCGACAGGACCCCGTCGAGAGCGAAGGGCAATCCGGGCCGGACACTGCTCAGCGCGGGCGGCGCTCCCTGCAGATGCCCCTGGATGACCGCGGCGGGATTGGTCGCGGAGAACGGGCCGGTGCCGGTGAACAACCAGAACAGCGAGCACGCCAGCGAGTACTGGTCGGAGCGGTGGTCCAGGGAGACGCCGGTGAGCTGTTCGGGCGAGGCGTAGGCCAGCGTCGCGGTGAAGGTGCCGGTCTGCGTGAGATGACCGGTGTCGTCGCGCAGCCGCGCGATGCCGAAGTCGGTGAGATACACCCGCTCACCGCGACCCGCGCTGGAGCGGGCCAGCAGGATGTTGGCGGGTTTCACGTCCCGATGCAGGACCCCGTTGCCGTGCGCGTAGTCCAGCGCGTCGGCGGTCTCCTTGATGATCTGCACCGCGCGTTCGGGCGGCAGCGATTTCGGTTCCACCGAGGCGGCGTCGATGCCGTCGACGTACTGCATCGAAATCCACAGCTGCTCGTCCTCGAGCCCGCGGTCGTAGACCGTGACGATGTTCGGGTGATCGAGCTGGGCGACCAGATCCGCCTCCCGTTCGAACCGCGCCCGCACCTCCTTGTCGAAGAACATCTCCCGATTCAGCAGCTTCAGCGCGGTCATCCGCGGCAGCCGCGGATGTTTCGCCAGATAGACCGAGCCCATGCCACCGCGGCCGAGTTGCCGCTCGATGACATAGCCGGCGAAAACGTCACCGCTGGCCAGCATGACTGCTCCACTTCCCGCCGCCCGCCGGGACCCACCGGCGAACAGGCGTACAGCATAAGAAAGCGTGACCGGGAATCGGCCCGACCACGAAAAACATCGAAACCATAGCAGTACTCACACCCTGCCTATCGCTCGTCGAGCGTGCTGACGCCCGGACGATCGGCGGAGGCCGGACCGCCCGGCGGAGGACGGGGGTCCGGAGGTTGCTGGTGCGGCCGCACCGCGGATCCCGGGCGCATGGGCAGATCGGGCAATTCGATCAGGCCGGGGTGCGTGGGGCGGCGCGGCGGCAGGAAACTCGGCCGCGACGCGGGCGGTCGCGCAGGTTCCCGCGGCCACGCTCGGTGCTGCGGCGACGGGTTCGCCGGCGTGCGGTGTGTCGGCGCGGTCGGGTGCGGATCGGCGTGGAGGCCGTGCCGCGGCGCCGACCGGTGCCGGTCGGGGTGCCCGGCGAGGGCATGCTTCGCCGCGGCGGCGAATTCGGCGCAACTGGCGAATCGATCCGCGGGCCGCTTGGCCATGGCGCGAGCCAGCACCGGATCAAGCGCGGGCGGCAGGCCGGGACGCACGCGGCTGAGCATCGGGATGGGCGCGTACAGATGTTTGTGCACCACGGCCGCCGGATTCCCGCCGGGATACGGCGGCGCGCCGGTGAGCATCCAGAACAGCGTGCAGGCCAGCGAATACTGATCGGCCCGGTCGTCGAGCGAATTGCCGATCAACTGTTCCGGCGCGCCGAAGGCGAGGGTCGCGGTGATGGTGCCCGACGAGCCGATCGTGCTCTCCGCGCCGCGGATGCCCGCGATGCCGAAGTCGGTGAGCAGCACCCGCTCCGGCTGCCCGATCGGCGCCTTGGCCAGCAGGATGTTGGCCGGTTTCACGTCGCGGTGCAGCACCTGGTTGGCGTGCGCGAAATCCAGCGCGGCGGCGGTGTCGGCCACGATCTGCACCGCGCGGGCCGGAGCGAGCACGTCGACGTCCGCGCAGGAGGCATCCGCGCCGGGCACGTACTGCATGGATATCCACAGCTGCTGTTCCTCGGCGCCGCGATCGAACACCGTGACGATGTTCGGATGGTCCAGTCGCGCGACCAGATCGGCCTCGCGCTCGAAGCGGCGGCGGATGTCGGTGTCGGCGTACAGGTCGCGTTTGAGCAGCTTCAGCGCCGTCAGCCGGGGCAGGCGCGGATGCTGGGCCAGGTAGACGGTGCCCATGCCGCCATGGCCGAGGACGCGTTTGATGACGTAGCCCGCGAAGACATCGCCGGTCTGCAACACCGTTACACCCCCTTGTCGAGTCGAGCGCGCGGACACTATCCATGTATCTCGCCGGGCCATCGGGATGCAACAGTCGCGGCGAAACCTCGATCTTCGACCACGGACCGCTCGGCCCGGTCGCAGTTTTCGTCACACCCACTCATTACGCTGACCCGCATGCGCATTGGAGCACACGTCCGGCTCGACAGCGACCCGATCGGCTTCGGCGAGAAACTCGGCGCCGAGGTGATCCAGATGTTCGTGGTCGACCCACAGAGCTGGGACAAACCCACCCCGCATCCGCGGACCGAGGAGATCCTCGCGAGCCCGATCGAGGTCGTGGTGCACTCCTCCTATCAGATCAACGTCGCGAGCCTGAACAACCGGTTGCGCATGCCCTCGCGCAACGCGGTGGCGCAGCAGGCGAAGGCGGCTGCCGAACTCGGCGCGTTCGGCCTGGTGGTGCACGGCGGGCACGTGCGATCGGACGCCGAGCTGGACACCGGGATCGACAACTGGCGCAAACTGTTCGAGCGTCAGCAGGACAAGGGCGGCTTCGCGGTCCCGATCCTGATCGAGAACACCGCGGGCGGCAATCACGCCATGGCCAGGCACTTCGATTCCATCGCCCGGCTGTGGGACGCGGTCGGCGACTACGGCGCGGGATTCTGCCTGGATACCTGTCACGCCTGGGCCGGCGGTGAGGAACTCCTCGGCGCCGTCGACCGGATCAAGGCGATCACCGGACGGATCGACCTGGTGCACCTGAACTCCTCCCGCGACGAGTTCAACTCCGGCGCCGACCGGCACGCCAATTTCGCAGACGGCACCATCGACCCGCAACTGCTCGCCGAGGTGTGCCGGACGGCGGGGGCTCCCGTGGTTCTGGAAACCCCGGCCGACGGACTCGCGGAGGATCTGGCGTATCTGCGTGAATGCTGTGTTTGATTTGCGGCGCGTGCGGCGCCGCGTGTTCGCGGCCCCGGGGAGTCTCGCGTCCGAGCGACCGAGACTCGCGCCTGCGGCGCATGCGCTTCGGTCACTCGGCCGCCAGACGGGCCGCGAACGGTACTCGTAAGACTCGCACCCGGCGGGGTTGGGTCTGGTTCGGTCGTCTCGAACCTGTGGATCGGCGCGATGACGGCTGGTCTGGAGCGCGATGACGGCTGGTCTGGAGGGTGAGGTCCGGTATGCGGTGCGGTGCGACTTGCGCTGGACCGGGCCGAGGCGGCTCCGCTCGGCCCGTGTTGTGATCAGCGCGATGAAAACCCTGGTCGGCGGGGTGGTTTCGGTGATGTGCTCGAAGCAGCAGTAACCGATCTCGACAGCGAAGGTGATCTCATGACGGTCGCAACCGCCACCCCATCCACCGCCTCGGTGACCAGGCTCGGCGCCCGGATCGGCGCGCGGATCGACAACGTCCGGCTCGGCGGCGATCTGGACGCGGCAACTGTCGAGGTCGTCCATCGCGCACTGCTGGAGCACAAGGTCGTCTTCTTCCGCGGACAGGATCACCTCACCGAGGACGGGCAGTACGAGTTCGCCCAGTTGCTCGGCACGCCGACCACCCCGCATCCCACGGTCACCTCGCACGGGGTGAAGAGTTTGGCGATCGATTCCGAGAACGGCCGCGCCAACAGCTGGCACACCGACGTCACCTTCGTGGACCGCATTCCGAAGGCGTCCGTCCTGCGCGCGGTGCACCTTCCGCCCTACGGCGGCGCCACCACGTGGGCGTCGACCGTCGCGGCCTACGAGTCGCTGCCGGAGCCGCTGAAGCGGCTCGCCGAGTCGCTGCGCGCCGTGCACACCAACGTCTACGACTACGCCGCCCGCAACGGGGAGGAACAGGGCCGCAACGCCGCCGCCTACCGCGCCGAATTCGAGTCCACCTACTACGAGACCGAGCACCCGGTGGTGCGCGTGCACCCCGAGACCGGGGAGCGGGCCCTGCTGCTCGGCCACTTCGTCAAGCACTTCGTCGGGCTCTCCAGCACCGAGTCGCACGCGCTGTTCCGCCTGTTCCAGGACCGGGTCACCCGGCTGGAGAACACCACTCACTGGAACTGGGCGCCGGGCGACGTCGCCATCTGGGACAACCGCGCCACCCAGCACTACGCCATCGACGACTACGACGACCAGCCGCGCAAGCTGACCCGCATCACGCTGGCCGGCGACGTCCCGGTCTGCGTCGACGGCGCGGCGAGCACCGTCATCGCGGGCGACGCCGAGCACTACTCGATCATCGAGGACACCCGGCTGCTCGCGTCCTGAGCAGGGGCCCCGCATGGTTGCCGGGCGCGAGCCCGGCCATTGAGGGGCCATGCGGTGCCCCGTTGGCGGTGGCGGCCCACAAGAACGGCCGCGCCAACAGCTGGCACACCGACGTCACCTTCGTCGACCGCATTCCGAAGGCGTCCGTCCTGCGCGCGGTGCACCTTCCGCCCTACGGCGGCGCCACCACGTGGGCGTCGACCGTCGCGGCCTAACCCGCGTCCAGTGGGCAAGGCGCGCCCGGTAGGCGGTACGCATCGGAGACAGCGCTGCGAATCACGATCTGTGGTAAAGCCCCGAACGAACACTTCGCCGCCGACCCAGCCCCCTCTGGTGCGAGTCTTACGAGCGCCGTTCGCGGCCCGTCTCGTGGCCGAGTGACCGTTGCGCATGCGCCGCAGGCGCGAGCAGCGGTCGCTCGGGCGCGAGACTTCTCGGGGCCGTGAACACGCGGCGCCGCAGGCGCCGCAAAACAAACATGGTCCACACTGGTTGCCATGAGTATTCGGCCGCTGGACGGGGTGCGCGTCCTGGAACTCGGCAATTACATCGCCGCGCCGACCGCGGGGCGCATCCTCGGTGACTTCGGCGCCGAGGTGATCAAGGTGGAGCGCCCGAAGGCCGGTGACGAGTTGCGCAACTGGCGGCTCTACGGCGGTGACACCTCGATGCTGTACCGGACGATCAACCGCAACAAGAAGTCGATCACGCTGGATCTGCGCACGGAGGCGGGGCGCGGCATCGTGCTCGACCTGGTCCGGCGCTGTGACGTCCTGCTGGAGAACTTCCGGCCCGGCATGCTGGAGAAGTGGGGCCTCGGTCCTGAGGTGCTCAACGAGGCGAACCCGGAGTTGGTGATCACCAGGATCTCCGCCTATGGGCAGACCGGTCCGCTGTCGCAGCGTCCCGGGTTCGCCGCGGTCGCGGAGGCGGTCGGCGGTCTGCGCGAACTGGTCGGCGATCCGGATCGTCCTCCGGTGCGTACCGGCGTCTCGATCGGCGACTCCATCGCGGGCATCTACGCCGCGTTCGGCACCGTGATGGCGCTGTTCCAGCGCGAGCGCGCCGAGCGGGAGACGCCGGTTCCGCTGCGCGAGCGCGTGATCGACGTGGCGCTCAACGAGGCGATCCTGTCGGTGATGGAATCGCTGGTGCCGGACTATCTGGCCTACGGCATCCAGCGCGAACGCGTAGGCGGCCGGATGGAGGGCATCGCGCCGAGCAACGCCTACCCGTGCTCCGACGGAACCAGCATCATCATCGGCGGCAACGGGGACGCCATCTTCCAGCGCTACATGGCGGTCATCGATCGGCCCGATCTGGCGGCCGACCCGGAACTGCAGGACAACGCGGGCCGTTGGCGCCACCGTGAGCGGCTGGACGCGGCCATCGGCGAGTGGACGGTCCGGCACAGCCGTGCCGAGGCGCTGAAGATGCTGGAAGCCGCCGCGATTCCGTGCGGCCCGATCTACACCGCGGCCGACATCGTGGCCGACGAGCAGTATCGGGCGCGCAACATGATCCAGTCGTTCGCGGTGGACGTCGGTGCGCCGGAGCCCAAGGAGGTCGGCTTTCCCGGCATCGTCCCGGTGATCGGCGAAGAGTCCCTGCCCATCCGTACCGTGGGCCCCGATCTGGGCGAGCACACCCGGGAAGTGCTGTCGGAGGTGCTCGGCATGAGCGAGGCCGAGATCGACGCTTTGGAGGTGCCATGACCATGCGGCCGCACGACGGGAGGCGTCCGGAAGGGCGCGGCGCGCGGGAACTGCGCGCGCCGGGCAGCAGCAGGCCCGCGGTGCAGCCGAACCCGACGGGGGCGGGCGAGAAACCGTGGGGCGGCGTGATGTGCGGCCGCCGCGAGCAGCGAGAGCAGCGATGACGGCGCCGGTGCTGCGTGACGTCACGTTGCGCGACGGGCTGCAGCTGACCGGCAAGTTGCTGCCGGTGCAGCGCAAGGTGGACATCGTGCGCCGCCTGCTCGCGCTCGGAGTGCCCGCGCTGGAGATCGGTTCGATGGCGCGCCCGGACCTGGTCGCGCCGATGGCCAACAGTATGGAGCTGGTCGCCGCGCTGACGCCGGAGGAACTGCGCCGCTGCTGGGTGTGGGTGGCCACGCCGCGGCACGTGGAGAAGGCCGCCGCGGCCGGGGTGCGCAACTTCCAGTACTGCTTCTCGGTCTCCGACGCGCACAATCGGGCGAACATCGGGCGCGACACCGCCGACAGCGTCGCGGCCATGCCGGACGCGGTGCGACTGGCCCGCGAGGTGGGCGGGTCCATTCAATTGTGTTTGGCGACGGCTTTCACCTGCCCCTTCGACGGTCCCGTCGACCCTGAGCGGGTGCTGGCCATCGCCTGCGATCCGCGCACCGAGGGCGCGGACGACATCGTCCTGGCCGACACCCTGGGACAAGCCCATCCCGGCCAGGTCGCCGCATTGGTCACGGCGGTGCGCGACCACACGCCTTCCCGCCGGATCGTCTTCCACGGTCACGACACCTGGGGAATGGGCGTGGCCAACACTCTCGCCGCGGTCGCGGCCGGCGCGGACATGGTCGACGGCGCTCTCGGCGGACTCGGCGGCTGCCCCTTCGCACCCGGCGCGAGCGGCAACACCGCCTCCGAGGACATCCTCTTCGCCACCAGACCGGACTGGTTCACCCCCACGACGCTCGCCGCCTTGGTCGAGATATCGGAGGACCTACTGGCCGAACTAGGCGAACCCAACCGATCGCGCGCCCTCGAAGGCGCCCGATCGAAGGCCTCCGCCTTCGAGTGGGTCGTGGGAACCGAGCACCCCTAGCCGGAGCCCGCGCCGGCAAGGCGATCGGTCGGCCCACGGCAAAGGAAAACCGAGCCCTGCCGCCGTCCGCCGCACCGAAACACCCGGCGCGGTCACGACCCGCTCACCCACCAAGAGCGGCTTCCGCAGTGGCGGCGCTCGGCTGCCGAGATCACCGCCCGACGCACCCAGCGCACCTCGACCACAAGTTTCGAGCGAGATCTGCCGTGCGCGCACGGCCGCGATCACTACCACTCGACCCGACCACCCGCGAAACCTCGGATCCCCGCTGCGTGCGGTGGGCTCGGTCCGCACCCGTGCGGTCGCCGCTCGAAGTGAAGTTCCAGCAGATCCAGGCTATCGGACATGGACCCCGGACCTCCGTACTTGAAGCGAGACAGTGCATGCGCTGTTCGCGGCGCGGCTCGAGTGTGCGGGGTCCCCCGCATCGGCGGCGAGCCAGCAGGCGGCGTTCGGGCCAACCCAACAGCTTCAACGCGACGCAACAGGATCGGGCTGCTTCCGTCCTCCGTGTGCACCGGGGTAGCGAGTTCCGTACCTTCGGGCCTGGCGCGCCTCGATGACGTTTCTCGAGCGAAGCGGGATCGTGCATGCGCTGTTCGCGTCGCGGTTTGCGTGTGCGTGGTGCCCGCGTCGGCGACGGACCAGCAGGCGGTGTTCGGGTCGTCCGAACAGCCCGAGCGTGATGCAGCAGGTTTCGGCCACTTCCATCCGCGTGCACCGGAAAGCGAGTTCCACAACAACGCGCCCAGCGCACCGCATCCACGTCTTTCGAGCGAAGCGAGAGAGTGCATGCGCCGTTCGCGGCCCGGCTCGCGTCCGAGCGGCCGCCGCGTCCGCGACGAAGTCGCCAGCGGCGGTCGCTCGGACGCGAGCCACAAAGGGGCCGCGAACACGCCGCGACGAAGGTCGCGGCAATTAAACACAGGGTCTTCCCTGATGGCATGTGGACGCTCAGGCGGTAAGACTGGACGGCATGACTTCGCAAGCCTTGGGCGCCGACATCGCCGACACGGCGGCTCCGACCGATGTCGCGGCCCACGCTATCGAACTGACCAAGGTCTACGGATCGGGTGACACCCAGGTCAGGGCATTGGACGGGGTGTCGGCCGAGTTCGCGAAGGGGGAGTTCACCGCGATCATGGGCCCGTCGGGCTCGGGCAAGTCGACTCTCATGCACTGCCTGGCCGGGCTCGACAGCGCCAGTTCCGGCACCGTCCGGATCGGCGACACCGACCTGACCACCCTGTCCGACAAGCAGATGACGCGCTTGCGACGGGACCGGATCGGATTCGTCTTCCAGGCGTTCAACCTGGTGCCGACGCTCACCGCGCTGGAGAACATCACGTTGCCGCTGGACATCGCCGGACGCAAGGCGGACCAGGAATGGCTGGACACGGTGCTGACGCGGCTCGGGCTGATCGATCGGCTCACCCATCGCCCCAGCGAGTTGTCCGGCGGTCAGCAGCAGCGGGTGGCCTGCGCCCGTGCCCTCGCGGGCAAGCCGGAGATCATTTTCGGTGACGAGCCGACCGGCAACCTGGACTCCCGTGCCTCGGAGGAAGTGCTGTCGATCCTGCGCGCCGCGGTGGACGAGTTCGGGCAGACGGTCGTCATCGTCACTCACGAACCGCACGCGGCGGGGTTCGCCGACCGGGTGGTGTTCCTGGCCGACGGACGCATCGTCGACGAGATGCGCGATCCCACCGCCGACACGGTGCTCGACCGGATGAAAGCGTTGGAGCAGGCGTGACCGGCGGCTCGCGGAAGTTTCGGGGGCTGGCGTGATGGCCGCAAATCCGATGCGCAAGGTGGCGCTGCGCAATCTGGCCGCGCACAAGGTGCGGCTAGCGCTGACGCTGTTGTCGGTGGTTCTCGGTACCGCGTTCATCGCAGGCTCGTTCGTGTTCACCGACACGCTGCAGAGCACCTTCGACGGGATCTTCGCCAACGAGGCGAAGGGCGTCGACGTCCGGGTGAGCCCGAAGGAGCGCCAAGCGCAGGGCATTCCGAACAACGTGGTGGACGAGCTGGTGAAGTATCCCGGTGTCCGCACCGTCGCGCCGAGCGTGAACGGTCCCGTGGTGCTGCTCGATCCGGCGGGCAAGAAATCCGTGCAGACCGGCGGGGCGCCTACCCTGGGCAAGTCGTATCTGCCGCCGGAGAAGGCCGTCGCGGAGCCGGAGAAGTTCCTGCAGGGCGTCCCGCCCGCCCGATCCGGTGAGATCGCGCTCAACACCGGCGGCGCCGAGCGGGCCGGGCTGCGGATCGGCGACCGGACCAAGATCCTCATTCCCTCCCAGGCCGATCCCATCGACGTGACCCTGACGGGCATCTACGAAGTCCCGTCCGACACGGGCGGTTTCATCGGGGTGCTGTTCGACGACGCGCAGGCGCGCAAGCTGTTCACCGACGGCCTGCACGTCGCCTACGTCGATCTCGCGGCCTCCGGCCTTCCCGGCGACGAGCTGCGCGACAACCTGGCCAGGGAGCTGCCCGGCTACAAGGTGCAGAACGGCGACCAGGTGCGCGCGGACCTGAAGAAGGAAGTGTCCAACGCGCTCAACTTCATCAACTACTTCCTGCTCGCCTTCGGTGCGATCGCGCTGATCGTCGGCACGTTCATCATCTACAACACCTTCTCGATGATCGTCGCGCAGCGGTTGCGGGAGCTGGCGCTGCTGCGCGCGGTCGGCGCCAGCAGACAGCAGGTCGGCCGTTCGGTGGTGGCCGAGGCGTTCGTCATCGGGGTGATCGGCAGCGTGATCGGTCTCGCGGGCGGCGTCGCGCTCGCGTTCGGGTTGTCGGCGGTGCTCAACGCGTTTGACCTCGGTCTGCCGACCGGCTCTATGGCGGTGCGGCCGCGCACCATCGTGGTCGGGCTGCTGGTCGGTCTGGTGGTGACGGTGGTGAGCGCTTACGCACCCGCGCGCCGCGCCGCGCGGATCCCCCCTGTGCAGGCCATGCGCGAGGAGTTCGCGTCCACCGGCGAGTCGCTGCGCTGGCGCACCGTCGCGGGCGTGGTGCTCGCCGTGCTCGGCGCGGGCTTCGTCGTACTGGGTGCGCAGCGCACCGGCGGTACGGCGGCCGCCACGGTCGGGGTCGGCGCGCTCGGCTTGATCCTGGCGGTGCTGCTGGCCGCGCCCGCGCTGTCGCGGCCGGTGGTCGGCGGGCTCGGGGTGCTGGTGCGGCCGTTCGGGCCGATCGGCCGCATGGCGCGCAACAACGCGGCGCGCAACCCTCGCCGCACCGCCGCGACGGCGTTCGCGCTCACGCTGGGGCTGATGCTGGTCTCGGCGATCGGCATGCTGGGCGCCTCGGCCAAGGCCAGCGTCGGTGTGCTGGTGGACAAGGGTGTGCGAGCCGACTATGTGCTGGCGGGCCCGCAGCTGCTCGGCGTGCCGTTCGGCGCGGCCGACGCCGCGCGCACCGACGTGCCCGGAGTGCGGCAGGCGGTGGGCATGCGGGGCGCCGCGTTCAAGATCGGCGCCGAGCAAGTGTTCGTCACCTCGGCGGACGGTCCGCTGAACGGCGTGCTGAACTACGAGATCGTGCGCGGCAGCGACACCCTCGGGGCCCGCGACGTGCTCGTATCGGAGGACGAGGCCGCCGAGCGCGGGTGGCGGGTCGGCGACCAGGTGAACCCAACCAGCGTCGACGGCAAGAAGGTCCCGCTCACGGTGTCCGGTGTGTACAAGAAGAACCCGCTGCTCGGTCCGATGGTGGTGTCGCAGACGGTGTACGACGAGGTGGTTCCGCTGAACTTCCGCACCAACTTCCTGGTGCTGATCGAGGCGCAACCGGGCGCGAACATCACTCAGATGCGCGCCGACCTGGTGAAGGCCACCGAGCGGTTCGTCGTCGTACAGGTGCAGGACCGCGAGGAGTTCAAAGGCGCGCAGGGCAAACAGATCAACACCCTGTTGGCCATCCTGTACGGCCTGCTCGCCTTGGCTGTGGTGATCGCGATCCTGGGCATCGTCAACACGCTGGCGCTGTCGGTGGTGGAGCGGCGCAGGGAGATCGGCATGCTGCGCGCGGTCGGTATGCAGCGCGCCCAGGTGCGCCGCACGATCTATCTGGAGTCGATGTTGATCGCGGTGTTCGGCGCGATCGTCGGCATGGTGCTGGGGCTCGGCCTCGGGGTCGGATTCCTGC
Organism: Nocardia asiatica NBRC 100129; assembly: GCF_000308415.1. Classification (GTDB taxonomy): domain Bacteria; phylum Actinomycetota; class Actinomycetes; order Mycobacteriales; family Mycobacteriaceae; genus Nocardia; species Nocardia asiatica. Next base: position 8,412 of record NZ_BAFS01000223.1, on the reverse strand, counting down.
GCACGCTGCGCGACCTCGGACTGGACCAGATCGCCATCCCGTGGAGCCAGCTGGTGCTCGTGCTGGTCAGCTCGGCGGTCGTCGGGGTGCTCGCCGCCCTCTGGCCCGCCGTACGCGCGGCGCGCACGCCGCCGCTGGCGGCCATCGCCGACCTCTGAAACCCGTGCGGCGCACGTCTGCTGTGCGCCGCACGGAGAAAGACGACGAATCCTCCTACTGTCACTTGCTTACCCGCGCCAGATCCTTCGCTGGTATACCGACATCACGCCAGGGCTGGCTAAACGATGGCTAGCCCTGGAAGGTCAGCGCAGTGCGACCTTCACGCCCCCCGAGAGCATACTGTCGTGCAACTCCAGCACAGCAGGGACCGAACCCGGCGGAACATCGAACACAATCCTCATCGAGATCCTATTGCCTGGATTGATATCCGCTGATAAATGCTCGTTTACATTGATCTCGGCCTTCGTGTCGTTCGTGAACTCACGGCCCTGATCGTCATACAGCTTCTGATTCGAACCGAAGTAGGAGCGCGGTTCGTTGCCGATGTTGCTGACATCGACATGGATGACGATGTATTCGCCCTGCGCGGTGGAGCGCAGGAACTGGTTGTTGCCGATCGTCTTGGTCGGGGGATCGATAGCGGTGACCACGAACTCGAACTTGCCGTCCCGTACCACGGACCCTGCGGCGGCGACATTCTTGCTGGCTTTTGGAGCACCGGGGCCGGGTTGGTTTGTGCTATGGGGAGATTCGGAGCTGTTGCTAGCAAGTCCGACGATGCCGAAGCATCCGCCACAGAGCAGGACTATGGCGCCGATGATGATCCACGGCCAGACGATGCGTTTCTTGGGCGGCTGTGGTGGGCCGTATCCGGGCGGTGGCGGGAAACCGGGCTGCTGCTGGGCACCCTGTGGCGGTGTTCCCTGGGCGGGGTAGCCGGGGCCGGTATTCGGCCCGGGGTATGGCGGTGGCTGGGACACAGATGACCCCCTGCTGTTTGGGTTCGTAGTATCTGGCTGAGCAATCACATGAGCCAGTGTGCTGTTACAAACATCTCAGACAATTGAGCGTGTGGTGTATCGACCGGAAGGGAATAGGGGATGATTCCGGGCGGTTTGCTTTTCGCTGGCTTCTTCCGGTCGCGAACTCTGGGCCGCTGAGCGGATCGCTTCTGTACCAGAGTCATTCGGACCAGGGCGCGATGGAAGTTCCCCTGCAATCGTCTATGCGTAGGAGTAGCCCCGACCAATTCGAAGGGTTATCTGCACCGATTCTCGTTAGCGGACTCAGGCAGGTCATGTGAACTCGTCATTCAAACGCCAGCGGTGAAGACATCCCACTAGCCAGGTATGAACACCAACGCATGGGCCGGTGGCACCGCATTGCTGTCCGCGTCAGCCCGCGTGGCGGTCACCTTCCGCGGGCGGCCGGCTGGCGGATGAGCGTTGGGCTGTGCCGCCGGTGTGCGGAACCCGGCATGCGGACATACCTGGAACTCGGTGGACAGGCGGCCGAGCACGAGGCTTGGAGCGGGGGTCGCTGCCCGTAAAGGGGCAAGGTCCATCGCAAGTCGCCTGTGCGATGAGCGGATTCGCTCAGGGTGTCGACCCCGTCACATCCTGCTGAAGTTGTCCGTTCCGTGGTGTTTACTCAAACGGAGGTTAGCGCTCCACTTAATCCTTGGTAACGGCCCGTTCAAAGGGGAAGGAGGCCGTGTGGTCGCTGTGGGCTTCAGTGGTCCGGGCGCCGGACTCGAGCTCCCTCCCGGCGGGCTCGTCGGACGGGTGCGGGTGGCGGTGCGCGGTCGAGGCGGCGAAGCCGTCCGGCAGCTGCTCCTGATAACACTGCTCTATCTCGGCTATCGCGCGGGGCGGCTGGTCACTGCGGACCACACCGGGCGCGCCATGGTCAACGCACACGCCCTGCTCGGCCTCGAGCAGCGGCTCGGCCTGCCGGACGAGCAGCGGGTCCAGGCGCTGTTCCTGAACCGTGATCTCCTCGCCGTCCCGGCCAATTTCTACTACGCGAGCGCGCATTTCACTGTGGCCGTCGGCGTCCTGCTGTGGTTGTGGATGTTTCAGCCCGAGCATTATCGCTGGACCAGAAACCTCATGGTGGCCCTGACCGGAGCCGCGCTTCTGGTGCACATACTGGTCCCGCTCGCACCGCCGCGCATGCTGCCCGATCAAGGGTTCGTCGACCTGGCCGCACAGTACGGCCAGTCCGTCTACGGCGAGACCGATTCCGGCGGTCTCTCCAATCAGTTCGCGGCCATGCCGTCCCTGCACGTCGGCTGGGCGCTGCTGCTCGGTGTTGCCGTAGTCGCCGCGACCCGATCGCCGTGGCGCTGGCTCGCCCTGGCTCATCCGGCGCTGACCACGCTCGTGGTCGTGAGCACCGCCAACCACTACTGGCTGGACGCGATCGTCGCTGTCGGTCTGCTGTCACTGGCCGCTGCCCTGCATCCCGTCGTGGTACCCGCGGCGGCCACCGCGTGGGGCGTGATGGGGCGGGTTCGGCCGGAATCCGTGTGAGTGCGGGCATGGCGCGATCGATGAAGATCGACACCAGTGGGCGCAGCGGCGCCGCAGTGGGCTGGAATGAATAGGTTCACGTGAAGCGCGACCGGCCCGGAGTCGTAAGCAGCTCGGATTCAGTGGTGGGCGGCGTTGGCGTGCGCCCAGGACTGCACATCGCCCCGATCGAGGGCCACTGCCAGCAGCTCCGGGAATTTGTCCGGCGTGCAGGCGAAAGCCGGGATGCCCAGCGCGCCCAGGGCCGCGGCGTTCTCGTGGTCGAAGGCGGGCGCCCCGTCGTCGGAGAGGGCCAGCAGCACCACGACCTGCACGCCGGATTCCTGCATCGAGCGGACGCGGCGCAACATCTCGTCGCGGATACCTCCCTCGTAGAGGTCGGAGATCAGGACGAACAATGTGTCGGCCGGGCGGGTGACCAAGGACTGGCAGTAGGCGAGGGCTCGATTGATGTCGGTGCCGCCGCCGAGTTGGGTGCCGAACAGCACGTCCACCGGGTCGTCGAGTTCGTCGGTGAGGTCGACGATCTCGGTGTCGAAGACCACCAGCGAGGTGCGCAGCGACCGCATCGAGGCCAGCACCGCACCGAACACCGACGCGTACACCACGCTGGCGGCCATCGAACCGGATTGGTCGACAGCCAGCACCACGTCGCGCCGCACCGCCTGGGCCTTGCGGCCGTAGCCGACCAGCCGTTCGGGTACCACGGTGCGGTGCTCGGGCAGGTAGGTGGCGAGGTTCTTGCGAATCGTGCGATCCCAGTCGATATCGCGCATACGCGGCCGGGTGACGCGGGCGGCGCGGTTCAACGCACCGGAGACCGCGGTGACGGTGTGCGCCGCCACGCGCTGCTCGATCTGCCGCACCACCTTCTCCACCACCATGCGCGCGGTGGCCTTGGTGGTCTCGGGCATCACCCGGTTCAGGCTCAGCAACGTGCCGACCAGGTGCACGTCCGGCTCCACCGCCTCGAGCAGTTCCGGCTCCAGCAGCAACTGTGTGAGATCGAGTCGCTCCACGGCGTCGCGTTGCATGACCTCGACGACGGTGGCGGGGAAGTAACTGCGAATGTCGCCCAGCCAGCGGGCCACGCGTGGAGCCGAACCCTGCAAACCGCCGGTGCGCTTGCCGGGCGAGGTCTCCTCATCGGTGTTGTACAGCGCCGACAGCGCCCGGTCCATGGCCGCGTCCGCGCTGGAACCCAGCCCGCCGAGCCCCTCCTCGGCCGCCGCGCCGAGTACCAATCGCCAGCGCCGAGAGTGTGCTTCGTCCGTCATACCGTGACCCCCAAGATCTCCGCCGCCGTGCGCACAGCGGTCGTGGCGCGGTCGGGATCGATGTCCGCGGCGGTCGGCACGGCGGGCCCGGAACCGCCGTCACGAATCGCCTGTCCGATCGCGCGGCGCTCACCCGACTCGAACGCGCCGAAGGTCCGGCGCAGCAGCGGCAGCGTCTCGACGAACGTGTCGTCGCCGAGCCCGCGCAGCCACTCGTCGACGAGCCGCAACAACTCCCGGTCGTGGACCAGCAGCAGGCCGCGGCCGCCGAGGAACCCGTCGATCCACGCCGCCTTCGCCGCGGCGGTCGCGCCCACCGACAGGGCAGCGGACAGGCGGCGCGCGGATTCGGCGTCATCGATACGGCCGGCGTCGGCGAGCAGGCGGACGGCGCGGCCCACGAGAGCGCCGTGCACGTCGTCGCGGTCGGCGACGCGGCGCAGCGCGGCCAGCCACTCGCCGGTGGCCCAGCCGTCGTCCCTGGTGTGGATCGCGGTGTGCGCCGCGTCCAGCAGCTCGCGCAGCTGGGCGGCGGCGTCGGTGTCCAGTCCGGTGACCGCGGCGGGCAGGCCCGCGCAGATGCGCACCAGCAGGCCGTCGGCGACGTGCGCCAGCGCCTTGGTGTCGGTGCCGCGCACGTCGCCGTAGCGCAGGGTGCGGATCAGGCCGGGCAGGGCCGCGAGCAGGTGGGTCACGTCGTGGTCGAGTGCCGCGGTGGATTCCAGCCGGGCGATCAATCCGTCGGTCGCGCCACCGAGGTCGGCGAGCAGGGCGACTTCCAGCGCGGCGGTGAGTTCGCCGACGGAGCGGTCGGCGCGGGCCGCGGTGTCCAGGATCTTCGCCTCCGCCGCGGTGCGGATGGTGGTGCCCCAGCGCGAGGCCTCGATGATCGAGATCGCGTACTCGGGATGCCATCGCAGCGTCCAGGTCTCCCGGAAGGTGCCGGTGCTGCGCACTTCACTGGTGGTGAGCGTGCCCCAATCGATCTCCAGTACCCGCAGCCGGTGCAGCAGGCGTGACCGCGCGACTTCGCGCTCCTTGCGCAGATCCAGGTCCAGGACGCGGGCCGCGGGCTCCTGTTTCATCCGCAGCGACCGGATGGTGGCGCGCAGGTCCGCGTCCAGCGGTACGGTCGGCGTGTGCTCCGCGACGGCCCCGAGCGCCTCGCCGACGACGAGTTCACCGACCACCAACCGCAGCATCGTCTCGTCCCCGCCGCACAGCACCGACCGGGTGGCCTCGGTGACCTCGGACAAGCCGGCGAGCGGGCGGCCGCGCAAGGCGGCGAGGGTGTCGGCGAGCCGGACGGCTTCGATGACGTGCGCGCTGGAGACGGGCAGATCATGGGCGCGCAGCACACCGGCGACCCTGGTCAGCCAGCGGGCGATCGGCTGTTCGGTCTCGGTGAACAGGTGGTGGTACCAGCCCGGAGAGGTGACGCCCGCACCGTAGCCGGAGGACGTGGACAGCCGCGAATGGGTCCACGGCACCCAGGTGAGCCGGGCCTTGGTCTTCGGCAGCCCTCTGAGCAACCGGGCGTCCGGCGCGGCGGGACCCAGCGCGCCGGTGAGCGCGGGCGCGTGCCAAGCGCCGCACACCACCGCCAGCCGCATCGCCCCCTCCTTGAGCGCCTTGCGCATGGTCTGGCGCATATAGGCCTCGCGGCGCAGCGTGTGCGCGTCGACCACGAGCGGCTCGGGCGGCGGTCGGCGCACGGGAGACGCTTCGTCCAGCGCCTCCTCGACCGAATCGGGATCGGACATGACGTTGTGCGCCGGCCCGTCTCGCGCTTCGTCGCCGACCGGTCGATCGTGCTCCAATTCGTTCCCGTCCCGCGATTCCCGCTCGGCGGACTCCCGCTCGGCGGACTCCCGCTCGGCGGACTCCCGCAGCGCGCCCATCGCGTCGGTGATCGCGTCGAACGCGTCGGCGTCGGGCACGGATTCGACGACGGCGTCCCACCAGCGTTCGGCGTCGTCGTAGCCGCCCGCCTCGGCCAGCGCGGCGAGGGGATCGAACCGGTCGCCGGGTTCGTCCTCGGTCGCGAGCGTGACCGACGCGGGCAGGTCGCAGAACCGCGCCGGCACGTCGTTGTCCACGGCGTACCGCAGCGCCTGCCATTCGGGGGAGAACACGGCGTAGGGCCAGAACGCGGCTTTCGCGGGGGCGTCGGGTACGTACGCCAGCAGTGCGACCGGCGGGGTCATGCCCTCGGCCGCGACATAGCTCACCAGCGGGTCGGCGTCCGAAGGGCCCTCGATGAGAATCAGGTCGGGCCGGAACGCCGCCAGCGCCAGCCGCAGCGAGCGCGCCGACCCGGGACCATGGTGGCGGATACCGAAAACCCTGGTCACCGGCGCGGATTCGGCGGGCGAGGTCACCCGGTGACCTCCCGGCAGGCACGGTAGAAATCCGCCCAGTCGGGCCGCTCGCGGACCACGGCCTCCAGGTACTCGGTCCACACCACCGCGTCGGCCACCGGGTCCTTGATCACCGAGCCGAGCACCGCGCCCGCGATGTCCGAGGCGCGCAGCACGCCGTCGCCGAAGTGCGCCGAGAGCGCGATGCCGTTGGTGATCACCGAGATCGCCTCGGCCGTGGACAGCGTCCCGGACGGCGACTTGAGCTTGGTGCGGCCGTCGGCGGTGCTGCCGGAACGCAGCTCGCGGAAGACCCGCACCACGCGCCGCACCTCCTCGGCCGCCGCGGGCACGGTGGGCAGCTCCAGTGCGGAACCGAGCTGCTCGACCCGCCTGCTGACGATGGCGACCTCCTCGTCCTCGCTCGCGGGCAGCGGAAGGACCACGGTGTTGAACCGGCGGCGCAGCGCGGAGGACAATTCGTTGACCCCGCGGTCGCGGTCGTTGGCGGTGGCGATGACGTTGAAGCCCTTGGCCGCCTGCACCTCGCGGCCGAGTTCGGGCACCGGCAAGGTCTTCTCGGACAAGATGGTGATCAGCGCGTCCTGCACGTCGGAGGGAATGCGGGTGAGCTCCTCGATCCGGGCGATCGAGCCCGTCCGCATGGCGGTGAGCACCGGCGACGGCACCAGCGCCGCGTCGCTGGGCCCCTCCGCGAGCAATCGCGCGTAGTTCCAGCCGTAGCGGATCGCCTCCTCCGCCGTGCCCGAGGTGCCCTGCACCAGCAGCGTGGAGGCGCCGCTGATGGCGGCGGAAAGATGTTCCGACACCCAGGTTTTGGCGGTGCCCGGCACGCCGAGCAGCAGCAGTGCCCGGTCGGTGGCCAGCGTCGCGACCGCCACTTCCATGAGCCTGCGCGGGCCGACGTACTTGGGGGTGATCACGGTGCCGTCGCCGAGGGTGCCGCCGAGCAGGTAGGTGACCACCGCCCAGGGCGACAACCGCCACGAGGGCGGGCGGGGCCGGTCGTCGGCGGCGGCGAGGGCGCGCAGTTCGTCGGCGTACGCCTGCTCGGCGTGCGGGCGCAGCAGGGCGGGGGTCGGGTCGGTGGTCGTCACTGCAACTCCTCGAGCATCATCGAGCGGTGGTTGAGGTCGTGGGCGAGCTGGTCGAAGACCCGCTCCCAGGCGGGATCGTCGCATCGCCGGGCTACCGAGGACAGGCTGCCCGCGGCGGTGAGCGGAAGGTGGACGGCGGCCGCGGCGAGCAGCGAGCGGTGCGCGTTCGGCGACGCGCCGTGCGCCTCGGGCCGCCGCGCCGCCGCTCGCGCCCGCTCGAAGAGCAGCAGGATCACGTGCTGGGCCAGCGCTTCCGGCCACGGATGTCCCATCGCGGGCAGCAGCGCCTCGATCTCCGACAGCCACGAGCCGTCCAACCGGATCAGGTGCGCGGTCCGATCCGGCAGCGGCAGCAGCGCGAAAAGTTCGCGCCTGCGCAACATCGCCAGGTCGGTGGGCACCCCCGCCTCGAACAGCGCCCGCGCCCACGCCGAATCCCGTTGCGCCAGCGCGGCGTCCACCCAACCGTCGAAGACCGGTTGGCGGAACCGGTCCTCGATGGTGGCGCGGACCGCTTGCTGCGGCGTGCCCAGCACACCGGTCCAGTGCGTGAGCGGTGTCGCGGCCACCACCTGCCGCAGCCGGGCCGCGGACACGTCGGGCGCGCCGTTCCAGCGGTAGGCGAATTCCACGGTGCGATCGGTGATTCCGTCCCGCTGCGCGGCGGCGTCGAGCGTTTCCGGAAGGGCGAGGACAACGTGCGTGTGCAGCATGCGGTGCTCGGCGCGCAGCCACGCACTCGCCCGGCCGCGCATGCGCAGGCTGAACGCCGAATCCGGCAGCAGTGCGAGCAGGCCGGCGGCGGTGCGGCGCACGTCGGCCCGCCGGTCGTCCAGCGCCGTTTCCAGCAGGGGCTCGTCCTGCGGTCCGAGCCGGTCGGCGAGCACCGCGAGCAGTTCGGCTTTCAGCGGCCCGGTTTCCTTCGGCCACGCCGCGGTGAGCGTCGTCCTGGCCGCCGCGGCGTCGTCGCGGCGGAGTGCGGCCAGCCAGTCGCGCCGCTCGTCGGGCCGGCCGAACAGCCAGGTGTCCATGGCGCCTTCAACCGCGCGCGACGGCTGCCGCGCCAAATCGCGCCAGTCCGGATGCCGGGCCGCCAGCCAACTGCCTCGAGCGCCCGCGAGGC
>NZ_BAFS01000224.1 GCF_000308415.1 Nocardia asiatica NBRC 100129 | reverse complement strand
CGGCTCGTCGAGCACCAGCAGCGGCGGATCGCCGAGCAGCGCGTTGGCCAGGGCCAGCCTGGTCTGCTGTCCGATCGACAGCGCGCCGATCTTCGTCGTGGCCTGCTCCACGAGCCCGACGACCTCGAGCACCTCGGACACCCTGCTATCGGCCACGCCCGCCGCGGCGGCGTAGATCCATAGGTGATCCCGCACGGCATGCGCCGGATGCAACCCGCGGGGCGCGAGCACGCCGCCGATCACACCCGCGGAACCGACGCCGTCTCGCCGGGAACCGGGGCCGCCCACGGACGCGGTGCCGGAGGTGGGGGCGAGCAGACCGAGCAGCACGCGCAGGATCGTGGTCTTGCCCGCGCCGCGCGGACCCACGAGCGCGGCGACGGCGCCGGAGGGCACGGTGAAGCTGACGTCCGTCACGGCGGTCGCCAAGTCGTACCGCTTGGTCAATCCCCGGACCGCGAACGCGACCGGACGCGCCCCGGTGGGCGCGCGGCGGACGCTCATCGTGGCGTGGCCGGAGGTTGCGGCTTCGCCGGGTCGATCGCGGTGAGCGGATCGGCGTCGATGATCAAGTGCCGGTCGGCGGGCCACGTGGTGGGCGGCGGCCCGAATGCCTTGCGCGCGTTGGTGATCGTGGCCTTGCCCAGCGCCCGGTTACCCGCGCCGCCGATCACCGCGCCGATGCCCGCGGGCAGCACTTTGCCCGCCATCAGCGCGGCGCGCTTGGTGATGAACCGGATGATGAACCGCTTGAGCAGCGAATCGTTCATGCTCGACAGCCCGGGGATCCGGTTGGCGAAGGCCGTGCCCCAGTTCTTCGCCGAGGTGCCGACGCTCTTCTGCACGATCTGCATGCCGCTCTCGCCCAGCACGACGGCCAGTACGAGCGCTCTGCGCTGCTCCTGGTTCTCCGGCGCTATGCCGTGCACCGAGGCCACCGCCAGGGTGAACACCGCCGAAGCCTCCATGAAGAAGGTGGTCTCCGCGCTCACCGCGGCGATGGCCGCGACGGTTCCGACGCCGGGGAAGGCCGCGGTCGCGCCGACCGCGCTGCCGCTGCCGGTCACCGCGAGCAGGTACTGCTTCTCCAACCGTTCGATGATCTGCGCGGGGCTTTCATCCGGGTGGGAGCGACGAATTCGGTCCACGTACTTGGCGACCGCGGGGGCCTGCAGGCGGGACCCGGTGTCGAGCAGCTCGACCACCGTCTTCTCGAACGCGCCTTTGAGCATCGGCGGCATCCTCCTCTTCCGGTCTGCTGGGTAGAACTGTATGGCACCGGTTGCCGTCAGCTCGTCATGACAACGAAGTACCCAGGCGGATCGGTTCCACCGGTGGCCGCCTCGCTTTCGCCCGGACGGATGCCGTCCGGCTGCGCCGTTCCGCCTTCGCTCGGTCGGCGCGGCTGTCCTCTGACTCCTTCCGCCGCGCCCCCTACGCGGGGCTGTGGATCGCGGGCACGCGTTCGGCCAAAGGCGGAGGAGGCGGCGGGGTTCCGTCGCCGAACGGCCTGCCGCCGAGGACTTCCCGGCCGTGCGGCGTCAGCCAGTTCGCCGGATCCGGACCCTTCGGGACGATCCCCGTGGGATTGATGTCCCGGTGCACGACGTAATAGTGCGTCTTGATCTGCTCGAAGTCGATCGTGTCGCCGAAACCGGGGGTCTGGTACAGATCGCGCGCGTACGCCCACAGCACCGGCATCTCGGCGAGCTTGGACCGGTTGCACTTGAAGTGCCCGTGGTACACCGCGTCGAAGCGGACCAGCGTGGTGAACAGCCGCACGTCCGCCTCGGTGATCGTGTCACCGACCAGATACCGTTGCGCGGCAAGGCGTTCGGACAGCCAGTCCAGCCGGTGGAAGAGCCGGTCGTAGGCGGCGTCGTAGGCATCCTGCGCGCCGGCGAACCCGCAGCGGTAGACGCCGTTGTTCACGTCGCGGAAGACCGCGAGGCTCACCTCGTCGATCTCGGCGCGCAGCGGTTCGGGATACAACTGCGGCGCGCCGGGCCGGTGGTGCTCGGTCCACTCGGTGGAGAAATCGAGCGTGATCTGCGCGTAGTCGTTCGTGACGACCTGTCCCGTCGGCACGTCTACGAGGGCGGGCACCGTGATGCCACGCGGGTAGCCGGGGAACCGGGCCAGGTAGGCGTCACGCAGCCGCGGAATGCCGAGCACCGGGTCGACGCCGCCGGGATCCAGATCGAAGGTCCAGCTGAGCTTGTCGTGCGTCGGCCCGCACAGGCCGAGCGAGAGCACCGGCTCGAGTCCGAGCAGACGGCGCACGATCAGCGTTCGGTTGGCCCACGGGCAGGCGCGCGCCGCGACGAGCCGGTAGCGCCCCGGCCGCACCGGGTAGCCGTCGCGGCCGTCGGCCGTGATCCGGGTGGTGATGTAGTTCGTGTCCCTCTTGAATTCGCCGGGCTCGACGTAGGAACCGCTTTCGCTGGCCGACTCGATCACACCGACAGTCTTCCAGATCGACCTCGTACGCTGACCGGATGAGTGCAACGAAGGCCACCCGGCTGGAACGAGACTTCACCGACGGCGGCGCGGAGGTGGCGACCCTCACCCTCGCCCATCCGCCGCTCAACCTGTTCGATCGGGCCATGCTCGACGCGCTGACCGCCGACATCGCCGACCTGTCGGCGCGGCCGCCGCGGGCGGTGCTGCTGCGCGCCGAGGGCAAGGTGGTCTCCGGCGGCGTCGACGTGCACGTCTTCGACGGTCTGACCCCGGAGCAGGGCGCCGAGCTGTGGCGCGCCCTGTTCGCGCAGATCATCCATCCGCTGGAGGCGCTGCCGTGCCCGGTGGTCTTCGCCGCGCACGGGCTGACCCTGACCGCGGCCTTCGAGATCGCGCTCGCCTGCGACATCCTGCTGGCGGCGCCGAAGGCCAAGTTCGGTTTGGTGGAGATCGTCGTCGGGCTGACGCCGTCGATGGGCGGCCCGCAGCGCCTCGCCGAACGCGCGGGCTCGGGCCGTGCCCGCGAGTTCGTGATGACCGGTGACCTCTACGACGCGGCGACCATGGCCGAATGGGGCGTGGTGAACGCCGTGCACGACGACCTCGACGCTGCCGCTCGCGCGCTGACCCACCGGCTGGCCGAAGGCCCGACCAAGGCCAACGCGGCGACCAAGAAGATCATCGAGGCTTGGCGTTCCGGCGGTGTGGCGCACGCGGATTCGGTGACACCCGAGGTGTCCGGAGCGCTGTTCGACACCGAGGATCTGCGGGGCGGGGTACGCAGTTTCCTCGAGCAGGGTCCGGGGAAGGCTCGCTACACCGGGCGGTGACAGCTAGGACACGTTCATCGCCTATCGCAGCGAAGTTGTGACATGCGTCATATAGTCGCAGTGCCTGATACCTCGAGGCACGCGGAGGACGAATGTCGCAGTTGCTCGTCGAATATCCCCTCACCGGCCCGCACGTCTGGGACAACCCGCTCGCTCGTGGCGCCGACGGAGTGCTGCGCTACGGAAATCTCACACCCGCGCTGACCGAACTCCTCGATCTGCAGGTGCACGCTTTCGCCACCCGCGAAGCCGTGGTGGAGGTCGGCGGCCCGCGCCTGACCTACCGCGAACTGTGGCACTCCGCCTCCCGGATCGCGGGCGGCTTGCAGGAGCACGGCATCGGCTACGGCGACCGGATCGCGATCCATCTGCCCACCGGCGTCCGCTGGGTGCAGGCATTCCTCGGCGCCTTGCTCAGCGGCGCGGTGCCGGTGCTGGTGCACGACGGGCTGCCCGAGGCGATGGCCGAGCGCGTGATCGCCGACAGCCGTGCCGATTTCGTGCTCGGCGGCAAGGGCGCCGAGACGGAGTTCCCGGACGGCGCCGCCTACATCGACGACGGAGCGGCGCTCGGCGACTTGGCGCTGCTGTGCTACACCAGCGGGGGTTGCACGCCCAAGGGCGTGGAGTTGACCAACGAGAACCTGCTGTCCGCGGTGCGCTCGGTGGTCGCGGCGCTGGACCTGCCGACCGACGGCCTGCGCAACCTGGTGTTGCTGCCGCTGGCGCACGCCAGTGGCTGCGTCGACCAGTTGTTGCCGACGTTCGCCGTCGGCGGCACCGTCGTGCTCACCCGGGACGCGCCCGGCCTGGCCGAAGCCATCACCGCCGAGCGGGTCGACATGGTCTCCGCGACGCCGCGCATCTTCGCGGGCCTGCTGTCCGAACTGGCGGATCTGCGCGCCGAGGGGCTGTGTACCGATGGCATCGCCAGGATCAGCAAAGCCGGTCATCGCGGTGAGCGGGCCGCGTCCGGGTGCGCTCCGGTCGACCTCACGGCCGAACTGCGCGGCGTGTTCCCCGCGGCTCGGCAGTGGTCGGTGTGGGGAGCGACCGAGACCAGCGGCATCGGTCTCGCGGTGGACGACGCCGAGCGGGAGGCCGACCCTTCCGACGCGGCCACGGTGCTCGGATTCCCGTTCGGCGGGACGGAATTGGCGCTGTGGGGCCCGAAGGCGAAGGCGGGGCACGGCGAACTGCTGTGCCGGGGGCCGAACATCGCGCCGCGCTACTGGAACGACCCCACCACGACCGCGGCGCGGTTCACCGGTACCTGGTTCCACACCGGCGATCAGGTGACCATCGACGCCGACGGCTTGGTGCGCAGGGGCGCGGCGCCCGTCGAGTGAGCGGCGCTCACTCGAGCATGCGCTCGCGCAGCCGCGCGAGCAGGTCCGGCGTCAGTCCGGCGGTCGCGAGATAGCCGTGCAGGTCGCCGTGCAATTCGCGCATCGACGCGGTGGCGATGTCGAGGTACTCCTCGCGCACGCCGAGCAGGTCCACCGAGACTTCCTCGCCGGAGAGCAATTTCGACGTCATGACGGCGCGCAGCGCGGGGATGGCCCCGTTGCTGAGCAGGTAGTCGGCCTGCACGTCGGCTTCTGTCACGCCGACCGCGCGCAGCAGTGTCGCGACGGCCCAGCCGGTGCGGTCCTTGCCCGCCGCGCAGTGCACCAGCACGGCGCCGTCGCCGCGCGCGATGGACTCGGCGAGGGAGACGATGGCGGCGTGCGCCTCGGGCAGCGCGGGGAACATCCGGTAGACCTCGAGCATGTGCGTGTACGCGGTCCGCGCCGTTGCCTCGTGCGGCGGCGCCTCGGCCATCCGCGAGTCGAACGGAGTGACGGTCAGCCGGACGTCAGGCGGCAGTTGGTCGGCGCCCATGTGGTCGATCTCCCGCTGTCCGCGCAGGTCGTGCACGTAGCTGACGCTCAGTTCGCGCAGCGCGGCGTGGCCGGTCTCGTCGAGTCCGCTCAGCTGGGCCGAGCGCAGCAGGATGCCAGGGCGGACTTTGGCGCCGTCGTGGGTGCGCAGCCCGCCGGTGTCTCGGAAGTTGAACGTGCCGGAGAGGAAGTACTGGTCGGCGGGGGGCGAGAGAGTCACCGATCAAGGCTATCGGGCTCGCGGAACGAAAAGGTGTCGGTTGCGGATCGGACCCCACACGATAAGCTGACCGATTTGGGCGGTTCGGCTGTGGGATGCGCCACAAAATTTGGGTTGCCCGCGACTCGAACCGTACCGTTGTCAACGGTCTGTCGAGGGGTGGGGCGACCTCCAGATCCACCGTCATAGCGGCATTTCCGGGCGACACGGCCGGATAGCGTCCCGGTCCCGGTTGGGTAACAAAACATTCTTCCAGTCTGGAATTACCCATCGAACCCATTCTCAAACCCCGAAAACGAACTACCATTGATGAACGTTGGACCGGGCAGCCGAGGTGTTTCCCGATGTTGCCCGCCCTGTTCAGCGAGTCGCGCCGACGGAGGTGCGTGAGTTCTTTCCCCGAGGGAGTCGTCGTTGAGCGCACGTGGAGAAGTGATAACAGAAATCCGGCTACGACCCGCCGTCATCGACGCGGTGGAAGCGGCGGCCGCCACGCTCGACTACAAGGGTCTGCGCGCGCTGCGGGTGCTGCTGCACGCCGGGGTCAGTGCGTACTGGCCGCTGGTCAAGGCCACGCCGGAGCGGCAGATCAGGTCGTACGAGATGACCCTGCAGGCGCTACGCGCCCGCTGGCAGGTCAGGGGTGACTGCTTCCCGGACCCGATCGCGACGGAGTTCTACCGCGAGAAGGATGCGGAGGTCACCGCCTTCCTGAAACTGTGCGCCGAATTGTCGGACACGCAGTGGCTGGAGCCGGTGGAGGCGATCGCCTGCAATGTCGTTTCGATCGTGCAGGGCACGGTCCTGCGCTGGCTGGCCGATTGCAACGACGAGACCATGCTGGTGGTGCTCGATGAGATGGTCAGCGGACTCGCCACCAAGGCCGCGGAGATCTGACAAATACTGGACGTTTGACCAACTTGGTGGTTGAGTTGTCCTGGTGACCGAGACGTCGCCGATCGCGGGGCTGCACGCGGCCACCGCCGAACTGGATCCGCCGCTGGCCGCCCTCCATCTGCCCACCCTGCGTGCGAACGCCGCCGACCTGGCGCGCCGCGCTGGTGGCACGCCGGTGCGTGTGGCCAGTAAATCCGTGCGCTGCCGCGCCGTCCTCGCCGAAGTTCTCGGTGCCGGCCTGACCGCCGCGGGCGGCTTCGCGGGCATCATGTCCTACTCCCTGCGCGAAGCGCTCTGGCTCGTGCGCCACGGCGCGCGCGACGTCCTGCTCGGTTATCCGAGCGTGGACCGCGCCGCGCTGGCCGAACTGGCTTCCGACGACCTGCTGCTGCGATCGGTCACGCTGATGATCGATGATGCCGGGCAACTCGACCTGATCCGCGCCGCCGTCGGTACCGACCGGGTACGCCCGCGCGTCTGCCTGGACGTGGACGCCTCGCTGCGGATCGGCCCGCTGCACCTCGGCGTGCGCCGTTCTCCCGTGCGCATGCCGGAACAGGCGGCCACCCTGGCGAGCGAGGCGCTTCGGCGTGGCTTCGACGTGGTGGGCGTGATGACCTACGAGGCGCAGATCGCGGGGCTGCCGGACTCGAATGTCGCGGTCCGTCTGGTGAAGCGCGCCTCCGCGGCGGAGATCCGCAAGCGCCGTGCCCAGGTGCTCGACGCGGTCCGCTCGGTGACCGGCAAGCTAGAGATCGTCAACAGCGGCGGCAGCGGATCCATCGAGGTCAGCGTGGCCGATCCGGACGTCACCGAGGTGACCGCGGGAAGCGGGCTGTACGTACCGACCCTGTTCGACGGCTACCGGTCGTTCACACCGCGGCCCGCGCTGTACTTCGCCACCCCCGTGCTGCGCCGGCCCGCGGCCGATATCGCCACCGTCTTCGCGGGCGGCTACATCGCCTCCGGGCCCGCCGGGCCGTCGCGGGTACCCAAGCCGGTCTGGCCGCGCGGGTTGAAGCTGCTGGGCACCGAGGGCGCGGGCGAGGTGCAGACCCCGCTGTCGGGCGCCGCGCAACTGCGGATCGGCGACCGAGTGTGGTTCCGGCACGCGAAGGCCGGTGAACTGTGCGAGCGCTTCGACACGGTGCATCTGGTCGACGAGGACGGCTCCCGCGTCGCCGCGCCGACCTATCGGGGCGAGGGCGTCTGCTTCGGCTGACCCGCTGCGGACAGCCGCAGGAACGCACCGAGATCGGCGAGTTCGTCCGCGGTGGCGGGCAGGTACTCGGCGAGCAGCGGTGAGCGGATGACGACCGCCTTCCACATGGCGCGGCACAGCGCGTGGATCAGGCCCCGCGACAGCAGCGGCGACATGCCGTGGGGAGCGTCGGCGGGACTGGAGGTGGTCATCGACAGCAGCACCACGGCTGCTTCCCGGCCCCGGAATCGATCCGGCGTGCCCACCAGGACGTCCTCGATCTTGGCGCGCGCCAGCAAGGTCCGGATACGCCCGACCTGAGCGGCGTACGGCGCGACCACGAAGATGTCGTGCGGATGCAGCCTGCGGGTGGTCGCGCCGATCGTCCAGGACATGCCGAGCAGCGCGCGGACCCGGCGTACGACTTCGCGCGCCTCGGCCGGTGACTCGGTGGCGTTGCCGTAGTGCTCCACCAGAACGGTGTCCACGCCGGGTTCCTCGCCGTCCAGTCGCCGGGCCAGGGTGACCGTCTCGTTGGCGCGCAGGCGGCCGTCGTAGTACAGGCGGGAGACGGGTTCGCAGACGGCGGGGTGCATCCGCCAGGTGCGGTCCAGGAAATAGCCGCGTTCGGCAGGCAACGTCTGCCGACCCTCGGCCAGCCAGCCGAGCACCGATTCGCCGACCGGGGCCGGGTGCACGCCGCGCGCGGTCGAGGGCACCGGATCGCCGAGCAGCAGCAGGTTGCGCGCGCACGCCGCGACGGACACGGTCTCGGCCAGCGGGAAGCGGCCGGCGTCGGCGACCACGAGCAGATCGAGGCCCGCGCGCGGCACCAGATCCTCGTTCACGAAGTCGGCCGGGGCGCCGCCGAGGACGCACCCGCTGATCGCGCTGTCCAGGAACCGCGGATAGCGGGCGGCATCGATCACTACCCACTCCGGGGCGACCGTGGCCGCGTCCTTCTTGGCGACCAGTTCCGGCAGCACGCCCGCCCGCACGATCGCGTCGAGCAGGTTCTCCACGGTCGAGGGCTCCTGCGCCACAACGCCGATCCGCCACTTGTTCCGCTTGATCAGCCGCTCCAGCACCCGCGCGGCGGTCGCGGTCTTCCCGGTGCCGGACGGACCCTGCACCGCCACATAGGAGTGGTCAAGCGCGCACAGCGCGGTGGTGATCGCCGCGGCGTAGTCGCCGTGCACCTCGGGCAACCGGGCGTCGCCGTGCAGCCGGGGCGCACGGCGTGCGAGGAGGTCGAAGGCGGCTGCGTGGGGTATGCCGGGCAGGGTCATCAGCAACTGCTGCGCCGCGAGTTCGATGGTCAGCGCGGCATTCTCGTCCCAGGCCGGGAGGCCGGGCGCGATCGCGGACGGCAACTCGTCGTAGGGCTCGCAACCCTCGGGCAGCAATTCCTCCAGCCGGACGGCGTCGTCGAACTCGGCGTCCACCGAGCAGCCGAGCACCGTCGCCGTCGCGACGGCCCGTCGACCCGCGCCGGTGACCATCGCGGCCGCCACGGGCCGGTCGTAGAAGGTGTAGACGGTGGTACCGGGAGTGAGCGCGCTCGGCCCGGGGGCGCCGCTCGCGCCGGTCCCGATCCGGCCCGTCAGGGTCAGGTAGCGGCGCATCGTCGGGCGGTCGGGGCGGCGATGCCATTTGGTGTCCACCGTGCCCCAGTCGGCGACCAGAACGCCTGGAGCGTCGGCCCATTCCTCGACCGGATGGCTGAGCCGGTCGGCGTGGGCCCACCACAGCGGCTGCCGCTCGCGCCGGTGATAGCCGAGCGCCGCGGCCGTCAGCGCCGCCGGGTGCAGCGGATCGCCTTGCGCGGCGGCGTATTCGGCGAGCGCGGCCTCCAGCGACGACGGCCGGGAGGAGGGCAGCGGCAGGGACTGGCCGGGGACCGCCTCGACGCACCACGCGTCCGGCCGCTCCGGTGCCGGGGTGCCCGTGGCGACGCGCTGTTCGGCCGCCCGCTCGAGCAGCCAATCGCGCAGCCGCAGCACGGTGTGGCAATCACGTTCGGCGGCCGGGTCCGTCGCGGTGGGAAGCAACTGCCGCAGCCCGCTCAGCCGGTAGGACGACTCGCCGACCAGTAGCGTGCCGCGCACGATCGGATACAGGTCGACCAGAACGCCACCGCACAGCAGCTCGTCCACGAGTTCCTCGTTGACACCGTGCCGTCCGGTGCAGCGCAGCAACGCCGTCCGCACCGCGGAGGAATAGTGGTATACGTGCAGGTCGGGATAGATCCGGCGGCGCTGGGTGAGATAGTCGAGCACTTGCTCGAGCACGCGGCGTTCGCCGGGGGCGGCACGGTCGGGATCGCTGGAACCGACCGGCCCGCGCAACGACAGGTGCACCGTGTCCGGACCGCCGATCTCGATGGTGAGCGGGGTGCGTCCGCCGCCTGTGATGGTCAGCGACAGATCGCCGGTCGAGGGCGCGGGCAGCGCCCCGAGCACGGCCGCGTCGAGCAGCGCGTACGTGGGCTCGCCGGAAACCTCCCGCCGCAGTTGCAACTCCGCTTGGCGGCGCAGCGCGGAGACGGTGCGCGGCGGCACACCGGGCACCGCGCTCTCGGTGGCGGCCAGCCGGTCGATGGTGTGCACGCCCGCTTCACGCAGCCGGGCCCGCGTCGCGGGCGGCATGCCTGCCACGAGCAGCAGATCCCGCGCGGCGGACAAAGCGTCGGCGCAGGTAGGGCAGCGGCCGCAGGCGAGATAGCGCGGATCGCCCCACTGCACCGGCAGCAGTTCGCCCAGCTTCTCCTCCACGATGCGCTCCACCCGGCACCTGCGCGCCCGATACAGCGGCAGCAGTGCGCTGAGCGCGTGGGCAGTGCTCTCCTCGCCTGGATGCAGCCGCACCAAGGGCGCGGTGAGCGCGCCCGAGCGGTCCAGCGCGTCGGCGCAGGCGGCGAGTCCGAGCGCGGTGCCCACCCGGTCGGCGGTCGTGAGGGCGATGCCGTGCACGGTGTAGCGGACCCGATGCTCCGCACGCACCAGGAAGTCGGCGGAGCAATGGAACCGGCCGTCGAAGAAGGTGGCGCCGTGCACGACGTGCGCGCCGGAGCGCAAGGCGGCGACCGTGTCGGAGTGCGCGGCCGTCAGTGCCTCGACGAACCGCCGCGGGTCGCTCGGGTTGTCGGGTGGGCGATCGATCTCGACCACCGCGTCGCCGAACCGGGTGCGGTAGTCGTCGAGAAAGCGTCGATGGAGGTCGCCGGTCGCGGTCGCCGGTGCGATGGTTCCGGGTTCGGCCGGGATGGTGCCCAGTTCGGCGTCGAGGGCGCGCAGCAGCGCGAACTCGCAGTGTGCCGCGCGGACGAGATCGACGGTGGTGCAGACGACACGATCACCGAACACGAACAAACGCGGCCCTCCTGTGTCTTCGCGGGACACCCGCTGCCGGCGTGCGCCGAATTACACACGGACGGCAACACTGTAGCTAGCGCGCCTGACCTCGACGTACCCTCCCCGGGCTCAGGAACGTGGCTTACGGCGCTCCGGCCGCTTGACGCCATCGCGCTCCCGGCGCGGGCCACGGGTGAGCGAGCGATGCTGCGGCGGCCCCTGATCCAGTTGCAGCTGGATCAGTACACCGCTGATCCGCGTGCGCCGCAAGGCCTCCAGCGTTTCCTCCGGCAGCTGCGCGGGCAACTCCACCAGACTGTGGTCGGGCCGGATGCTGATGTGCCCGAAGTCGCTGCGGCGCAGGCCGCCTTCGTTGGCGATGGCACCGACGATCGCGCCGGGCACCACGCGATGCCGCTTGCCCACGCTGATCCGGTAGGTCGCCAGCTCGGTGCCGGTGGCGCGGTGGTGCGAACCGCCGCCCTGCCGTTCCTCGTCGAAGCGCCGGGCGGGACGCTCGCGCGGGGTCCGGTCGCGCTGCGGACGCTCCACCGGCTCCGGCTCGGGCTCCATGAAGAAGTTGTCGCCGTCGTAGGAGCCGACCGCCAGCGCCGCGGCGATGTCGGCGAGCGGGATGTTGTGCTCGCGCTCGTAATCCTCGATCAGCTTGCGGAACAGCGCCAGGTTGGACGAGGCGAGGTTCTCGGTGATGGCGTCGCCGAACTTGGTGACGCGCTGGGCGTTGACGTCTTCGACGCTGGGCAGCTGCATCTCGGTCAGCGGATGCCGGGTGGCCCGCTCGATCGACTTGAGCAGGTGCCGCTCGCGCGGCGCGACGAACAGCAGCGCCTCGCCGCTGCGCCCGGCCCGGCCGGTGCGGCCGATGCGGTGCACGTAGGACTCGGTGTCGTGCGGGATGTCGTAATTGACCACGTGCGAGATGCGGTCCACGTCCAGCCCGCGCGCGGCCACGTCGGTGGCGACCAGGATGTCCAGCGAACCGGACTTGAGCTGGCCGATGGTGCGCTCGCGCTGGTTCTGCGCGATGTCGCCGTTGATCGCGGCGGCGGAGAAGCCCCTGGCGCGCAGCTTCTCGGCGAGTTCCTCGGTGGCCTGCTTGGTACGGACGAAGATGATCATCGCCTCGAACGACTCGACCTCGAGCACCCGGGTGAGCGCGTCCAGCTTGCGCTGATGGGAGACCTGCACCCAGCGCTGGGTGATGTTGGTGGCCGTCGAGGTCTTCGCCTTGACCGTGATCTCGACCGGATCGTGCAGATACTGCTTGGAGATCTTGCGGATCGCGGCGGGCATGGTCGCGGAGAACAGCGCCACCTGCTTGTCGGTGGGCGTGTCGGCGAGGATGCGCTCGACGTCCTCCTGGAAGCCCATCTTCAGCATCTCGTCGGCCTCGTCGAGCACCAGGTACTGCAGCTGCGAGAGGTCGAGCGTGCCCTTCTCCAGGTGATCGATCACGCGGCCCGGCGTGCCGACCACGACGTGCGCGCCGCGGCGCAGCCCCGACAGCTGCACGCCGTAGCTCTGCCCGCCGTAGATGGGCAGCACGTGCAAGCCAGGGATGTGCGCGGCATAGCGGCCGAACGCCTCGGCGACCTGGATCGCGAGTTCGCGGGTCGGGGCGAGCACGAGGGCGCGCGGGGTGCGGCCGGTGGCTTCGAGCCCCATCAGGATCGGAATGGCGAAGGCGGCGGTCTTGCCCGTGCCGGTCTGCGCGAGGCCGACCACGTCGGACCCGGCGAGCAGCGGCGGAATCGTCGCGGCCTGGATCGGCGACGGCGATTCGTAACCGACATCGGCGATGGCCGCCAGAATGCGGTCATCGATCCCCAGATCGGCGAATGACGGGCCGTCGGTGTCCCTGTCGTTGTCGCCAGAAACGCTGTCGACCTCATTGGTGCTCATTGACCAGGAGTTTACTGCGTGGTGCTGGTCGCTCCGGCCACCGCCCCAATACGGTGAGACGTATGCAACTGGACAACTCGCCCGCGCATCGGGACGCGACGACGGATCAGCTGGACGTGGCGGTCGTCCAATTCGCTCCCTCGACCGACCCCTCGGCCAACCTCGCGGCGGTGCGCGAACACGTCCGCACGGCTCGGGAGCGCGGTGCGAGCGTGGTCGTCGCGCCGGAGTACTCGATGTTCGCCGTCACCCGCCTCGATGAGCGGGTCGTGGCTGTCGCCGAGCCGCTGACCGGCCCATTCGTCACCGGGCTCGGGAGCATAGCGCGCGAGTTCGACGTGTTCCTGGTCGCCGGAACGGTGGAGCGGGTCGCTCCCGGCGGGGACCGCATCCGCAATACGCTCGTCGTGCTCGGCCCCGACGGCTCCCTGGTCACCCGCTACCGGAAGGTGCATCTCTACGACGCCTTCGGCCACCTCGAGTCCGATGTGGTCGAGCCCGGCGTGATCGAGGCGCCGCCCACCTTCACGGTCGCGGATGTGACATTCGGCATGCAGACCTGTTTCGATCTGCGCTTCCCGGAGGGCGTGCGGCGGGTCGCCGCGGCGGGCGCACAGGTGCTGCTGCTGCCCGCCCAGTGGATTCCGGGACCGGCCAAGGTCGATCAGTGGACGACGCTGCTGCGGGCGCGCGCGATCGAGAACACCGTGTACGTCGCCGCGGCCGATCAGGCCGCACCGCGCGGCGCGGGCGCGTCGATGATCGTGGACCCGGCCGGTTCGGTGCTCGCCGAACTCGGCGACGAGCCGGGCGTGCTGACCGCCGGTATCGACCTGGCGTACCTGAGCAAGGTGCGCACGGCCAACCCGAGCCTCGCCTTGCGTCGATTCGCGATCACCGAGCGCGGACCGGAGTAGCGTTCGGAATCGATGGTGTACGCCGATCGGACCTCAGCCGGTCACGCGCTGGGTGCGCATCTGGAGCACCTGCGCGCGTCGAACCCGCTGGTGCTCGGCCTCCCGCGCGGTGGAGTGCCGGTGGCAGCGGCGGTGCGCGAGAGGATCGGCGGCGACCTCGACATCCTGCTGGTCCGCAAGCTGGGCGTGCCCTGGCAACCGGAGCTCGCGCTGGGCGCGGTCGGCGAGGACGGCATCCGGGTCTTGAATCCGGACGTGCTCGCGCACACCGGGCTGGCGCCGAAGAAGGTCGACTCGATCGAGGCGCGGGAGCGGGCCGAGCTGGAGCGGCGCAGGCAGATACTGCGAGGTTCGGCACGGCCGATCCCGCTGACCGGACGCACGGTGGTGATCGTCGACGACGGCATGGCGACCGGCGCCACGGTCGCGGCCGCCTGCCGGGTCGCGCGCCTGCACCAGCCAGCGCGCGTCGTGGCGGCGGTGCCGGTCTCCTCCACGGAGGCGATGCGCAGGGTGGCCGACGAGGCCGACGAAGTCGTCTGCCCGTGGGTGCCGCGCTCGCTCGGCGGAGTCGGCGGCGCCTACCGTGATTTCCACCAGCTCGCCGACGCCGAGGTCACCGCGCTGCTGTGCTGACCGCGGTCAGATCTCGGCGATGCCTTTGCGGTGGCGCTGCGCCAGTTCCGCGTAGAAGCCCGGGTTGAGCTGCACCCACATCTGCGCTTGGGTGCCCTCGATCGGGCGTTTCACCTCGGCAGGGGATCCCGCGGCGAGCACGCCGTCGGGGATCTCGGCGCCCGGCGGCACCAGCGAGTGGGCGGCGATCATGCTGCCCGCCCCGATCTTGGCCAGGTCCAGCACCGTGGTGCCGTTGCCGACGATGGCCTCGGCCCCGACCGCGGCGCCGTGGAACACCACGCTGTGCGCGATGGTGGCCCCGGGACCGATCTCCATCGGCACGTCCGGCGGCACGTGCAGCACCGCGTTGTCCTGAATGTTGGCGCGTTCCCGGATGACGATCGGCGCCAGGTCCGCGCGCAGCACCGCGCCGTACCAGATCGAGGCGCCCGCCTCGACTCGGACGTCACCGATCAGGGTCGCCGTCGGCGCGACGAACGCCGTCGGATCGACCTGCGGCCGTTTGCCTTCGAATTCGTAGAGTGGCACTCGTACACCGTAAACGGTGCGGCTCGGTGGTCGTCGGCGCCGTCGCCGGGAGTTCGGCGTGCCGACCGGATTCGCATCGAGTTCTGCAACCCGATGGTCTATTGCGGGGTGCGGGTCGGTACCGATGGCCGGCATCGAGTCTCGCGACGAGGGTCGGCCGCCGCGGCGGAATCGGTGCCGACACTCGGCGCGGAGTCGGTCCGCCGGAATGTTCAGCGCCCGGCGTAGGCCGTCGACGTGCGCGCGGCCGCCGTGACGATCGGGCGCAGGTGGGCGGCGAAGCGTTCCGCGTTCACCGCGACGACGTCGACGTCGTCGCCGGTGCGAACGGTGTACCGGCCGTCGCCGACGACGTCGATCCAGCACAGCACGCCGAACGGTCGCAGTTCGCCCGCGCCGCGCCGGGCGGAGACGACCATCTGGCCGATGCCTTCGCGCGGCTGTCTGAGCAGTCGCCGGATGCGGGCGGGCGTGGACGGCCCGGCGACCGGAACGGTGACCAAGGTGCGGCTGTCCTCGCCGACCTGTGCCAAGGGAGCGGTCATGCGCGCGAGGGCGCCGGGGGTGTTCTCCGGAAGCATCGAAACCACCCGTGCGCACAGCGATTTCGAGCTGCCCGCGAACAACCGCACGTCACCGCCGCGATCGGGCGTGGCGCCGGGGCGTTGCGCCGCGACGACCGCGATGTTCCCGGCCGCCGCGCCGAGGACACGCACCGGGCGCGCCGTCGGCGCGGGCTCCCGCCCGTTCACCGCCGCCGGTACCGGCGGCCGTGGCCCGCCGTCCCCGCGTGGCGCCGGGTCGGGCGCCGCGTCGCGCTGACCGAAGACCTCGATGCGCAGGTCCGGTTGGGCGAGCACGCGCAGCGCCGCTTCCAGGTCCGCGTCCAGCACCTGATCGCACCAGCGGTCGAGCGCGGGAAGCTGCGCGGCCCGTTCGCCGGTGTCGCGGGCCGACAGGCGCACGGCGAGGGGATAGGGAATGCGATCGCCGCCGGTGCGCGACCAGGCCAGCGCGAACTGGTCCGGGGTCAGCGTCCAATTCACTCGTACTCGGTCCATTCACCGAGCACGGGCGGCGTGGTGGGGTCCAGCGCCCCGATGAGTTCGCCGCCGTCGTCGGATGGCTCGAGGAAGGTGGGCAGGTCGTCGAGGTCGAACTCGTCGTCCTCGTCGTCGAGCGATACCGCGCGTGTGACCGCCGCGTTCGCGGCCACGCTCGAGCCCGAGCGCGGGGTGTCGGCGGCGGCCAGCGCGCCACCCATCAGACCGCCCACCGCGCCCGCGCCCAGGCCGGTCACCGCCGCGTCGCCGCTGTCGTCCTTTTTGCGCCGCTCGTCGCGCTTGCGCTGCTCCTCGGGCGGGACCTGGCCGCCGACCCCCGGCACGGTCGTCGGCGGGCTCGTCGCGGAAGCGGGCGCGGTCGCGGATCCCGGCGCGTGCGCGGCGGGCGTGGCGGGGGCAGCGTCGAGAACGGACGCGGCCGCGACCGTCGACAGCGGCGCGGCGGCGGGTGCGACCGTGGACGCGACCGCCCCCGGTGTTTCCGACGCCACCACGGCGGCGGGTGCTACACCGGCCGTGGACGTCGACGGTGTGTCCGCCGTGGGGGTGGGATCGTCTGGCGTCGCGCCGACGCTCTGCTCGGTCGTCCGGCTCGGCTCCTGGAGGGGCGTCGCGAGTGAAACGGGCGGCACGCCGGGCGTATCCGGGATGCGACCGGTGAGCTTGCTCGTCGGTGCGGCGGTGGGCGCAGGGGGCGCGGGATCGTCGGTCTCGTCGGGGAACACGGGCACGTCGGTGCCGGTGCGGACGAAAACGCCCGCGTAGATGTCGTTCATCACGCGCACGACGTCCTGGCGGGCATGCTCGCTCGCCTTCTGCCCGTCGACATTGCTGGTCGCCCGAGACGGATCCAAGAGCGCCGACCCCAGATCGGTGGCGTCGGCGGACGGCTCGGAGACCGCCGCGCGCAACGCTTCCGCCGCGTCGCTCGCCTGCCCGAGGCGCTGCGCGACCACAGCGAACACGTCGGCGAGGTCCTGGCCGTGCTGCTCGAACACGCGCACCACCGCGTCCGCGCTGGTAGCCGCGGAGCCGCGCCAGCCGTCGGAGATGGCCGCGCGAATCTCGGTGTGCGCCTGGAAGACGGCGTCGGCCAGTTGCGCGGCGGCCTCGCCCCAGGCCTGCCTGCCGCCCGCGAGCACCGCCGGATTCAGCAACTGGACTTTGGCGTGTATCTCGGTATGGGTGAGGTTGTCGAACACTTCGACGTGCGGTGCGTAAGCGGGGTCGGTGCGGCGGTGCCTGGCCCGCTCGCCGGCGCGCGGCATCTCACGCATGCGTGGCTCCCGTCACGTCGATGCGTTCGACCGCCAGCGCGAGCGCCTGGTCGGCTTGCTGGTAGGCGGTGGCCGCGGCGCGGAAGGTCTGCGCGAGTTCCCGTGCCGCGGTGGCGTATTCGCTCAATCGGGCGATCGCGCCGTCGGCCTTGCCCTCGAAACCCGTTCGCAGCGCGTCGCCGGAAGCGAACCCTCCGAAACCAGGGAGGGCGGTGGCCGCGGTCAAGATGCGGATCTGCTCCTCCACCCGGTCGGCGAGCAACTCGTACCGGCGCGCGCACCGTTCGTGCGCGCCTTCGGCGACCAGCAGACTGTCGATCCACAGCGAGCCGTCGTCGACCGCTCGGTTCAGCGCGGCGATGTCGACATCGGGCGCGGTGACCTCCGCGGGTGGCTCTCCGCCGAACCCGTTTTCCTGTGATGGCATCTGCGCCGTCCCCCTTCCTCGTCCGAAGAGCGGTTCACGGATGTCGTGCCAACCCCACGACGACACCCTGCATCCAATCCGCGATGTCGGCAGTGACCCGCGCGTGCACCGGCTCGTGCAGCAGGTCGTGCCCAGCGTCGATGTACTCCCGTAAATCTACCGATTCGTGGCGGCTAGTCCATACCCTGATCGCATCGATCGGCGCGCGCCGATCGTCCACGCCGTGCACCGCGAGGACCGGAAGTTCGCGCGGCAGCGGCGTTCCCGGCGCGTTCGGCGCTCCGCCGCCCAGCGCCCGCTTCGGCACGCCCGAGAGCACCAGGCCCGCAAGCCGGTCGGCGGGCAGGGCGGGCCGCAGTGGGTAACCGGGTTCCACGACCGTCGGATTCGAATCCCCCATGGCCGGGTCCGGCACCGCCGCGCCGAACATACCGAGCGCGGTTGCCGCGCCGAGCGAGTGGCCCATCAGGATCAGCGGCCGGTCGGTACCGGCCAGTTCGACCAGCCGCAGCGCGTCGGCCACCAGGTCGGTCAGACTGCCCGGCTGTCGCGGATCGCCCTCGCTCAATCCGTGCCCGAACGTGTCCAGCGCCGACACCTGCGCACCGGCGGATTGCACGGCGCGCGCGAAGCGGTGGTAATGACCGCTGTGCTGGCCGATCCCGGGCAGCAGGACCACGTTGTACAGCGGGTCTTCGATCGGCCACTGCCGATAGTGCATCCGGCCGCGCGCGCCGTCGAAAAATGGCATGGACCGATAGTGCCAAAAATCGTGTCGCGAATGGGACCGCACGATTTCGGGTCGAGGGCGGCTAAAATGCGCGGCGAATTACTCCTACCGAGCCCGAGGTGGCCGCGTTGCGCATTCCCCGCCGTCCAGGCGCCTTCTTCTTGTCCGCGGCGGCGCTGGCCCTCACCGGAGTGCTCGCGCCTGGCTCGGGCGCCGCGCCACCGGTCGCCGCCTGCGACACCGCGACGGCGGTCACGGCCGTCGCAGCGCCTGCGCCGGTGCTCGACTGGGCGGAGAACCTGGGTTTCGACGCGCAAGGCAACCTGTGGGTGTCGCGGCTCTACCGCAACGAGGTTCAGCGCTACGACGCCGCGGGCACGCTGACCGCGACCGTCGCGGTGGAGTTCCCCGGCGCGGTCCGGCTCGGTCCGGACGGACTGCTCTACGTCGTCTACGGTGACGCGCCGGTCAGTGTCGTGCGCCCCGGCGGCGTGCTCCGCTTCGATCCTGCGGCGGCCGTGCCGAAGCCGGAGGTCTTCGTCTCCGGCCTCACGATGCCCAACGGCGCGACGTTCGACCCGAGCGGCAACCTGTACGTCGCGACCGTGTCCGGCGTGGCCAAGGTCGCTCCCGACGGTGCCGTCGACGCCGCGTGGGGAGCGCCGCTGGCCGGCCTCGCCGCCAACGGCGCGGCTGTGCACGACGGCGTGCTGTACGTGACCGCCAACGGCGGCCCGCTCGGCCGGATCGTCCGTATCCCGCTCACCGCGCCCGTGGATCACGGCACGGTCACCGATCTGTCCTCGGGACTGCCCGGCCTCCCGGACTTCGCCGACGACCTCTTGGCCGACCCGACCGGCATTCTCTACGTCACCACCCTGACCGGCCAGTTGATCCGCGTCGATCCCGCCACCGCCGCCGCGTGCGCGGTCCTGCAGACGCAGCCTCTCACCGCGGTGGCGGCCGTCCCGGCCCGTCCGGACCAGCTGATCGCCACCACCGAGTCCGGCGCACTCTTGCGAGTCGGCCTTTCCCGTTGAGCCCCCGCGAGTAGCGGATGCGTCCTGGGGAGGTCGTGTCAGGTGTATTCGGCTACGACTTCGTAGAAGGCAGGGTTCGCGTCGGCCGTCTTCCTGGCCTCGTCCACGGAGGCCAGAACGGCCGGTCGGGCTCCGACTGCCTCGCAAGCCTCGACGCTGTCCCAGTGGGCGACGTTCACCAGCTGGAATCGGGTGTCCGGCAGCAGCGCCCGGTGCAGGCGGACATCGCGGAAGCCCGGAGCCGCGCGCATGATCCGTGCTCGTTCGTGCCAGTGCTCGACGAATTCGTCTATCCGGTCGGCGGATATCTCGAAGACGTTGATGAAGGTGACCCCGTCGTCGCTCATGCTTGTGCCTTTCTGTTTCCGATCCCGCGTGAATGCGCTGCACCGGCAGCCAGGGTGCATATCACGGGCTTTTGTGGAAGTCGCGGACACCAGTCTTTGCGTCCCGATGCGGGCTGTCGAGGACATGTTGTCCACAGATCCGGACATATGCGATCGGACGGTGGGGATCGCGTATCCGGTTGACGCAGTCGATCGCGTCCGTGCGGTCGCCGAGCCGTGGCCGCGTCTAAGCGTCTGCTCGGCGCGGTCGGTCGTCGCCGCGGTTCGCGCCGATCGCGCGTCCGGCGCGGTCGGCGACGGCTCGCAGGTGTGCGATCAGTTCCGGCGGCTCGTGCACGCGGAATTCCACGCCCAGTCCGAGCAGCCGGTGGGCCAGCCACTCCGGTGCGTCGTCTCGCAAACCATCGACTCGGCAGGTGTTCGCATCGATCGCGACGACTTCGCCCGTGTCGTCTCCCAGCCGTCCCACGACTCGATCGGCGGACGCATGGATGGTCAGGTGCAGCCGGAACGTCGGTGTGCCCCAGTCGGTGCGGCGCCCCGCGACGTAGGCGGCGGCATCGGCGGCGGGTAGCCGGCGTGGGGTGAAGCGCGCGGCGGTGGGCTGCGGGCGGTCGATCCGGTCGACGCGGTACACGCGCCAGTCCGCGCGGTCGAGGTCGTAGCCGACCAGGTACCAGCGCCTACGGGCGGACACCAGGCCCATCGGCTCGGCATTGCGCCTCGTTTCGGCGCCCGCCTCGTCGCGGTAGGCGAATCGCACCCGCTCCCGGTTGGTCACCGTCGCCGCCAGCGTCGCGAGCACTTCCGGGTCCACGGCCGTTCCCGCGCCGGTGGGCGGGGTCAACGCGGCAGCGAGGACGCGCACCCTGCGCCGCAATCGCGCGGGCAGCACCTGCTCCAACTTGGCCAGCGCCCGGACCGACGCCTCTTCCATCCCCGCCACCGCGGACCCGGCGGCGGCCCGCAATCCGACCGCGATCGCGACGGCCTCGTCGTCCTCCACCAGCAGCGGAGGCATCGCGGTACCCGCGATCAGGCGGTATCCGCCCGTCGCGCCGAGTGTCGCGGTGACCGGGTAGCCGAGTTCGCGCAGCCGTTCGATGTCGCGGCGCACCGTGCGGTCGGTGACGCCGAGACGTTCGGCCAATTCGCTGCCCGGCCATTCGCGCGGCGTCTGGAGCAGCGAGAGCAGCCGAAGCAGCCGGGCAGGGGTGTCGTTCACGGATTCGAGTCTGCCGGAAATCTAGGACTCGTTCCGTCCTAGATGATCCCTAACGTCGTCGTCGTACCGCAGAACCGACCGGCAAGGAGCCGACCGAATGACCGACATCCGCCCGTTCCGCATCGAGATCCCCCAGTCCGACGTGGACGACCTGCACGACCGGCTCGAGCGCACCCGCTGGTCCGCCCAGCTGCCCGGCTCCGGCTGGGATCGCGGCGTGCCGGTCGGTTACCTGCGCGAGCTGGCCGAATACTGGCGAACCGAATTCGACTGGCGGGTACAGGAGGCGCGGCTCAACGGGTTCCCCCAGTTCAAGACGCGTATCGACGGGCTCGACGTGCACTTCCTGCACGTGCGCTCGCCGGAGCCGGACGCGACGCCCCTGATCCTCACCCACGGCTGGCCGAACTCCTTCGTAGAGTTCACCGAGACCATCGGCCCGCTGGCCGATCCGCGCGCCCACGGACTCGATCCGGCGTGGGCGTTCCACGTCGTGGTGCCCTCGGTCCCCGGGTTCGCGTTCTCCGAAGGGCCGCGCGAACTCGGCATGACGCCGGGCAAGGTGGCCCGGATGTGGCTGACGCTGATGGACCGGCTCGGCTACCCGCGTTTCGGCGCACAGGGCGGCGACCTCGGCGCCTACATCGCGCCCGAACTCGCCATCGCCGCCCCGGACCGGGTGATCGGCGTGCACCTCGACGGTGGCATCGGAATGCCGACCGAGGCGGACGTGCCGACCATGACGCCCGCGGAACGCGCCGAGTGGGACCTCATGCAGCAGTGGATGACCGGCGGCGTGAACCATCACGTTCTGCTGCGTGCCGCACCACAGACCTTCGCCCACGCGTGGACCGATTCGCCGGTGGGTCTGCTCGCTTGGCTGACGCAGAAATTCACCGAGTTCGCTCCGCTGGCCGACCGGGTGGAGGACGTGATCAGCCGCGACCACCTGCTGACCAACATCAGCCTGTACTGGTTCACCGGCACCGCGGCCACCTCGTCCTGGCCGATGTACAACGGCCTCGGTGACGGCGGATTCGTCTGGCCGAAGGGCCAGAAAGCGGTGCCGACCGGCACCTACGGCGGCGGGTCGGCACTGATGCGGCGGCTGGCCGAACAGGACAACACCATCGTGCACTGGCCGGAGGGCAACACCGGCAACCACTTCGTCGCGATGGAATGCCCGGCCGCGCACGTCGCCGACATCCGCGCGTTCTTCGCCGCCCTGGAGTGAGGACCGGCGGCAAGATCCGGCGCGGTGCCACTCGTCGGCCGGCGAGTGGCCCCGCGATCGGCGACCGCATGCACCGCACTTACGTGCCCGCTACCGACGAGAACGATGCTTGCGCAATCGATGTGGTTGCCATAGCCTTGCGGCGGGGAAGGTTGAGCAACAATCCATTTCTGAAGCCATTGGTCATCGGATGGTGTCGATTTCCGCTGGCGTAAAAGTTCGTAATAGGGAGGGTTGGTTGGATCACGGGGGGCTCCACTTCGGTTTGCACCACGTCCAGTTGGCGATACCGCCAGGCAGTGAGCCGGAATGCCGGCGGTTCTACGTCGAGGTGCTCGGGTTGCGGGAAGTGCGGAAACCGCCTGTGCTCGAAGCTCGAGGTGGGCTGTGGGTTCGCGGCGACGGGCTCGAGATCCACCTCGGCGTCGAACAGGACTTCCGTCCTGCGCGTAAGGCTCATCCGGGCATCCTCGTCGGACGTCTCGACGAGCTGGCCCGGAAATTGACCGAAGCGGGCATCGAACTCTCCTGGGACGAAGAATTCCCGGGATTTCGCCGATTCTATGCATTCGACTGTGTGGGCAACCGGCTCGAATTCATGTCTCCTTTGCAGGATGGGATGTCGGAAAAAGGAATACAGTCGGGTAGCGTCCAGTAATTATCGGACCGCAAGTTCTGATGTCGCAAGTTTTCGGTGACGAGCGGGCTCGAATTGCAAGCACCGACTGGATCGAAAATCAATGTGGGAAGTCCGACGTCGTCGGTGGCGGTGCTGCGGGCGTAGCCCTGAACGCGGCCGTAGGCGATCCCGGTTCGACTACGAAACGGGTGCGGGTTGCGAACCCGCCGGTGACACGGGCGGATCGGTCCTAAGGCGTAGGTTCGCCGCCGGAGCCGCTCGGGGCGGGCTGGGCGGGAGCGGGGGGTGCCGGTGCGGGGGCCGGGACGTCCGGGACGGTGAACAATCCCACGGTGGGGGTCATCACGCAGTGGGCGAACGGGTAGTCGATGATGCCCCACATCGAGGCGAGCACCGTGCCCGGCCCGCTCTTTACCGTCTTGGACAGCGACGGCAGGCGGTACTCGGTCACGTCGTCGAGCGGGTCGAGGCCGCTGGCGCCGGTGTTGACGTTCACCCACGCGACGACGAGCCCGGAGGCCAGCGGCGCGCCGGGGTGCGAGGGCGTCGCGCTGAAGCGCAGCTCGCCGGGGGCGACGTTCAGGTCACGGCCGTTGCCGCTGCCGTCGGTGGTGGCGGCCGCGATGATCGTGGTGACCGGCCCGTTGCTGCCGCAGCCGAAGGTGGGCGCGGCGTAGGAGAACGGGGTGAACACACTGGAGACATCGCGCAGGTTCGCGGCGTCGACCAGGTCGGCGTACCGCGTGAGCGCGGCGACGCCCTCCTGCGCGGACGCGTCGGCGCCCGCGATGTCGGTCAGGTGGGCGAGGCCGGCGTCCACCGGAGCCTGGGTCGGTTCGGCGGTCGCCGGTGCGGAGACGGTGAGAACCGCGCCGATGCCGAGGGATGCCGCCGCCGCGGCGGCGCGTGCGATGGTCCTGCCGTTCACTCGTTCTCCTCGATACCGAACCCTGCGGGGTCCCGACCCACGTGCAGCAACGTACCAGCTCGCGGCGGCCGACGTCCCGGGGAGCGGCGCCGCCGATCGCGCAGGTGTGCCGCCGGTTGTGATCCAGTCGACAATGGTGGATTACCGGGGGGTAGGTTTGACTCGGACGTACGAGACACGCAGGGAGATGCGTATGAAACTATCCTTGTCCCCCGACGACGTCGCCTTCCGCGACGAACTGCGCAAGATCTATCGGACCGAGATCCCGGCCGACATTCGCGAGCGCGTCCGGAACGGCCGCGAGCTGTCCCGCGACGACATCGTCACCGCGCACAAGATCCTGAACGACCACGGCCTCGCGGTGCCCAACTGGCCCGTGGAGTGGGGTGGCAAGGATTGGACGCCGATGCAGCGCCACATCTGGCAGGACGAGATGCAGCTCGCCTCCGTGCCGGAACCGCTGACGTTCAACGCGCAGATGGTCGGCCCGGTGATCGCCCATTTCGGCTCGCAGGAGCTCAAGGAGCGTTTCCTGCCGCCCACCGCGGCGCTGGACATCTGGTGGTGCCAGGGCTTCTCCGAGCCGGACGCGGGCTCCGACCTGGCGTCGCTGCGCACCACCGCGGTCCGTGACGGTGATTCCTACATCGTCAACGGCCAGAAGATCTGGACCACGCTGGCCCAGTACGCCGACTGGATCTTCTGCCTGGTGCGCACCGATCCCAACGCGCCCAAGAAGCAGGCGGGCATCTCGTTTCTGCTGTTCGACGTGAAATCGCCCGGCGTCACCATCCGCCCGATCAAGCTGATCGACGGCGGGTACGAGGTGAACGAGGTGTTCTTCGAGAATGTCCGGGTCCCCGCCGACCAGCTGGTCGGCGAGGAGAACATGGGCTGGACCTATGCGAAGTTCCTCCTCGGCAACGAGCGCACCGGCATCACCGGCGTCGGCCGCACCAAGGTCAAGATCGGCGTCGCGAAGCAGTACGCGGCGCAGATCAGGTCGGGCAGCGGCACGCTGCTGGAGGACCCGGTCTTCGCGGCGCGGGTCGCCGAGCTGGAGAACGAGCTGCTCGCGCTGGAGCTCACCCAGCTGCGGGTGGTCTCCAACTCCGCCGACGGCAAGCCGAACCCGGCCTCCTCGGTGCTGAAGCTGCGCGGTTCCGAACTCCAGCAGGCGGCCACCGAGCTGCTGCTGGACATCGCGGGACCGGACGCCATCCCGGTGGACGCCGACGACATCGCCTCGCCCGGCTGGGCGCAGCGCAGCGGCCCGGCCTACCTGAACTACCGCAAGACAACCATCTACGGAGGCTCCAGCGAGGTGCAGCGCACCATCATCGCCTCCACGATCCTCGGATTGTGAGGCCGCACCATGGATTTCGATCTCACCGATGAACAGGTCATGCTGCGCGACACGGTCCGTGACCTGCTCGCCCGCACCTACGACGCCGAGTCCCGGCTGAAGGTCGTCGACTCCGAACTGGGGTGGAGCCGCGAGGTGTGGCGTCAGCTCGCCGAACTGGGCGTGCTCGGCCTGAGTTTCGCCGAGGAGGACGGCGGCGTCGGCGCCGGCCCGGTGGAGACGATGGTCGTGCTGGAAGAGGTGGGCCGCAGGCTCGCGCCGGAACCGATCCTGGACGCGGTACTGGTGCCCGGCGGGCTGATCACCGCGGCCGGCAGCGCCGAGCAGCGGCAGCGAATCCTTCCCGAGGTCGCCTCGGGTGCGAAGCTGCTCGCCTTCGCTCATGCCGAGCCCGGAGTGCGCTGGCCGTCGACCGAGTTGGCGACCACCGCCGCGGCGCAGGGTGATTCGTACACGCTGACCGGCGTGAAGAATCCGGTCCCGCACGGCGACAGCGCCGACGAGCTGGTGGTGAGCGCCACGCTGCCGGACGGCGGTCCGGGGCTGTTCCTGGTCGCGCCGGACGCGACGGGCGTGGTCCGCAAGTCCTACCGCACGGTGGACGGTCAGCGCGGCGCGCAGCTGGAGCTGACCGACGCGCCCGCCGAGCGGCTCGGCGGAGCGGACGCGGCCGAGGCGATCGCGTCGGTGCTCACGCACGCGCAGGCGAGCCTGTGCGCGGAATCGGTCGGCGCCATGGCCGAAGCGCTGCGGCTGACCACCGACTACCTCAAACAGCGCAAGCAGTTCGGCGTCACCCTCTCGAAGTTCCAGACGCTCACGCAGCGGGCGGCCAACATGTATGTCTCGCTGGAACTGGCGCGCAGCATGAGTCTGTACGCCACGGCGTCGCTGGCGGACGGAACCGAC
>NZ_BAFS01000225.1 GCF_000308415.1 Nocardia asiatica NBRC 100129 | reverse complement strand
CTACTAGCCACTGGTTCTGTCCGAACTGGGAAGTTGAGCTGCTCACAGCAGGTGTTCGCCTCATTTCGTTCTTCGCGCTGCGACGTTTGTGACGTGCCCGGCACGGGGATCAGCGGATTGCGCGCCGATGCGCCCTATCTGAGGATAGGCCCAGCAGCAAATCGGCGGATTCACTGACCACCCGACACCCCCGACCCTATTGGTGACGACCCGTCGTCACCCGAGAATATTCCCTCCGACGGCAGCGCCGCTGCCCACAGCCGGGCATACGGCCCGCCTGCCGCGAGCAGCTGCTCATGGGAGCCGAATTCCACGATGCGCCCGTGATCGACCACGGCGATCCGGTCGGCGCGCGCCGCCGTGCCGAGCCGGTGCGCGACGATCACGGTGGTCCGGTCGCGGCTCACCGATCGGCTCGCGGCCAGCA
This sequence comes from Nocardia asiatica NBRC 100129, assembly GCF_000308415.1. GTDB lineage: Bacteria > Actinomycetota > Actinomycetes > Mycobacteriales > Mycobacteriaceae > Nocardia > Nocardia asiatica. Next base: position 4,874 of record NZ_BAFS01000225.1, on the reverse strand, counting down.
CCGATGCTTCGGTGTCCGGGTCGAGCGTCGCGGTGGCCTCGTCGAGCAACAGCAAGTCCGGAGCGACCAATTCGGTGCGGGCGAGCGCGATCAGTTGCCGCTGCCCGGCCGACAGGCCCCGACCGCGCTCACCGATCGGGTGGCTCATCCCGAGCGGGAGGGCGGCGATCATGTCCGTCGCGCCCACGGCCGCGGCGGCCGCGGCGATCTCCTCCGGCGTCGCGGATGGTTTCCCGAATGCAATGTTGCTCGCCACGTCGCCGGTGAACAGGTGAGCTTCTTGCGGGACGATGCCCAGCCGGGAGCGGTAGTCGGCGAGCCGGTAATCGCGGATGTCGGCGCCGTCCACGCGGATCACGCCGGGATCGCTCGCGCTCACCTGGGAGCCGTTCGTCGCCGCGCCGTTCGTTTCCGCGGCGGGCTCGCGCTCCCGCGCGGCGGCGGCCGATGCCGCCGGAGAGGCGTCCCGATCGGGTGGCAGGTCGTAGAGCCGGGCGAGCAACTTGACCACGGTCGACTTGCCCGCGCCGGTGGGCCCGACCAGTGCGAGGGTGGAACCCGCCGGGATGCGCAGCGAGACACCGTCCAGCGCCGGGACGCGACTGCCCGCGTAGTGGAAGCGAACGTTGTCGAACGCCACGTCGCCACGCAGCCCCTGGCTGATCGGCACCGGCTCGGCCGGATCGGTGGCGATGGAGGACGGCGTGCGCAGCAGGTCTCCGATCCGGCGCAGGCCGACCCTGGCTTGCTGATAGCTGTCGAACACCTGCGACAGCTGCAGGATCGGCACGAACAGCAGTTGCAGGTACAGCACGAACGCGACCAGCGTCCCCGCGCTGGTCGCGCCCGTGGCGACCTCGCGGGCGCCGAAGAACACCACCGCCGCCAACGCCACGTCCGCCCAACCGACCACGAACGCGAAGTACAGCGCGATCGCCCGCTGGGCCCGCAACCGGCTGTTGCGGTAGCGCTGGGAGTACTCGGCGAAGCGCCGGGCGGCGCGGGGCTCGTGCCGGTTGGCCTGCACCGCGCGCAAGCCCGTCACGTTCTCCTGGAAGTCGGCGTTGACCGCCGACACGTGCTCCCGCGACACCGTGTAGGCGGTGGACGAGACGCGCCGGTACAGCACCGTCGCGATCGCGAGGGCGGGCACCGTCGACAGCACGACGAGCGCCAGCGAGACGTCGATGACCAGCAACGCGACCGTGATACCGGCCAGCGTCAGCAGGCCGACCAGGGAGGTGGCGACGCCGGTCTGCAGAAAGGTGGACAGGGCGTCGACGTCGGTGGTCATCCGCGTCATGATCCGCCCGGACAACTCGCGTTCGTAGTAGTCCAGCCCGAGCCGCTGCAGATGCGCGAAGCTGCGGACCCGCAGGGCGAACAGCACCCGTTCACCCGTGCGGGCGGTGAGCAAGGTCGTGGCCGCGCCGACCGCCCAGCCCATGGCGGCCAGGAACGCGCCGAGCAGCGCCGCGCGGACCAGCGCCGTGGCGTTTTCCTCGAGCACACCGCCATCGATCGCGTACCGCACCAGTGGCGGGAACGCGATGGCGATCGCCGCGTCCGCCGCCAGCAGCGCCATCACCGTCAGCACCAGCCCGCAGACCGGGCGCAGCATACGAGTGAGCCGGAAGCGAGGGTCCGGTCGACGCAGACCTTCCGCGTCCGAACCCGGCTGTTCGGTGGCGGGTGGCAGGAGTTCGATGTTACGGCGCAGCTCGGGCGTCTCGCTGACGTCCGCCGCCGCGCCCGCGAAGCGGCCGGCGGAACCGCTGACCGCTCGCCTGCTCGGGGCCGCGGCCGGCTCCGGCTCCGCGGCGGCATGCGCGGGAGCGGGCAACCGGATGACACGGTCGGCGTGGGCGAGGGTCGACTCGCGATGCGCCAGGATGAGCGTGGTCCGGCCACCGTCGTCCGGCAGCGCGTCGAAGATCGCGGCCTCGGTCACCGCGTCCACCGCGGAGGTGGCGTCGTCCAGCACCAGGACGCGCGGGCGCGACAGCAGCGCCCGTGCCAGGGCGATGCGCTGGCGCTGGCCGCCCGACAGGGTGAGACCGCGCTCGCCGACCACCGTGTCGTAGCCGTCGGGCAGGTCGGCGATGAATCCGTCGGCGGCGGCCTGCACGGCCGCGCGCCGGATCTCCTCGTCGGTGGCGTCCGGACGCCCGAGCGCGATATTGGCCGCGATGGTGTCGGAGAACAGGAAGGGGTCGTCGAAGACGACGCCGATGGCGGCGCGCAGGTCGGCGGCGCGCACGTCGGCGATGTCTACCGCGACGGTCTCGGCGGTGCCGGGCGCGGCGCGCGAGCCGGCGTGCGCGGAGGCGAACGCGTCGGCCGGATCGTCCAGCGGCGGGATGTTGTGGGCGGGTGGACGGTCGGCGAACAGCCGGATAGTGCCCGCGTCCGGTGCGTAGAACCGAGGCAGCAGCAGGGCGAGCGTGGACTTGCCCGACCCCGCCGGGCCGATGACGGCCACCGTCTCGCCGGGCCGTACGCGCAGGTCCAGTTCGCGCAGCACGGGTGTGTCCGGATCGAACCCGAAGGTCACCGCATCGATCTCGATGCCGAGCGGACCGTCCGGCAGTTCGACCGGACGATCAGGGTCGGCGACCACCGGCGCGGTGTCGATCACCTGGAACACGCGCTCGGCCGCCGCCCTGGTCAGCTGAGCCATGACGATCACCGAGGAGAGGATGCGCGCGGTTCCGGTCATGACGGCGACGTAGGCGGCGAACGCGACGAAGGTACCGATGCCGATACTGCCGTGCAACGCCAGCAGCCCGCCGAGGGCGATGACCGCGACCATGCCGACCTGCGGAATCGTCGCGACGGTCGGCGCGAACCCGGCATCGATCCGGGCGGCGCGCATCCGCTCGGCGAACAGCTTGCGGCCGTGCCGCTCCAGCAGGTCGACCATCCGGGCTTCCTGGCCGAAGCCTTTGACCACCCGCACTCCGCTGACCGTCTCCTCGACGTGCTGGGCGAGGTCGGCGGCGCGCTGCTGCGCGGACCAGGTGGCCGCGTGCAGGCGCGGTCGCATGCGGTAGACCACGAAGCCGATGGCGGGCACCACCAGCAGTGCGACGGCGGCCAGCGGCGGGGACAGCCAGATCATCACCGCGGCGGCCAGCCCGAATTCCACCAGCGCCATACCCGACAGCGGCACCATCGCCATCAAGCCTTGGACCAGTTGCAGATCGGTGATCGAGCGCGACACCACCTGTCCGGTGCGCAAAGTGTCCTGCCTGGCCCCGTCCAGCCGCTGCAGCGAGCCGAGCAGGTTCACCCGCAGCGCGTGCTGCACGTCGAGGGAGAGCCGCCCGGCCAGCCAACGTCGCCCGAAACCGGCCGCGGACCGGCTCACCGCCAGGATCAGGAGCAGCGCCGCGACGGCGCCGATCGCCCCCGTGTCACCGATACCCGCCGCGTCGATGGCCCGTTTGGTCAGCAACGGTCCCGCGGTCTCCACGACCGCCCCGCCGAGCACTGCCGCCGCGAGGCCGGCCAGCACCGCGCGGTGCGGTAGGCACTCGGCCCACAGCCTGCGTATCCACCCCGGTCTGTCTCCCCCGTCCACGCCAGCCGGCCCCCTTCGTCGTACCGCGTTCGCCATCGACGGTACCGACACCGGCCGACATCTCGTTGTTCCCGGTACCCCCTCGGGTCACAGATCGCGGGTGCGCAGGCTCCACCAGCTCGCCGCGCCCAAGCCTATGGTCCACAGCAGCAGGACCACGATGGCGGCGGGGGCGGGGGCGAGGACGTCGCTGTCGGGGTAGGACCCGACCGCGACGGCGGCGACGCTGGCGGAGACGGGCAGCAAAGTGACCGCACCCGGGATGCCGAGGCCGCGCGCGATCAGCCAGAGCAAGGGCTCCGCGAGAACCATCCAGCCGAGCAGCAGCGGCACCGCCCTGGTCGAGGACCGCAGCAGGATGCCCGCGCTCGCGCCGATCAGCGACCAGCAGACCGCGGCGAGCAGTCCGCCGCCGAACACCGCGAACAGCTCGCCGGTGAGGGGCACCTTGCCGCGCCCGACGCCGAACAGCGCGACAGCCGACACCAGTTCCACCGCTATCGCCGCGGCCAGCGCGCAGCAGCCGACGACCAGGAATTTCGCGGCGGCGAGCCGGTCGCGGTCGGCCGCGAACAGCGCGGTCACGGCCATGCTGTGATGCCGGTACTCCGCACCGCTGCCCACCGCGCCGAAGATCGCGGCCGCCCCTGCCAGCAGCGCGAGGCCGACGTAGAGCCCGATCGTCGCCGCGCCGGTGGCGGGCTGGCCGCGCGGGTCCGGTGGTCCGGCCAGGCTCGCCGACACGAGGCTCGCCAGCAGCGCCACCCCGACCAGCGCGCAGGCGAGCGTGCGGACGCGCGGCATCGTGACGACCTTGCGGACCTCGGAGTTGACGTTCGGCACCAGGTCGGTGGGCAGGATCGCGATCATCGTGGAATCCCGTAGGGCATCGGCGTGGGCTGGGGGCCGGGCGGGAGGCCCGGGTAGGGCGGCGCGGGCGCGGCGCTGGGTTTGGTCAGCGACGCGAGCACCCGGTCGGGATGGATCGGGTCCGGGACGATGCTGTCGATCCGTACCTGCGCCGCCGTAGCCGCGGCTCTGATCTGGGCTTCGCTCGCTTCGGCGACGGCGAGCCGACCGTCGGGCCGGATCACCGCGTCGGTGAATCCTCGCGCCGCGAGCGTGGTGGCCAGCGCGATGGGGGTGGACGCCGCGACGACCAACCGGTCCGGATGCCCGCGTCGCAACCGCGCCGGGCTGCCCTGATATACCACCTCGCCCTGGCTGAGCACGATCAGCTGGTCCGCGCCCGGGAGGACGGCGCCGAGACTCTCGCTGGTCAGCAGGGCAC
>NZ_BAFS01000226.1 GCF_000308415.1 Nocardia asiatica NBRC 100129 | reverse complement strand
TTACGTGACGCTGGGCGGCAGCCGCCATCCGATGGGCGACCCCACCGCCCTGCTCGCGGATCCGGTGCGCGGGCCGCGCGCGGAGTTGGTGCTGACGCTGCGCTCCGGCGTGGGCGCGAGCGCGGGGCTGGCCAAGTCGCTGGGCGTGCTCGCCGCTGCGCCGGTGGTCGAAGGCGTTGTGCTGCAACCGGACGCGCTGATGGACCTGGGTGAGCCGATGTGGCGGGACGCGCCGTTCACCGCGGTGCTGCTGGGCGACAGCGATATTCCGGACGTGGCGCTGCCCGACCCGGCCGAGCCGGTGCGGTACTTCGGTGTGACGCCGGTCACCGCGACGGAAGCGGCGTGGGTGCGGGTGCGTGGCGCGCAGGCATTGCGGGACGCCTGGCAGGAGGCCGGGATCGATGTGCGCGATCCGGGACGCGGCGCCGCGAGTCTGTGATCGGCGGCCCGGCTACAACCACTTGTTGCGCCGGAAGGTGAAGAACAGGCCGGCGCAGATGGTGAGAATCACCAGCCATACCGCCGGATAGCCCCAGACCTGGTGCAATTCGGGCATGTGGTCGAAGTTCATGCCGTAGATACCCGCGATCATCGTCGGCACCGCCGCGATCGCGACCCACGCGGAGATCTTGCGCATGTCGGTGTTCTGCTGCACGCCGATCCGGGCCAGCGCGGCGCTGATCAGCGCACTGAGCGCCTCGTCGAAGTCGTTGATCCGCTCGGCGACGGCGGCGTGCTGTTCGGCGACGTCGCGCAGATACCGCCGGACCTCCTTGGGCACCGGCAGATCCGGTTTGCGACCCAGCTGCTCGAGCGGGGCGGCGAGCGGGTTCACCGCACGCCGCAATTCGACCACCTCGCGCTTGAGCTGGTAGATCGATTCCACCGTGACCCGGCTGCGCGGGGTGAAGATCTCCTCTTCCATCTCATCGATGTCGTTCTCGACCTGCTGGGCCACCTCGATGTAGGAGTCCACGATCCGATCGGCGATCGCGTGCAGCACCGCGCCGGGGCCCAGCGCCAGCTGCGCCGGATCCTCCTCCAGGGTCTTGCGCACCTCGGCCAGTCCGGAATGCTCGCCGTGCCGGACGGCGACCACGAAGTCGGGACCGGTGAACACGATGATCTCGCCGGTCTCCACGATCTCGCTGACAGTGTGCATATCGTGTTCGACGTAGCCGACCGTGCGCAGCACCAGCAGCAGTGAGTCGTCGTAACGCTCCAGCTTCGGCCGCTGGTGCCGCTCCATGGCGTTCTCGGTGGCGAGCTGGTGCAACCCGAAAGTCTCGGCGACGTCGGTCATCTGCGCGAGGTCCGGATCGTGCAGCCCGACCCAGACGAATCCGGTCGGCTCCTGCTCGGCTCGCGCCAGCGCCGCCTGGTGGGTGAATTTCCCGGGCAGCCGCTTGCCGTCCACGTACACCGCGCAGTCGACGATCGCCTCCGCCGTCGGCACCGGGATGAACCGTTGTTCCCGGCGCGGCGGCGTCCGGCCGGAGCCACGAAGCGAGGAGAGCGGAGAAAACGACGGCACGCGGACGATGCTACGTGGACCGGGGCCGCGGGAAGGCCGCCTGCGCGTGCGGGACGACCTCACCGCACTGTAAGACTTGAAGGCGTGCGCATCGACCTGCATACCCATTCGACCGCGTCCGACGGCACCGACACTCCGGCCGAACTCGTGCGGAACGCGGCCGCCGCGGGTTTGGACGTCGTCGCGATCACCGATCACGACACCACGGCCGGATGGGCCGACGCGGTCGACGCGCTGCCCAAGGGGCTGACGCTGGTGCGCGGCATGGAGATGTCCTGTGTCGGTCTCGGCGCGGACGGCTGGCCGGTGCCCGTGCATTTGCTGGCCTACCTGTTCGACCCGACCCATCGGGGTTTCGCCGAGGAACGCGAACGGCTGCGCGCCGAGCGCGTGGAGCGGCTGCGCGCCATGGCCGAGCGCATGGCCGCCGACGGACTGCCGATCGATCCCGACGCCGTGCTCGCTTCGGCGGGCCCCTCGGCGGGCCGCCCGCACCTGGCTCGCGCGCTCGTCGCCGCCGGCGTCGTGCCGAGTGTGAACGCGGCGTTCGACGAGTTGCTCGCCCCGCACGGCCGCTACTACGCCGAGAAGGCCGACACCCCGTTGCGTCGCGCTGTGCAGATGATCGCCACCGCGGGCGGGGTCAGCGTCCTGGCGCACACCCGGGCGCGCAAGCGGGGCAGGCTGCTTGCCCTCGACGACATCCGCGAGCTGGCCGCGCTCGGACTCGGGGGCCTGGAGATCGCGCACCCCGACCATTCCGCCGCCGATCGGGCGGTGCTGACCGATCTCGCCGCCGAACTGGGCCTGCTCACCACCGGTTCGTCGGACTACCACGGCACGAACAAGACCATCCGGCTCGGCGAGTTCACCACCGATCCGGCGCAGTTCGAGAAGCTGGTGGGCAAAGCCTCCGGCGTACCGGTGATCACCCCGTGAGACCGGTGCGCGGACTCAGCGGCATCGTCGCCGGGGGCATGGTGGTGGGCATGCTGGTGGTGGTCGGCGCCGCGGTGCTCGCCGACCGGCGCGGTTTTCCCGGCCCCGGCGGCGAATCGGTGGCCTGGCACGTGGCGGCCGCGGCGGTAGCCCTCGCGGCGCAGATCTATTCGGATCGCCATCGCGGTGCGGCCGCCTTTTCCGGGTCCATGGTGGTTTTCCTGGCTGCTGGACTATTGCTGTGGACGCAATGGTGGAGCTAGTCCCTCGCTTTGGTTGCGGGCGAATGAATTGTGCCCGAACATTTTTCTTTATGACCGAACTCGAGACGGATGTACTGGTTATCGGCGGTGGTCCCGCCGGTATCTGGGCGGCCGTCTCGGCCGCCGCGGCGGGCGTCGCCGTCGTGCTGGTCGACAAGGCGCGATGCGGGTCGAACGGGCCGACCGCGCACGGCGCGATCTCGCTGTGGCACATCCCGCCGGGCCCCGCGCGGGACGAGGCGGTCCGGCGTGGGCACGCGCACGGCGGCGGGCTGAGCGATCCGGACCTGATGCACCGCGTGCTGGAGGAGACCCATCAGCGGATCGAGCAGGTGGCGCGGTGGGGACATCGGATCGACACCGATCCGGCGGGTCCGGCCACGCGGCGGATGCACCTGGACGGCGCCGGTTACCTGCGGCGGATGCGCCGCGTGCTGAGGGATGCGGGCGTGCGCGTGCTCGATCATCATCCCGCGTTGCAGTTGCTCACCGACCGGGACGGCGTGGTGGCGGGCGCCACCGGCTTGCGTCACGACGCCGGGTTCCGGCGCTGGACCGTGCGCGCGGGCGCGGTCGTAGTGGCCACGGGCGGCTGCGCGTTCCTGTCCGGTGGCGCGGGCACCGACGTGGACACCGGCGACGGTCTGTTGTTCGCCGCGGAAGCGGGCGCCGAACTGTCCGGGATGGAGTTCTCCTGCGCCTACAGCCTGGTTCCGCAGGGGACCGCGAAGACGGCCGCACCGCGGAGTCCGGCCCTGCGGTTCGCCGCGATCTACGACGAGTCCGGCGCCGAGTTGCCGGGGCATCGCTCGGCGGCGCTGGCCGCCATCGCCGCCGGCCGCCTGGTCTTCGCCGCCTTGGACGACGGGCCTGCGGCGCCGCGCTCCCGGCCCGCGCGCCAAAGCATCGCCGACCGCGCGAAGCGGGTGCCGCTGCGTGCGGTGCTGGACGGCACCGTGCGCGGTACGGGTGGCCTGCGCGTCACCGGGCCGGAATGCGCGACGACCGTCGCGGGCCTGTTCGCCGCGGGTGATGTCGTCAGCCGCGAGCTGGTCACCGGCGCGGTGAGCGGCGTCGATGGCCTGGGCGGGGCGTGGGCGATCGCGTCCGGCGTCTGGGCGGGAGCGGGCGCGGCGAAATTCGCCCGCACGGCCGATCGCCGCGCCCCCGCGCACTCGGTGCCGGGCGCCGGGCTCAACGCGGTGGCGCGGATCGATCCGCGGGCGGTGGTCGGTCTGGTGCAGGAGCACACTCTGCCGCTGCGGCGCAGCTACTGGCGCAGCGCGGGCAGTCTGCGCGACAGCATCGGCGAACTCGACGGGATGTGGCCGGGCGCGGAATTCGACCTCGGCGGCCGGGGCACGGACCTGCTGCGGGCCCGGCAGGCCGCCGCGCTACTGGCGGTGGCGCGATGGACGAAATACAGCGCTCTGACGCGCACGGAGAGCCGGGGCATGCATCGCCGGACCGATCATCCCGGCGCGACCGACACCTGGCGGGTGCGGTTGACCTCGGGGGGAGTCCGTAGCGTGTGGGTGCGCCCGGAAGCGCCGCGCACCATGCCGCAGCAGCCTCGCGATATCGTCGCGTGACGCGGATGGCCGGACCCCGCCTCGGCCGCGCGGGCAGGTCTCACACCGGCGCCGCCCCGCGCGGTGCGACTACTCACCGCGTCCGGGCCGGAAACGGCGAGTTTCCGCTTACTTGAAGGTAATTCCCGGCCCCTAACGTTGGGTGATGGAGCGCGACACGGCCCAGAGCGTAACCGGTTTGGCAACTCGCCCACCGGACTGGCAGAATGTGTCGGATTCCTTACCTCCGCCACCGCCGGGTGAGGGAATCACGGAGGTCTCCGCCTCGCCGACGTACCGTCGCGACCCGCGAGATCGCACCGCATGTTCTGTCCGGGCCCACCCGTCCGGTTCCGCTTCGCGGATGAGTGCCGCGCCCGTCGTCGAGATACCGGTAAGCCGTGTTCGCTCGCTCGCGGCCGCCTCGAAACACAGCAGTCAGCGCACTCGATGAGCGTAGTGAAACGACTTATACCCATTACCCGGTGGTAACCGTCCCCCGGTTTAGCCCGACCTGAGCAGGAGTGAAATCGTGTCACCTGTGACTGATGCACCGAATTCCACCGCAAGCCTGTCTGAAATCACAAACGACGAAATCTTCGCGGGACATCTCGGCGGCAAGCTCTCGGTCGAACTCAGTGCTCCCCTGGAGACCCAGCGCGACCTCTCGATCGCCTACACGCCGGGTGTCGCCCAGGTCAGCCGCGCGATCGCGGAGGACGAGGCGCTGGCCAAGCGCTACACCTGGACCGATCGGCTCGTGGTCGTGGTCAGCGACGGCACCGCCGTGCTCGGCCTCGGTGACATCGGTCCGCGCGCCTCGCTGCCGGTGATGGAGGGCAAGGCGGCGCTGTTCAAGAAGTTCGCCGGGCTGGATTCGATCCCGATCGTGTTGGACACCAAGGATGTCGACGAGATCGTCGAGACGCTGATCCGCCTGCGCCCGAGCTTCGGCGCGGTGAACCTGGAGGACATCTCCGCGCCGCGCTGCTTCGAGATCGAGAAGCGCGTGATCGAGGCGCTCGACTGCCCGGTGATGCACGACGACCAGCACGGCACCGCGATCGTGGTGCTCGCGGCCCTCAACGGCGCGGCCAAGGTGCAGGGCCGCGGCATCGAAGGGCTGAAGGTCGTGGTGTCCGGCGCTGGCGCGGCCGGGGTCGCGTGCACGAACATCCTGCTCGCCGCCGGTGTCCGCGACGTCACCGTGCTCGATTCCAAGGGCATCGTCAACCGGGAGCGCGGCGACCTCAACGAGGTGAAGGCCGAGCTGGCCACCCGCACCAACCCGCGCGGCCTCACCGGCGGCGCGGCCGAGGCGCTGGCGGGCGCCGACGTGTTCCTCGGTCTGTCCGCGGGTCTGATCGCCGAGGAGCTCATCGCATCGATGGCGCCGGAGTCGATCGTGTTCGCCATGTCCAACCCGGACCCGGAGATCCACCCCGAGGTGGCACGCAAGTACGCCGCGATCGTGGCCACCGGCCGCAGCGACTTCCCGAACCAGATCAACAACGTGCTGGCGTTCCCCGGCGTCTTCAAGGGCGCGCTGGACGCGGGCGCCCGGCGGATCACCGAGGGCATGAAGATCGCCGCCGCCGACGCGATCCTCAGCGTGGTGGCCGACGAACTCGACCCGGACAAGATCGTCCCCAGCCCGCTGGACCCGCGGGTCGCGCCGGCCGTTGCCGAGGCGGTCGCGGCCGCCGCTCGCGCCGAGGGTGTCGCGTAACTTCCCACGCAGCGACGAAGGCGCCCCCGTTCGAAGTGAACGGGGGCGCCTTCGTCGTAGCACCCGATCAATGGTCTGCGCTCGCGGGCGGACCCGTCCGGCAGCAGCGGGATCAAGCCGGGGTTCGGGAGGCGCGCAACACCTCCGCGTACCCGTTGGCGACGGTCTCGGGCTTCGGGAGGTTCGCCGAACCGACGATCGAACTCTCGCCCGAGCAGGCGCCGCCTGCGGCGAGCGGGTCGGAAGCGCCGCACGCCGACAAAATCATCGCGACGGCGAGCGCCGTGGCGGCGGCGAGGACGCGGGTGGCGTGCAGCGCGAGGCGCACCACGGGGCGCCGGGGGGCGGCGGCGTCGAGAGTGCGGGTGGGTTTCACGACAGTCCTTCCGGCATGACGGCGGTGCGCGGTCTCGGCTGCGAGCGGCCGCCGGTACATTCTGGGTGTCCATACTGCCCGCTGACGGGTTTTCCCGTTGGTGTGTCGATTCGACGGAGAGTTGGTGTCGCCGGATGGTGTTGGCCGCGTCACAGCGGATGCTGGCTCGGTTGCTGGTCGTCGCTTCCGCCGCGCTGGTCGTCTCCTGCGGGAACGACGCGCAGGGGCCGTCGATCACCGTCGGCGCGGGTGATTCGGTGGAGTCGTCGGTGCTCGCCGAGATCTACGCGGGCGCCCTGGCGCGTACCGGAACACGCACCGCGGTCGCCGCGCGTCTGGGCGGCCGGGCGGACTACCTCGCCGCCCTGGACGCCGATCGGGTCCAAGTGGTCGCCGAGCACACCGGCGCGTTGTTGGCCCATTTCGACGTACCCGCGGCGGAGCAACTGCCGAAGAGGGTGGCCGAGGCGGTGAGCGCCGCACTGCCCGAGGGGCTGGTGATCTCCGACTTCGCCGACGGCGCCGATCTGCGTCCGCGGGTGCTGCTCACCGCGCAGGCGGCGGACCGGGACAAGGTGCGTTCGGTGGGCGATCTCGCGCCGCGCTGCGGCGAGTTGACCGTCGGCGTGGCGGTCACGCCCGGGCTGATTCCGTCGGGCGGGAGCGATCGCGTCCGCGGGTGCGACTTCGCCGCCACGGTGGCGTTCCCGGATCCGGCCGCGCTGCGGAAGGCGTTGCTGGACGGTCGAGTTCAGGCCGGTCTGCTGAGCGGTCCGCCCGAGTTGGCGCCCGGCGCGACCGGTGGTCTGGCGGTGCTGTCCGACGACGACTATGCGGTGCGCCCCGAGAACGTGTTGCCGCTGTTCCGGAAAGGGCTGCTGGACCAGCGCCAGATCAAGAAGCTGAACTATGTCGCGGGTGAACTGACGACGGACGAGCTGGCGGTCATGATCCGGCGCGTCCGGGACGAGGGCGCCGCGCCGGGCGACATCGCGCGCGACTGGTTGGATCAGCACGCCCTGTAGGTGGTCGCGGCCGGTCTGCCGCGCCGAGCCCGAAGTCGACCGACGACTGTGTCGCAAATCGAGCGATAGATGTCGCATCCGACACTGCCGCTGGGTGGACCCCGGGCATAGTGTTTTTGTCGAGCCCCCTGGCGAGCTTCGCGAACAGAACAGCAATACATGATCCCGTATCAGCAAAGGCGCTGGACCCGGGTCGCCGACGACGCCGACCTGGCGGCGGGAGATGGCGCAAGGCCGTCGAGAGTCACACTTCTCGGCGGCCTTTCGTCGTCTGTGCGGCAGACCATCGCGCATACGCCGAGGAGAACGCTGTGTCGCCTATCACCTGTCACGCACCCTTGCCGCGGGGTTGTTCCACGCCGTATATTCCACGTGGAATATTTAGTGTGGAGCATGTCGGCACCGGGCGATACCGTGCCGAGGCGAGCGTGGCTCGGCGTGTAATCGGCCGATGATCGAAATTCATCCAGCAAACGGAGGTCGACAGGCATGGGAGAAGGGCAGGCGCATTCATCGGTGACGCCGCTGGCCATCGCCGTGCTCGCGCTGCTCGAGGAGCGGCCCATGCACCCGTACGAGATGTTCCAGACGTTGATCGCCCGGCGGGAGGACAAGTTGGTCAAGGTGCGGCCCGGTTCGCTGTACCACACCGTGTCCCGGCTGGCCGACCAGGAATTGGTCCGCGCCGAGGGCGTCGACCGTGCGGGCAACCGGCCCGAACGCACCACCTACCGGATCACCGGGCGCGGCAGGGACGCATTGCGCAACCGGATCGCCGAGATCGTGCGACGACCCGTTCCGGAGTATCCGATTTTCCCGGTGGCGCTGGGCGAGCTGCACAACCTGCCCAAGCCGGAGGCGCTAACGCTGCTGCGCGAGCGGATCGGCGTATTGAAAGCCGAGTTGGCCGACACCGACATGTTGAGCGCATGGGCAGGCGAGCACGCCGTCCCCCGCCGCTACTGGATCGCCCTGCCCTACCTGCGGACGATGCTGGCCGCCGAACTCGCCTGGGTCGAGCAGTTCGCAGCCGAATTGGACAGCGGCGCACTCGAATGGGAGGACTTCGATCCCGAGACCGGCGCGCCCACCGGCTCCGGCGACGGGCCACCGACGGCCGCCGACCCCAGCACGACGCCACCGCTGCCGCGCGGCCGCGTGGCGAACCCCGACGCGAGTTCTACGGATAGTCCGAGTTAGGAACGAAACACATGTCCACACCACGCAATCCGTGGCCCGCGCTACTCGCGCTGGTCGTCGGCTTCTTCATGATCCTGCTGGACATGACGATCGTCGCGGTCGCCAATCCCGCGATCATGACCAGCCTGCACGCCGACATCTCCCAGGTGATCTGGGTGACCAGCGCCTACCTGCTCACCTACGCGGTGCCGCTGCTCGTCACCGGAAGGCTGGGCGACCGGTTCGGCCCCAAGAACATCTACCTGATCGGCTTGGCGGTGTTCACCGCCGCGTCGCTGTGGTGCGGCCTGTCCGGCAGTATCGGCATGCTGATCGCGGCGCGCGCCGCGCAGGGTGTCGGCGCCGCGCTGATGACGCCGCAGACCATGGCCGTGATCACCAGGACTTTCCCGCCGGACCGGCGCGGCGCCGCCATGGGCCTGTGGGGTGGCGTCGCGGGATTGGCGACGCTGGTCGGACCGATTCTCGGCGGTGTGCTGGTGGACGGTCTCGGCTGGGAGTGGATCTTCATCGTGAACGTCCCGGTCGGGGTGGTCGCGTTCGCGCTGGCGGTCTGGCTGGTGCCCGCGCTGCCGACCCACGAGCACAAGTTCGACATCCCCGGCGTACTGCTCAGCGGCGTCGGCATGTTCCTGCTGGTGTTCGGCATCCAGGAGGGCAACAGCTACGACTGGTCGTTGCGGATCTGGCTGCTGATCGGTGCGGGCCTGGTGGTGCTCGCCGTGTTCCTGGTCAACCAAGCCAGGAACAAGGGGGAGCCGTTGCTGCCGTTGAGCCTGTTCCGCGACCGCAACTTCGCGCTGTCCAATGCCGCGATCGCCGCGATGGGTGCGGCGGTGACCTCGCTGATGGTGCCGACGTACTTCTACCTGCAGGCCGTGCGGGAGATGTCGCCGACCGAGTCCGCCTTGGTCTTCGCGCCCATGGCGGTGGTGACCGGTTTCGCGGCCCCGCTGGTCGGCAAGTTCGCCGATCGGTTGCACCCGAGGATCGTGCCCACCGTCGGCTTCGGGCTGTTCGCGCTGTCGGTGTTCTGGTTCTCGGTGCTGATGGATCCGCACTCGTCGCTGGCCTGGTTCCTGGTGGCCGCCGCGCTGGCCGGTTTCGCCAACGCCTGCATCTGGGCTCCGCTGGCGGCCACCGCGACCCACAACCTGCCGGTCCAGCAGGCCGGCGCCGGCGCAGGCGTCTACAACACCACCCGCCAGGTGGGCTCGGTGCTCGGCAGTGCGGCGATCAGCGCGCTGGTGGCGGCCAGGATGACGGCCAACGGGCTGGGCGGCGGTCAGGTCGCCGAGGGCGGCGCGGGCCAAGGGCCGATACCGGAGTTCGTCAAGGATTCGTTCAGCCACGCGCTGAGCCAGTCCACGCTACTCCCCGCCGCCATCCTGGGCCTCGGCGTCGCCGCCTCGGCGATGTTCATCCGCCACGGCAAAGCCGCTCCCGTCGGCGCATCGGCTCCGGTGGAACCGGTCAAGGCCGATCTGAGCGGCTGAACCCGCGCCGATGCCCGTCCGAGAAGGTTGCCGGGCGGGCATCAGCGTGCCAGCACGCCTACCCGGGTCGATATGGGTTTACTGCCTGCCGACGCGCGACCGTTCGGAATGCCGGTCAGGCGACCTGAACGGTGACTGAGGGGTGGCCGGTGGCGCCGTCGGGAATCACGTCGCGGCGTTCGGCGGTTTGGGTTTCGCCGGTCGCGTCGGTGGCGCGGGCGCGGATGGTGTGCGGGCCGGAGGCGGCGTCCCAGTCGAAGACCCACTGGCGCCAGGTGTCGATGGACAGTTCTTCGGACAGGCGGGCCTGCTGCCAGGGACCGTTGTCGATCTGGACTTCCACGGCGCGAATGCCGCGGTGCTGCGCCCAGGCGACACCGGCGACGGTGATGCGGCCGGGTTGCAGCCGGTTGCGGGCGCGGGGTGTGTCGATGCGGGTGCCGGTCTTGATCGGGCCCAGTGCCGACCAGCCGCGGCGCGTCCAGTACGCGGTGGCACGGTCGAAGCGGGTGACCTCCAGTTCGGTCACCCATTTGGTGGCCGAGACGTAGCCGTAGAGACCTGGGACGACCAGCCGGGCGGGGTAGCCGTGCCGCACCGGCAGGGGTTCGCCGTTCATGCCGATCGCGAGCAGGGCGTCGCGTCCGTCGGTGAGCACCGCCAGGGGGGTGCCCGCGGTCCAGCCGTCGGCGCTGCGCGAGAGCACCATGTCGGCGTCGGGATGCGGTCCCGCTTCGGCGAGCAGCTGATCCATTCGGTAGCCGAGCCAGCGCGCGTTGCCGATCAGGTCGCCGCCGACCGGATTCGACACACAGGCCAGCGTGACCAAGTG
The DNA here is from genome assembly GCF_000308415.1 of Nocardia asiatica NBRC 100129. Lineage (GTDB taxonomy): Bacteria > Actinomycetota > Actinomycetes > Mycobacteriales > Mycobacteriaceae > Nocardia > Nocardia asiatica. Next base: position 49,033 of record NZ_BAFS01000226.1, on the reverse strand, counting down.
TTCCTCCGCCGGACGATGCGCCAGATCCGCCCAGCTGAGCCGGATTTCGCGGTCGACCATGCCGTGGATGCGCAGCGACCAACTGTCCTTGGACACCTGGGGAACGATCAGCGCGGTATCGATCCGGTAGAAGTCGTCGTTCGGGGTGAGGTACGGCGTCAGACCGGGGACGCGAAGATCCACGCCGGGCGGGAGCGCTTCGGCGGGGGCGGACGGTTCCGGCAATCGCACCGCGGCTCGCTCACCGGAAACGTCGCTGCGCCGGGCGCCCAGCAGCCGTCCGCCGACTCCGGTGACCACGGCCAGCCCGCCTGCCACCAGCAATCCCTGCAAGACCTGCCTGCGCTCGGGAGTCGAGGATGCGCGCTCCGCGTCCGCCGAAGCCGAGCCGGTGTCGCTCTCGGCGGAGGTGCCGGACGTTTCACCGCCGCCGGTCGCGTCTCCCGAATGGCCGAAACCCTTATCGGCTCTGGGGGACGCCGAACTCTCGGTCAGGGGCACCCTCTCGGAGTCGCCGCCCGGCAGCGTCTCGCCGGTCCGACTCTCGGCAGAAGACTTTTCGATCGCGGCGTCGATGCGCCGGGTCAGTGCTCGGAGCGCGTAGATCCCCGCGGCGACGCCGACGACCGTCGCCAATGCGGCGGACAGCCCGGACCGCGACACCGCTACCCATGCCGTGATCACCCCGAACACCACGAACACCCACGACCCGGCGGCGCGGCCGGTCCGTTCGATCGCTCCGGCCGCTCCGGCGACCAGCGCGGCGATCACACCCATGATCAGGTACAACGCAGCTTTGTCGTTGGTGCCGAAAGTGGTGATCGCCCACTCCCGCAGCCAGTCGGGCGTGTGGTCGACCACGGCCGATCCGAGGACGTGCAGCGGCGCGTTGCCGGGGCCGAGGAAGGCCGCGAGCAGTTCGGCCACGCCCAGTGTCAGACCCGCCGAGACGATCCCGGCCACCACGCGCAGTCGCAGATCGGCCATGGCATCGAGACTACTGCCGGTCGGCCGCCGTGGCCGGTGACCGAGCGACGACGATCACGCCGGTTCCCCTTCGAGCGTCCCCGGCGGTGCCGATGACGAGCGCTGGACACGCGAAAGGCGCTGTCCGCGAACCACTCGCGAACAGCGCCTTTCAGCGATCAGCTCAGTTGTAGATGCCCGCCACGTCGCCGGCGTGCTGCTTCATCACGACCGCGCGCTTGAGCGACATCTTCGGAGTGAGTTCGCCGGTCTCCTGGGTCCAGTCGATGGTCAGCAGACGGATCTTCTTGATCTGCTCGGCGTGCGAGACCTTCTTGTTGGTCTCCGCCACCGCCGCGTCCACCTCGGCGATCAGGTCCGGGTTCTCGATCAGCTTCTCGATCGGGGTGTCGGCGGGCAGGTTGTTGCGGTCCTTCCAGCCGGGCAGCGCCTCCGGGTCCAGCGTGATCAGCGCGCCGATGAACGGCTGGCCGTCGCCGACCACCATCACCTGGCTGATCAGCGGGTGCGCCCGCAGCGAGTCCTCCAGCAGCGCGGGGGAGACGTTCTTGCCACCGGCGGTGACGATGATCTCCTTCTTGCGGCCGGTGATGGTGATGAAGCCGTCGCCGTCGATGGCGCCGAGGTCACCGGTCTTGAACCAGCCGTCCTCGAACGCGTCCTCGGTGGCCTCCGCGTTGCCCCAGTAACCGCTGAACACGACCGAGCCGCGCAGCAGCAGCTCGCCGTCCTCGGCGATCTTGGCGGCGTGGCCCTCGATCGGGCGGCCGACCGAGCCGACCCGGATGTGCTCCGGGGTGTTGACCGAGACGGCCGCGGTGGTCTCGGTGAGACCGTAGCCCTCGTAGATGGTCACGCCGACGCCGCGGAAGAAGTGGCCCAGCCGCGCGCCGAGCGGACCGCCGCCGGAGACGGCCGCCTCGCACTGGCCGCCGAGCGCCGCGCGCAACTTGCTGTAGACCAGCTTGTCGAACAGCGCGTGCTTGAGCTTCAGTCCGATGCCGGGGCCGCCGTTGTCGAGCGCCTCGCTCCACGCGATCGCGGTATCGGCGGCGGCGTCGAAGATCTTGCCCTTGCCGCCGTCGTGCGCCTTCTGCTTGGCGCTGTTGAACACCTTCTCGAACACCCGGGGCACCGAGAGGATGAAGTGCGGGCGGTAGCTGCCGAACTGCTCGACCAGGGTGGACCAGTCGGCGGTGTGCGCGACGATCACCTTCGCGTCGAACGCGGCGAGCGCGACGGCGCGGGCGAAGACGTGCGCCAGCGGCAGGAACATGAGGGTCTTTTTGCCCTCGGTGACGTACTTGTGCAGCGCGATCCGGTCGGACTTCGACTCCGCGTACAGGTTCGCGTGGGTCAGCATGACGCCCTTGGGGCGGCCGGTGGTGCCCGAGGTGTAGATCAGGGTGGCCGGCGACTGCGCGCCGACCTGGGCGCGGCGGTCGTGCACGACCTGGTCGTCCAAGTCGGCGCCGCGACCGGTCAGCTCGTCCAGCGCGCCCTTGTCGATCTGCAGGGTCTCCCGCAGGTCCGGCAGCGACCCGGCTTCGATCTCGTCGATCACCTTGCGGTGCTTGTCGCTGTCCACGATCAGCAGCTTGGTGGCCGAGTCCTGCAGGATCCACTTGGCCTGCTCGGCGGCCGAACTGTCGTAGATCGCGACGGTGCAGCCGCCCGCGGCCCAGATGGCGAAATCGAGGACGGCCCACTCGTAGCGCGTGGGAGCCATGATGGCGACGCGATCACCGAAGTCGAGGCCCGAGGCGATCAAGCCTTTCGCCACGCCCGTAACGGTCTTCGCGAACTCCGCGGCCGTGACGTCCTGCCAGCCGCCACTGCCGTTCGGCACGTTGAACAGCACGGTGTTCGGCGCCTGCTCGGCGTGGCGGAAGACGTTGTCGGAATTGTTCGCGTCGTCCGGAATGGTGTAGGAAGCCGGGACTTCGAACTCTCGCATCAGTGCCCTTCCACGTGGGTTTACTCGCCAGTAATCTACGACACCTGCGCCGGGGCCGTGAGGTCGACCACCGAAATCGCCTCCGTACATCACCGCAGGGTAGGGACCCGCTCGGATCTCATCCTAGTTCGCGCAGGTCCGCCGGTTGAATCGCTTCGCGCAGGAACTCCGCGAGTTCGCGCAGCGCGGCCGCCGCGGGCGCGGCCAGCGCGGCCTGCAACTGTGCGACGTGCCACAAGCCCTTGCTCTCGGTGAACCGGACGTGCACGCCCGCCGCGCGCAGCGCCGCGACCAGCACGACGCACTGGCGGTGCAGCAGTTCGCTGACGTCCACCTGCACGTAGGTCGGCGGCAGTCCGCGCAGTTCACCGGTCAGCGGGGCATAGGACGGATCGGTCGCGTCGCCGTCCCCCAGGTACGCGGCCGCGCAGGCGCGTGACCACGGCTTGTTGATCACCAGGTCGCGTTCCCGGTCCGGGATCTCGTTGGGATCGACCCATGGCGCGATCAGCCCGAGTGCCGCCGGAGTCTGCCCGTGCCGGGCGATCAGGCGTTGCGCCAGCGCGAGGGACAGACCGCCTCCCGCCGAATCACCCGAGACGGCGATCCGGCCCGGATGGAGTCCCTCGCTGGTCACGAGTTCCAGGAACGCGGCCTCGGCGTCCTCCAGCGCCGCGGGGAACGGGTGTTCCGGTGCGAGGCGGTAGTCCAGCACGTAGACCGGGTAGCCGGTGTGCCGGGCCAGCCGGGCCGCCAGCGAGCGGTGCGTCGCCAGGGAGCCGACCGCGTAGCCGCCCCCGTGGAGGTAGAGGACGGCGCCGTCGTCGGAGGTGTCCGCGAAGCCGATCCGCTCGGCGGGCCTGCCGCCGAGCCGCGCCGGCCGCACGAGCGCGCCCGCGGGCAGCAGCTGCAACCGCGAACTCACGTCGAGCAGCCTGCGCTGCGCAGCGAACGGCAACCGCTTGTTCAGCGTCACCCGGAAGATCGGATTCAGTACCGCCCGCGCGAGGGGCAGCGGAAGGTCGATGTCCCGCATCGTCGTCTCTCGAATCCCGGGATCAGGGCAGGAAGCGGCGTTCGACGTTGGCCGCGATCCGCTGGTAGCCCGACGCGGTCACCCGGACGAACAGATCCAGCAGTTTGGCCTCCCAGCCGATCAGCACCCGGCCGTGCCCCTTGCGCACGCCCTCGGTGATGGTCTGCGCCGCCATCTCCGGGGTGTGGATGGCCAGCTTCTTGTCGAACATCGACGCGGCCGACTTGCTGTCGATGCCTTCGGCGTAGGTGGCGTTGCGGGCCACCGCGGTCTTGATGCCGCCGGGATGCACGCAGGTGACCTTGACCGGATGCCGCGCGACCAGCATCTCTTGGCGCAGCGACTCGGTGAAGCCGCGCACCGCGAACTTGGCCGCGTTGTAGGCGCTCTGGCCGGGGATCGCGATCAGCCCGAACAGGCTGGAGACGTTGACGATGTGGCCGTCGCCGGACTCGATCACCATCGGCAGGAACGCTTTGGTGCCGTTGACCACGCCCCAGAAGTCGACGTCCATCACGCGCTCGAAGTCCTTGTACTCCGAGCGGATGACCTCGCCGTGGTGGGCGATGCCCGCGTTGTTGTACACCTGGTGCACGGTGCCGAAGTGCTCCTTCACCGCGTCGGCGTAGAGGATCACCGCTTCGCGTTCCACCACGTTCAGGCGGTCGGACTTCACCTGCGCGCCGAGCTGTTCGCAGCGGCGCACGGTCTCGGCCAGGCCCTCGACGTCGATATCGGACAGCGCCAGCTTGGCGCCGCGCCGGGCCAGGTTCACCGCCAGCGCACGGCCGATCCCGGAGCCCGCTCCGGTGATCACACAAACCTTGTTCTCGAAGTAAGCGTCACTGCTCACGATGCCACTGCTTTCAGATCTTCTCGGGATATGGAGATGTCGTACGCCGCCACGTCGAATTTCCTGGTCAGCCTACGGAATTCGAAGGTCCAGTCCGGCCACAGCGTGGTGTTGTTGCCGTGCTTGTCCAGGTACCAGCTCGAGCACCCGCCGGTGAGCCAGACGCTGCCGGCGAGCTTCGCCTGCAGCTCGGAGTTGTAGGCATCCTGCACGTCGCGGCGCACTTCCACGGTACGCAGGTCCAGGCGGTCGAAGGTGGCCAGCGCGTCGGCGATGTAGTTGATCTGCGACTCGATCATGTACACCATCGAGGTGTGCCCGAGGCCCACGTTCGGCCCCAGCAGGAAGAACATATTGGGGAAGTTGGCGATCGAGGAGCCCTTGTACCCCTGCTGGCCGATCTCGTCGAACACTTCCGACAGGGTGCGGCCGTCGCGGCCCGCGATGGTGTCGTAGACCGGCGAGTCGGTGACGTGAAAGCCGGTCGCCACGATCAGCGCGTCGATCTCGCGCTCGGTGCCGTCCTCGGTGACGATCGAGTTCGCGCGCACCTCGGCGATGCCGTCGGTGACCACGTCGACGTTGGGGCGCGACAGCGCGGGGTAGTAGTCGTTGGAGATCAGCATGCGCTTGCAGCCGATCCGGAAGTTCGGCGAAACCTTGGCGCGCAACTGCGGATCACGGATCTCGTAGCGCAATTTGGCTTTCGCGATGGCCTCGAACAGCTGCATCAGGGCGGGTGCCTTGGCCAGCCCGATCACCTGGGTCTCGCGCGCGGCGTAGATGGCCGCGCGGGATAGCCGCTGTAGACCGGGCACGTGCTTGAAGGCGAGTCGCTCCGCCTTCGTGTACGGGCGGTCCAGGCGCGGCAGCAGCCACGGCGCGGTGCGCTGGTAGACGTCGAGGTGGCCGACCTTCGGGGCGATGGCGGGCACGATCTGGATGGCCGAGGCTCCGGTGCCGATGATGGCGACCCGCTTGCCGGTGAGGTCGGCGTCGTGGTTCCAGCGGGCGGAGTGGAAGATCTCGCCCTCGAACTCGCCGATGCCTTTGATGTCCGGCAACGCGGGCTCGCACAGCGCGCCGACCGCCGACACCACCGTGTCGGCGGTGAAGCTGCCCTTGCTCGACTCGATCTCCCAGAGCGCCGTCTCGTTGTTCCAGCGGGCGCTGGTCACGTCGCAGTCGAAGATGTGCTTGTCGCGCACGTCGTAGCGCCGGGACACGTCCTGGATGTACTGCTGGATCTCGCCCTGCCGGGAGAACGACCGCGACCAGTTCGGGTTCAGCGCGAACGAGTACGAGTACAGGTGCGAAGGAACGTCGCAGGCCGCGCCGGGGTAGGTGTTGTCGCGCCAGGTGCCGCCGACGTCGCTGCCGCGCTCGAGCACGAGGAAATCGTTGCGACCCTGCTGGGTCAGCCGGATGGCCAGACCCAGACCCGCGAACCCGCTGCCGATGATGATCGTCCTGGCGTGGCGCGTGGGTCGGCCGGCGACAGCTTTGTCTGTAACCTTGCGACTCATGTAATCGAGCCTACGGTCCTATTGAGCGTCAGTCAACAGTGTATTGACTTCCGTTCAGTAGGATGTGGCCGTGACCAGAACGCAGGGAGACGCCCCCAAGCGCACGCGGCTCAGCCCCGACGAGCGCCGCGAGCAGCTGATCACCCTGGGCGCCAAGATGCTCGGCGAGCGCTCGATCGAGGACATCTCCGTCAGCGAGATCGCTGCCCAGGCCGGCATCTCGCGCGGCCTGCTGTTCCACTATTTCCCGACCAAGCAGGATTTCCAGTTGGCGATCGTGCACCACGCCAACGCCGAACTGCTCGAGCGCGTGGCTCCGGACCGCAGCCTCGGCCTGTTCGAGATGCTGCGCGACTCCATCGAGCGCTACATCGATTACGTCACCGAGAACCGCACCTCGTATCTGGCGCTGCTGCGCGGGCCGACCAGCGTCAGCCCTGAGCTGGCTCCGCTGGTGGACCAGACCCGCGACGCCATCATCGGCATCATCCTGGCCGAAACGCCCGCTCCGGTCGCCGAATCCGATCACCCCCGGCTGATGCTCGCCATGCGCGGGTGGATCGCGTTCGTCGAGGAATCCACGCTGACTTGGCTGCGCACCGAACCGGTGTCCCGCGAACAACTCGTCGACCTACTGGTCGAATCGTTGATCGCCATAGCCTTCTCCGTTGATCCGGCTCTGGCTTCGGCGCTGCGCGGGTGAGGTATTTCCTGCCGGGTTGGTCAAGGGAGGCGGCTCCACCGGCTTCGTCCGCTGAGGGCAGCTCATCTGTCATCCGATCGCACGTTGGGCGTCCCATGGGGTAGTCGATTGTGGCGCTGCCCACACGCCGCCCTCCATATGCCCCTGCGCTGCCAATACCCTGCTCCTACAGTGCCTTTCGATTTTGTGACGGCGAATCCGGCGCATACCGTTGTGTCGTCCATGGTGTGGGACGGCGATGGAGGCCGCCGATGTTGGTCATCAACGAACGAACGACGGCGCCGCGATCCGAACAGCGCGTGCTCGATTGGATGCGGACCTGGACCGGTCAATACGTCATTGTGGGACTGGCGGTTTCGGGGTGTTACCTACCCGATCGCGAGCGCAAGGACGAAACGCAGGAAGCCGATCTGGTCGTGCTCACGCCCAGGGCCGCGGTCGTGGTCGAGGTAAAGGGCACTGTTGCGGAAGCCACGAGCGGCGTCCTCTCCGTCCAGGCCAACGGCCGCTGGCGGCTGTCCGGTTACGCGGGCGACCCGATCCAGGTACCCGATCACGACAGCAGCCCGTTCGACCAGGTGACGCACAACGTCTCCAATCTGACCGCGCTGGTGCGCAAGCACAATGCCGAGGCGGTCGTGGACGGCCTGATCGTCGTGGTGCCGCCCGACGATTCGAACCTCACCCTGAACATCGAGTCACGCAGACGCGGTTGCGCGGTGGTGCTCGGAGCCGGGCAAGCCGACCTGCGCGCCTGGTTCCACCGCACCGCGAGCCGCAAGCTCGTCTGGACCGCCGAACGCACTCACGCCCTGCTCACCGACTTGAACCTGGGCGATCAGGTCACTATCGACGACCTGGTGGCGGATGGCTTCCCGCCGGAGCGGAAATTGCGGGCCGGGACGCTCGCGGCGCTGGAGAGCGTCACGCGAAAGGTCCCTGAACTCGAGGACAGGACGCCTGCCGAGGACTTCGACGCCGACGACGTGCCGGACGCACCAGTGGTGGATGCCGTGCCCGAGCCACCGAACGCGGTGCGACTCGCCGCGTCCGACTCGACGGGAACCGCCGGAAGCGGTGACGAGGCGCTGGTCGCGGAGGTTCAGCCGACCGCGTTGCCGTCTGCGATGCCTGCGCCGAAGCGGGCCGACGCCTCGGAACCTGATCTCGGAGAGCATGAGGGTGCGGAACCCGTGTCGTTGATGCGGTCCGACGCTGGAAGCGCAACGCAAGCCGACGGGTCGTCGTCGGCTGGGCAGCCGATCGCTGTACCGGACGGCAGCCAGGACGTGCCCGGGTTCGATTCCTCGCAGCCACCCGTTGCCGGGCCCGCCCCGGCCGAAGACCCTTTCGCGCCGGAATTCCTTGCGCCGGAGCCCATATCAAGGCTCGCGTCGTCGGGCGCGACAGCTCATTCGGATGCCCGCGAAGAAGAGCGCGGGTCGACCTCCTCCCGCGCGGACGCGCGGCCGCTCGAGCCCGGCAGCGAGGACGATCATCCGCAGCCGCCTCGCTTCGAAGGCCGACTCTCGGCGAGGTCCGCACCGGAAGAGCTCGCCGAGCCGTACTCCTACGCGACAGAACGCTTCGCTACCGGATACGTGGCATCGATACGGCCCGTCGCAGCCGAGTCCACCACGCCGGAACGAACCGAATCCGAGCCCTCGCCCGCCGAGGACGAATTCGCTTCGGCCGCACCATCGGCACCCACACCTTCTTCCTTCACGGACAATTGGTCGTCCTGGATCGAGCCTTCCCCCGACCGGCCATTGCGCCCACGTCCGCCGCAGGCCCCTTTGCCGAACCGGACCGCATCATGGTCCACACCCAGCCCCGAACCCCAGCCGGCGCGCCGAATCACGCCGACCGCTGTCCTGGAGCGCCGCCCACGGATCGCGGTTCGCGACCAGATCACCGCACTGTCCGCGCGCATCCCCGGCCGCACCGCCGAGAAATCGAAGCCACGCGGCCACCGCTCACAACAGATCGCCGCGGTGGCACTGATCGTCCTCGTCACCGGCATGCTCTGGATACTGGCGGCCTCCTGCTCGACCCCGAGCGGCGGCGCCGTCCGACCGTCCCCAGCTCCCGTGCCCACCACCGAGGCAGTTCCGCCACCGCCGGCCGCCACGGAAACCCCGGGCCGAATGAACCTGCTGCCGCTGTGCACTCCGCTGACGCCGAAGTGCTGACAATGTGCTCGGAGGCGCGGGGCCGAACCGGCCCCGCGACACCGGCGCTCCTCGTGCCCCCACCCCCGCGAGGCATCCGGACCTTCTCGGGTTGACCACGGAATCGGACGTAGCCGCGTTTCGGTGAAGTCCTTCGGCACCATCCGCCGTCCATAACGGTTGTGCGGCACGATGCAAATGAAGTGATTCACGAAGGAGTGCGATCCCGCCTGCGCGGGCCGTGCTCTACGCGCTCGTCTCGTCGCTGGTAATCGCGCGCTGATAGCCCGCGTGAATGCCCACGTCCAGACCTTGCTGTTCGGCAACGCGCACCAGCAACGACGCAAGTTGATCGCGTTCGGCGGGGGACAGCGCCGCGGTGAGGTCGGCCTCATGGCTCTGGAGCACTGGCCAGAGTTCGCCCATCAACTGGTAGGCGGCAGGGGTCGGGTGCAGTTCGTGGTTCCGGCGGTCGGTGGTGCTGCGACGCCGCTCGACCAGGCCTTTACGGTCGAGGTTGTCCAAGAGGGCGACGACGCGGCTGGGGACTACGCCGAGTTCTTCGGCCAGGGAGCGCTGGCTGCGGCCGGGGGACATGGCGATCATGCGCAGCACACCGATATCGGGGGGAGTCAGCCCCCGCGGGGCGATGCGGTCGGTGAACCGCTGGGTGGCGTGCGTGTCGATGAACAGGCGCGCTGGGCGGCCGCTGTGCTGCTGGACGACGGCGCGGTGGCTGCCGCAGTTGACCGGCTGCCATTTCGGCCCGGACAGCACGTGGTCGCCCTGGGCGAAAGCTCGACCGCCGATCGGGTCTCGTGGTTCGGGATCCTGCGCCATCTGCTCGACCTGCGCAGGCTCGTCGCCGCCATCCGGCTCACCTATCTCGCCGTCTCGGGCGCGACCACCACCCAAACGCTGACCTCGCTCCCGTTCTCGGCTTCCAGCGTCCCGACTGGGTGTTCTGCCAGCTCGGCGCCAACTACACCCAGATGCATCGGCGGCCCCGGCGGACCGCGCCTGGTCGGCCTGTCCGAGACCGAACGCAACCTGCGTATCCTCCGATCCCGCGCACCTGAATCAGCGCAGTGGATCTGGCTCACACCGACCACGGTGGACGAAGCCCGCATCGCCGCGTTCGAACCGTTCCAGCGCATCGGCATCGCCTGGGCCCGAGCCAACATCGCCGCACCTCGACCGTGCTGCACGACCTGGCCGAGTTGACCGTCGACGTGGAGAACGAAACGCTCCCCGACGGCGAGGACCCGCTACGACGGCGTCCACGCCACATTGGTAGGTCAGCAGGCCGTTGCCGCCTCGTTCGTCGCCGCGATGGCGGAATTGTGAGAGCCGCGGGGGCTTTTCGGGGTCACGGCGGTGTTGGGATCGTGGCGAGCGCAGTGTTGGCGCTAGCGTGGACCGCTATCGCTGCGGCTCCCGCTGGCGAAGAAACCGGGTCAGGGCGTTTCGCAGGCGGACAGGTAATCCAGAGTGTCCCGGCCGATGGCGGCGTGTTCCGAGCGGGGCGGTCGCCGATCAGTTCCCCCCGAGCAATTCGGATCGCCGGCCACTCCAGGTCACAACAAGCTGGTCGCGTGCGCGGCTCGCCGCGACGTACAACAGCGATCTCTCGCGCAGGTTCGCCTCATCCCGCTCCTCCTCGGGCACGCCGTGCAGGCTTGCCTTCGACGGAACATGGGCTTCATCGATTCCCGCCAGAATCACCCGCGCGAACTCCATACCCTTCGAGCGGTGCATCGTCAGCACTTGAACATGGCCAGGGACAGCCGAGCTGTCTTCGAGCGCACGGGCACTGACACCGCGTTCGGCCAGCGCTCGCACCAGTTGGCCCCGGTCGTTGACACTGCGAGTCAGCACAGCGATGGTCGACGGTTCGACGTCGGGATCGGCCAGCCATTCGTTGATCTGGCTCGCCACGACCTCGAGTTCGGCGGTAGTGGACTCACACTGCCGCAGAACGGGTTTCGGACCGCTGCGCGCGGACCGATAGTCGAGCGCGAATTCCCGGCCTTCTTCCAGGTCGTGATAGTCAGCGCCCCTCAGGACACCGACGGCGAATTCGAGGTTCTGCGCGGTAGTGCGGTAGTTGAGCGTCAATCGGCGGGAGCGGCCGACTATCTTGATGCCGAGACGGCCGAGCACCACGGGTTGGCCATAGATTCGCTGGTGGGAGTCCTCGGCGATGAACAAGTCGTTGGGGCCTTCGGCGACGAGAGCGCGCAGCATTGTCCAGTGCGTGGCATGCAGATCCTGCGCTTCATCGACAACGACGTGATCGACCAGATGCTGCAGACCGGAATCGGCTCGCTGCCGCAAGTATTCGGCCGCGATGGCCAGCACCTCGGGGAAGCTGAGCGACTCGTCCATCCGGCTGCGCCGCCGGAACGCTTCCACGAGCTTCCATACCGCGATCCGCTGCGGCCGCGACAATCGGACGCCACGACCCGGACGGGCGACCCTCGCGTACTGCTCCAGCGTGGTGAGCTGATTCGCGAGAACGACCGCGGTGTACTCATTGTCAAGGAACCACGCGCCGGCCAACCGCCGATCGAGACCGCTGTCGATGGTTTCCGCCAGCTCGCGCCATACTTTGTCTTTGTTCGTCCGCGCGGCCGGTACATCCACGCGGACTCCCAGCACGGCTTCGGTCGCGTCGCCGAGATCGTCCGCTTGGCGAAGGACGTCGTTGGCCAGTTTGTCGATGCCTTCGACGTAGACGCCCGGGTCTCCCAGTTTCTCGGCGAGCTTGATCCGCGGGTCGAGCGACAAGAGATCGGCTTCCAGATTCCTGGCCAGGATTCTGTTGAACGTCGTCAGGACGATGCGGGCCTGCGGATCGCGGGCGAGCAGGTGCCTGGCGCGGTGGATGGCCACCACGGTCTTGCCGGTGCCCGCGCCACCGGACAGGCGAAACGGCCCGCTGTAGTCCTTCTCGACATAGGTGCGCTGCTCGGGATGCAGGAAGACACGCCACGCGGCGAAGTCGCCGCCTTCGATGACCCGGCGCAGTTCCTCGCTGCCGTCGACGTAGGTGAACTGCATCTTCGAGGCGGGGCGGTCGAGTGCCTCGATGATGCGGTCGTCTTCATCGACGGTCGTATCGATCGGTGCGTCGGTGAACCGGTATTTGTCCCGGATCAGCGCGACAACCTCGTCGATGTCGGTACCGCAGGCCAGGTCCAGCAGCGCTTCGGCTTGCCAGCTGTCGATCGTCGCGGCGAGGTCGTTGAGGGCGTAGTCGTCGGCGGCGATCAAGGCTTGTTCGGCGATGGCGACATCGATGCCGAGTCGTTCGGTGAGATCGGCGAGCGTGAAACCCGCGTGCGCGAGGAAGCCGGTGGGCGCCTCGGCGGCATTCTCGACCGTTTCGGGCGCAGTGGCCGCGGCGGGGTGCGCGACGGTCTCGCTGATGATGCCTTCGAGAATGCCGTTGATCGGGTTGACGCGCAGCGTAGCGCGCTCGGCGAGGGAATTGGCGACATCGTGCGTCCAGGTCCCCATATAGACGTATGTGGTGGCACCGTCTTTCGGGTCGACGCGGAAGAGCACCGCGCGGTGGTTGAGGTCGACGCGTCCCGTCCGCACCCGGGGATCCACGGCGCCCTTGATGGGCTCGATGTGCAGACCCGGCGCGGTATCGTCGGTCTGGAGTTTGTCGAGGAAGCTGAAGACGCGTTGCACGATCGAACCGTCCAGGCCGCGTAGCGCCTTGCTCTTGTTCGCCATGACGACATTGGCCATCACATCACCCCGTTCGAGGTCAGAGCCGCGACGATCGGCGCGAGCTCGGGCGGGCAGATCGTCCACCCCTGGTCGATTATCGTTTCGGCGGCTTCCGCTCCGCCGTCGAACAGCACGCCGACCTGCGCCGCGGGCCAGGCGATGTCGATGACATCGCCGTCGTCGGTCTCCAAGCCCTGCTGCGGGAGCGGCGCGCCCGCCGACGCCAGCGCGAGGACGAGCGCACGTTCGGCCTCGGAGACGGTGTCGGCGTAGACGGCTTGCCATTCCGGCGACAGGCCGTCCAGGGAGCCGTCGGCGACGGGTTCCGGCGCCTGGCTGCCTGCGCCGAGCAGGGCCCTGGTCGTGACGAGATGAGCGTCGTGGAAACCGAACCAATTCGACAACCGCAGCCACTCCCGCCAAGAGGCTCCGTTGTCGATGCCGATGCTGTCGTCGCGATCGTCCAGGGCGAGGACCGCGGTGCTGGCGCCGGAATCAGGCCGCAGGGCTGCCGTGATTGTCAGCGCGCCGTGGTTGTAGGACCAGCAGGCGTATTCGCCTTCGGGGAGTGCGCCGGCCTTGCCGTCGAGGAGATCGAGGGCCCAGCTCGCGATGGCGGAACCATCGCCCTTGGCGCGCTTGTTCCGCAGGAACATCATCGGCAGCCATCGGCCGACGGCCGACCAGGCTTCCAGGTCGGGATCGAGAACGAATTCCAGCAGCTGCGTGATCGGGTCCGCCGTGAGCAATTTGAACAACGCCGGGCGCAGATTGCCCTGCTGCATGGTCAGTTTGGCCATGCGCTCGGTGTGCCAGGCCGGTGTGTGCGCTTCGTTCTTCTGGAACCGCCGCAGGTCTTCGTGACTGAACGACCAGACGAGCACGCCCCCGGATCGGAGGATGCCGCGCTTGCGCGCGTCGTCGGCGACTCGGTTGTTCGGAGCTACGGCGTGGAACTTGTAGCCGTCGGCGAACAGCGCGATCACCGGCACATCGGGGTCGGTGGTGCTCAGCTCGAAGTCGGGCATACTGTTGCCCATCTGCACCTGCGGCAGCAGCGTCCACCTGCGAATCTTCTTGCCGGGCACCGTGATCGTCGCGGAATTGGCGTAGGTGCCCGGCTTCTCTTGGATCGTGGCGCCCATGGTGCGGAGCCGGTTGAGGAATTCGACGTAGAACTCTCGCTCCAGCGGTGATTCACCGCTGCCTGGCGGATTGTCGGGGGTCTGTTCGGTGATCGATGCCGACCAGTGTTCCCACGACGCGGCGGCGCCTGGCTTGGCATCCAGGATCGTCTCGAGCAGCTTCATTGCGATCTTGCGCGACACCTTGTCGACTTCATGAGGAGGAGCGAACGGAAGCAGGCAATTGTGGCAAGCGAGTCGGGATTCCCTTGCGCAGGAGCAGTTCTCGACGATGCGTCGGGCAGCGTCGAGCACCGACCAGACTTTGGCGGGATCGGCGAAGTCGGCGAGGTATCCGGTGCCGCCGGGCACCGTATCGTGGATGAGCAGCGCGCGCCGGTCCGGCGCGTGCAGCGCGTCGGTGATGGTGGCGACATCCAGATGCTCGGGGGAACCGCCGATGACTTGGCGCAAGCCCAGCAGGATCGCCGCGCTCAGGCTGGGATAGGCGAACGAGTCGTACTCCATGACGCGCGGAACATGCAATAGCACCGCCTGCGTGCACAGCGTCCGGGCCAAAGCGATCTCACGAACGTGCTTCTCGTCGGCGGCCTTGCGGTATTTGCACCAACTGCGGTGCTCGTGTGGCTGGTTCTGGCCCGCGATGCGGTCGAGCTGACCGCAGCCGGAGCAGATGCGGAACAGCCCGCTGGTGGTCTCATTGCCCGCGATGATCCGCTTGCCGCCCTGCGAGGTTCGTTTGCCCATGTTGAGCCACCGGATATCTATACTGCGCAGATATTCCGCGCCGAAATCGTGATCCGTGGCGAACCAGCGTCGCGTGATGTTGTCCGGGTTGATGTCGGCGGCGGTGACGACGGTGAACATCTCGCGTTTGCGTTCGTCGCGGGCGTCGCCGATCGCCGCCTCGTCCCGGCGGACCTCGGCGGAAACCTTCGACATCTCGACCACCTGCAATCGCTGGCTCACATCGGCGATCGCGCTGGTGTGGCAACGCGGGCACTGGCTCGTCAGCGCAGTGGTCTCCCCGGTCGCGCTGATGCCCGCCCAGCCGCATTGCGGGCACAGCCGCCAGGTGTGGATGTTCGCTTCTCCCGTGCCGAGATCGATGGCGTCGATCTGCACGGCCAGGCCCTGGGCGTAGAACGTGGAGCCGGGTGCGAGTTCGGTGAGAGCGACCCGTGCCCCGCGCCGGTAGCTCTCGGTGTCGCCGTTGTACTCGTTGGTGTCCGGATCGATCCAGGTGATGCCGACATCCAACGTCACCGAGTCGTCGAGCAAGGTGTAGTTGGGCAGCACACCGTAGCGTTCGAGCACACCGACCCAGTGTTCGTTCGTGAGGTCGCTGATGTGCTTGCCGAGCAGGCGCAAGGTGCCGCGCGCGGAGCGCAGGTCGCGGCGGTCGTCGTCGGTGGCGGCGGGGGAGTTGGCGCGCCGCTCGAATTCGGGCAGCGCGGCGTCCACGGTGGTGCGCCGCTTGGTCAGTTCGGTGACGTCCCGGTTCCAGCGATGTACCGCCTGCCGCAGCTGGATGACCATCCCGCTCGGTTCACCGAGTTCGGTCGGTGTGGCCCAGGCCCGCAGATCGGCTCGCGTGTGGTCGTCGAGCAGGTCGCCGAACTGGCGGAGGAAGCCGTCGACCAGTTCGTCGGCTTTGAGGTTCGCGGTGTCGATCAGTGTCGCCATCCACGTGCCGTCGTCGAAGCTGCCGAGCACGGCGCGCGCGGCGAGCGGATCCTGTGCACCGGGCTGGCGCGCGAGCAGATCCACCACATGCGCCACGTACTGGCGTCGCAGGATCTCCTCGGCGGTGAGGAAGGTGGCGGGCGGACGCACCTCGCCCGAGATGACCGAGGTCGGATCATAGAGTTTGGGCAGGTGTTCGCCGCGCCCGCGGACGAACGCGAGGACGAGCGAGTTGCCGGTCCGGCGACCCGCACGGCCCACGCGCTGCAGATACGACGACACGGTCCGCGGCATCGATCCCAGCATCACCGTCGACAGATCGCCGATGTCGATACCCATCTCGAGGGTCGGCGTGGCGACGAGCACGTTGGGAGCGGTCGGGTCCGCGCTGCTGTGCTTGAACTTGGTCTCGTATTCCAGCCGGACATCGGTGGGCAGCAGCGAGGTGTGCTCGCGGGCGACCACCCGTTTCATTTCCGAGCCGTCGTAGAGCCTGCGGTAGAAGTTGTCCTGTTTCACAGCGCGGTGCAGCGTGCCGGGGCATCGGGTGAGCATGCATGGTGCCCCGTCGAGCTGATCGACCACGGTGATGCTGCCGGGATTGTTCGTCTGGCACACATCGCACACCAGCAGGTGCCGCCCCGCGGCGAGATCCCTGTCGGCGGGTGTGCCGACGAGTACGCCGTCTTCGCTCAATTCGTACGCGGTGAGCGACTTCTCGGTGCTCACCGTGGTCACGACGCGTTCGTCGGCGAGTACCGTGAACAGCGAGCGTGCGAGGAAAGCGCCCTCGAACGGCGAGACTTTCATGCACTGCGCCGCCCATCGGGCATACCACGAGGACGGCGCGGTGATCGGGTCGAAGCCCTCCGGGATGGTCCGCGCGCCGAGGGCGGGAAAAGCCGGAGCCGGACGGCCTTTCGGGAAGGCGGGCATGCCCTCGCCTCTCGGCCGACCGCCCCACACCCAGCGGCGGTTGGCGTCGCGCTCGACGAACTTGCGCAGCCACGCATGCCGGATGGCGCCCTGGGTGCGCATCCGCTCGACGGTGCCGCGCACCCAGTGTGTGACCGCCGTGCTGTCCGGCTCAGCGAACGCCAGTTGGTGTTCTGCCTCCGCGAGCGCCCGAGCGCCCAGCTCGGCCACGCGTCCGGGGGAGCCGAGGTCTACCTGTGCGACCACGCTGCCGGTGAGTTCAAGGGTGCGGCCCAGGCGGGACTGCAAACCGAATTCGAGGTCGATGTCGAACTGCACCCGCCGCCGCACCTTGCGCAGCGCGTCCCGCTGCCCGGCCACCGGCTTGTCGCGCTGCCAGTAGGCGATGAACTCGTCATGTTCGACGATGTCCGGGGCGAGCAGATGGTAGCGCCGGATCGGATCGTCGCCGGCCCGCTCGATCACCGCGTCACACAGTTCGGTGAGGGTCAGCATGCCGGTGCCGGAGATCTTGGAGCCCAGCGCGTTACGCAAAGTCGACCGCAGGCTCAAAGTGTGCGAGCGCGCCTGGACGAAACCGGCCCGGTGGGCGGCGTCCTGCACGCTGTCGGTGAACATGAGCGCTTTCTTCTCGCTCGCGTCGAGGTCGGCGTCGCCGAACATGCTCGACAGCGCCACCGAGAGCTGGGTGGCGATCGCGCTGCCGAGGAACCGGATGCCGTCGGCCGAGTTGCACGCCGGGCACACGTCCTTCTTCGATTCCTCCTCGGCCGCCGGACCGTGCAGCACGAGGACGGGCAGCACCCGGCCTTCCAGCACCTCGACGCTGTCCGCGTCCGGCGCCTCATCACTGATCTCGCGGTCGTCGATGCGCAGCCAGCGCAATCCCTCGACCGGGTGATCGAGCCGGCCTTCCACCTGAGCCGAGATCAACGCACGGAAACGCGACCCGCCCGCGGCGTGATGGCGACGCACGGACGCCTGATCGGGGTCAAGGCCGTTCCCGGTGGGAGCGAGGCGTACGCCCCAACCGGATCGCCCGCAGTGCCGGCAGAACAGCGCGGTCATGTAGTCGACGCTCGAGTTCTCGACGGCGCCGTCATCCGCCCAGCGGAACAGCGTCGCGGCCGACACCGCGCGATCGATGCGGGAGAGTTCCCGGACCCACAGGTGCACATCGACATTCAGCGCGGAGCGCCCGATCTCCACACGCAGATGCGACAGCGCGGCGAAGAGATACTCCAGATAGCGTTGCCGCGTGGCCTGCGCGCGCGGATTGTCCCGCTCGCCGGAGGGTGCGGGCAGGATCACCCCGGCCAACTCGGCCAGCGACACCGCTTCGGTCGCCCGCTTCAGCAGCTGAGCGAGCAAGTGATGTCGTTTCAACAGCTCGAGCTGGCCGGTCGCGCCGAGTCTGCGCAGGTCGGTCGTCGGATCGGGGTCTGCGCTCGAGTCCGTCCTTCGCTCGAAGAGGCTCGCCAGCACGGCCACGGTCAGTTGCGCGTCGCCGCGTGCAGTGGCGGCGAGCGCGTCGAGCCGGGACACAGCAGCGTCGACCGCCGGAGCGACCGGCACGATCAATCGATCCAGTGCGGTATCGCGGTCGGCCAACCATTCCTCCGGGCTGAGCCGGGTTTCGCCGACCAGTGCTTCCTCGGCGAAGATTTCGCCGAACACCGTGTGCGCGAAGTCGAGCATCGCCGTCGGCTCTGCTTTGGAGCCGAGCGTCGCGGAGGTGGCGACCGGCGTGATACGTCCGAGCGGTCGCGCCCGATCCAGGTCGGTGACCGGCGACGAAGCGGTCCAGTACGACTTCACCGCGAGCCCGAGTCGCCGCAGCAGCATCGCCACATCAGTGCCCTGCGCCCCGTCGTAGGTGTGGAACTCGTCGAGCACTACATATTGCAACGACTCCGCCGACTGCCGCCACATCGCCGCCCGATCCGGCCGCAGCAGCAGATGATCCAGCATCTTGTAGTTGGTGAGCAGAATGTCCGGCGGCGAATCGTGCATCAGCCGCCGATCGGTGATCAGCCCTTCCGCCGACACCAGCGTGCGCCCACCCGACGACTGCTCACCCGTGTAAAGACCTGCCGTCACACCCGCCAGTTCGGGATGCGTGCTGATGAGTTCGGCGAGCCGCCGTTCCTGGTCGTTGGCCAGTGCGTTCATCGGGTAGATGATCAGCGCCTTCATCCCCGCGACACCGTGTTTCTTGGCGCGCAGCACATGATCGAGGATGGGGATGAGGAACGACTCGGTCTTACCCGAGCCGGTGCCGGTGGTGACCAGAGTCGGCTGCGGACGCTGTTGGAACTTGGTCGACAGCCGTTCGAAGGCTTTCGCTTGGTGGCCGTAGGGAAGGAACTTCTTGGGCCACCAGTGCAGGTGCATTCCCCAGTTGCCGCGGGCGGGTGCGAACGGTAGGCGCAGTCGGACGTACGGGCCTTTGAACATGCCGAGTTGGGGGTGGCCGATGAAATCGGAGAGTGCGCCTTGGGCGTCGGGGTCGGTCAGGGCGAAGGTGGTGGTGAGGTAGTCGGTCAATCCTTCCCGCAGGCGGTTGGCCTGCAGGGTCGGCAGTAGGGCCCCCACGGATGCTCCTCGGATGTCGGCCGACTCGGCGGGTCGGGCGGGTACGTCAGCCCGTTGACCCCTTGTTCGCCGGTCGGGCACCCTTTCGGATGTTAGCCGACCACCGCGCGAGTCGTTCGCGATCGGTGCGGCGAGGTAGCCGAACGTCTCACCGGCGCGACGAAGCCAGCTCGGATACTCGGTCAGTAGCGTACTGACAAGCCTGTACTGATCGCTGACCTCACGGTGCCGAATGCGGGTTCTGCGGGTCCAGTGTCGCCCACAACTCATCGGTCCGCTGATCGTAGTTACTCATCCGACTCCCTACTCTGCGAGTAACTTCTCGGCAGTGATGCCAGCTCCTCGGCTATACCGGTTGACGCAACAATGATGTGCCGCCCACCGTCGTCGATCTCTGTCCGGCAAAAGGCGAACTCGATGCGTAAACACCGGTTTAGCGGCAGTTGACGTGAAGGTGTCTGGCCTACAGCGTCGGCAGTAAGGCTCCCGCGAATTTCTACTCGCTTTGGGATGCCGTCACGCGGCGGATTCGGAAAGCCAATCGTGCGCGCGCAGTTGGGTCAACGCCTCGGTGATGTGATGCTCGGTGAACAGGGAACTCTTCCGCTTGTTCCAGCCGCGAACCAACCGGATCACATCTGCCGCATCACGCACGTTCTCCCTGGTCGCTGCCCAATGAACGCTTGCGAGGAGTTCCAATCCGTACATACTGGTGAAACCCTCGGTAAGCGCGAGAACACGTGCGACACGCGCGGCAGTCTGCTGGTCGGCGGCGAGCACGGCGTCCGCTTGCCGTGCGGCCGCTTCGACCACTGCGAGTGGCTCAGCCGTCGTCACCGGGGCGCTACCGTCGCCGAAACCGACGATGAAGTGTCCTTCTATTTCCCGCAAAGTCTTGCGCAGGTTGTCCGCGTATGGTCCATAATTTCCTTTGACGAACTCTAGACGCAAATTCTCGCCGGACTGCTGCAAGAAATAGACGAGCTTTTGGACCTCGATCAATGTGGCCTCGTGGAACGATGACTCTTCGTAGGCCCGCAGCAACTTGACCACGGCAGCACGGGCGGCTGTCATGCGTGGTGCTGCGGTGCGAGTGATCATGTCAGCCGCCGGGGGCGCTCCTTCCGGTGGGTAGATCCGAATGTCGACCGATTTCTCCAGAGGTCGCAGTGCATCCCAAATCAGCGGTGCCACTTCTTTCCAATCCAATCCGCCATTTCCACAACCGAGTGGCGGTATCGCAATCGAGCGGATCTGGTACTTTTCGATTGCCGTAACCAGGTCCAGCAGACCTGATCGGATATCTTCCAGACGACTCGGTGAGCGCCAATGTCGTTTGGTGGGAAAGTTCACGATGAGCCGGGGGCCGCTCAGTGCTTCGGTCTCCCACACGAACATTTCCCCGATGCGAATCGCGTTTTCCTTGGCCGCTCGCTCGTATGCCTTGTACATCTCCGGGTAGGCGCGCTTGAACTGCAGAGCAATCCCCTTACCCATCACGCCCACCGTGTTGACCGTATTGACCAGGGCATCGACGTCTGCGCGGAGGAGGTTGCCGTGCTCCTCTCGAATCATGCCAACCTCCCTGCTCAGAAGTACCACTCTGGTTTGGCGGCGGTCCGAGTCGACCGTCCTGATGCCTCGATCAGCCGCCTGACCTCGATGTTCACCGCCTCGGTCCGCGTCGCTACACCCTGGATGCTATCCCACGCAACGTGCTCGTGGACCAGGAGTTCGGCCTGCCTGCGCTCACTCCGATCCGGGTATTCGGGCACGTCGAACCACAGTCGTTGCTCCATCAGCGCCCAATCCACGAAGCCGGTGAGCTCGGAGTCGTCAGCGGTGAAGCGGGCGTAGCTCATGACCGCATGCCGATCGCTGCCGACGACGATGTGTCCGCGCTGACGCAGCTGCTGCACACTGGTCACCAAATACACGATGCGGGTGCAGTCCGAGTTGTGGTTCGCGACGTTGCCCTTGTGGATCGCATAGAGCATGGGGCTTCGCGGTGCGAAATAGAAGGGAACGTAGTCGGCGAGGGTGCCGCCCGGACCGACGGGCACGCGCCGTTGTGCGCGGCGCGCTTTGATATGTCCATGGGCGACGGAGATCGTGGTGAGGCTCCGCTCGGACGCGAGTCTGTCGCTCCAGATACCGTGCTCGATCATCGAGGGAAGGTGTTCGAGGCGCGTGATGTGGTAAACCCAGGTCGGGTTCGGGCGAGCGGTCATTCTGCGGCGCTCCGCGCCATGATTTCCGTGGGCCACCAGTGCAGGTGCATTCCCCAGTTGCCGCGGGCGGGTGCGAACGGTAGGCGCAGTCGGACGTACGGGCCTTTGAACATGCCGAGTTGGGGGTGGCCGATGAAATCGGAGAGTGCGCCTTGGGCGTCGGGGTCGGTCAGGGCGAAGGTGGTGGTGAGGTAGTCGGTCAATCCTTCCCGCAGGCGGTTGGCCTGCAGGGTCGGCAGTAGGGCCCCCACGGATGCTCCTCGGATGTCGGCCGACTCGGCGGGTCGGGCGGGTACGTCAGCCCGTTGACCCCTTGTTCGCCGGTCGGGCACCCTTTCGGATGTTAGCCGACCACCGCGCGAGTCGTTCGCGATCGGTGTCGAGACAACCGAGCTGTCGGACGGCCGGAAACGTCCTCGGCGCCCGCGTCGATAAGCGCCGCGAGGAGGCAACTGATGGTTGTTCGTACGTGTCGATTGGTCATGGGTCTGGCCGCTGGTGCGGCGCTGCTCACTGTCGGCGGAGTCGCCGAGGCCAGCCCTGCAGTCCCTACCGCGGGCCCGGTAGCTGAGCGCTACGTCATCGAATGTTTGGAGGGAACCCCCGGGCCGGCCCGTTGGAGTGACGGCACCACCGGGTATTCCCAGTGGTGTTTCGACACCCATGGGGGCCAGGAGTACCTGGAAGAAGAATCTCGGTCGGGCGTTGCACCGGGCAACACGAGTCCCGAGGTGCAACCTGATCCGTACGGCCGCGAATACAGCTGCGACGCAGCGGGATATTGCCACTGGCCCGACGGATCTCCCGTACCAGGCGCTCAGCGGTGTGGGCGACAATGCGGCGAGCCGCCGACGTCGGGTGAGGTGCAGCAAGACTGGTGGGACTGCGTTTCGGTCAAGACAGAGGAACGATGCCGCGAGGAGTTGGGCCGCTGAGCGGAGCCGCGCACGACGATGTCATGCCGCGCTCGGGCGGCACGGGGTACGGACGGTCTCGGGAATGTTCGTCAGCGAGTTTTCGCCAACTGGAGGCGATTCTGCGCGAAAGCTCGCGCACGGCAGCAGAATCGCCGGCAGCACGAACCCGAATCGTCGGCGCAACCCCTCCTGGAGCACCATGATGACCGCGAGTTCGACCACGACCAATTCCACGCTTCCTCGACGCATCCTCGCCCGCCTGCTCAGGGAGAAGCGCGAGGCAGCCGGTGTCTCGGTGGAGGCAGCCCGCCGAGCGATCGGCGTCTCCAAACAGACGTTCTGGCGGATGGAGACCGGGCAGCCGACTCGGATCAATCCGCTGTTCATCAGCCACTTGGCGCAGATGTACCGGGTGGATGAGGAGGATGCTGAGGTGCTTCTCGGTCTTACCGAGGAGACGCAGGCTAAGGGGTGGTGGCATGCCTTCAGCGAAGCTATCCCGAAGCATTTCGACCTGTACGTCGGTCTCGAAGATGCGGCGAAGCGCTTCAGCTCCTACCACACGATGCTGCTGCCGGGCCTGCTCCAGACCGTCGACTATCGACGGGAGGTGATTTGGGCGGAGTTCCCTGGGATGCCGACCAGTGAGGTAGACCTCCGGCTCGAACTGCACGACAGGCGGCTCGAGCGGCTACACAGTGCAACGAATCCGTTGGAGTTGAACGTCATGCTGGACGAATCCGTATTACGTCGCCGAATCGGTTCGCCAGAGATCATGTCCGAGCAGCTGGGCCACCTGGTCGCCGCCGATCAGCTCCCCAACGTGACGGTACGAGTGGTCCCGCTCGATGCCCGCAGGCACAAGGGCGTCGTGACCGGCCATTTCGTTATCCTCGAGTTCCCCCGCCATCCGACGGCGAACCTCACCGACCCGCCAGTGGTGTACATCCAAGGCTTCACGGGTGCTCTCTACCTGGAAAAGCGTGACGAATTCGAGCATTACCGCGACGCGTATGCTGACCTCCGGCGTGTCGCATTGGATGAGGCCGGTAGCCGCCAGCGCATCCAAGAGATTGCAGAGGAGTGGGCTCGGTGAGTCTCGGTTTGTCGGAAGCGCATTGGTTCAAGAGCAGCCGCAGCTCAGGGAGTCAGGAGTGTGTCGAGGTCGCGCATCTGAAGGTCGGCATGGTCGGTGTCCGGGATTCGAAGGACGCCAGCGGCCCAGCGCTCGTCTTCACCCCCGCCGCGTGGGATGAATTCACCGCAGCAGTGCGGTGTGGGGGCTTCGAGCTCGCCTGATTCGGGATCGCGCCCGCGCTCCGATTGCAGGAGCGCAGGCACACCCTGACGATGTTCTCGGCCCGGTCGGCCCGCTTTCGGTACGCGCCGCCGTCCTGTCCGTCCAGAGCGGAGGCTCCGTTGCGGCCTCTTGGTCGGCCTCGGGCTGTGCGCGAGTAGCTGTAGACCACCACCTCGGCCGCACAAGAGTCCGGTGGTCTCGGCTAGTTCGTCTTGGTGTTCGTCAGGTGGCGGCCGATGTATCCGATGTAGATCTTTCCATCCTGCGACCACCGGTCCAGGTAGTACATCCGCGGACTGACCATTCCGATCTGGCCGAGCCGGAAGTGGGCCCGCATTTCGATCTGCTCGCTCGGAGAGACGTGCTTCGGGACAGGGAAGCGCCGTTCGTGGCCCCATTGCTGCATGGTCGTCGCCGATTCGCCAGGAACATGCTTCTTGATCGAGACCGTGCGATATCCGTCGGGAGTTCGCTTGAGATAGTCGTGCACGCTGCCTTGCCACCCATCGTCTTCCCTGGCGCGGATGCAGTCGCGTAGTGCCAGTACAGCTTCCCATCCGATGCGTGCGGTGGTGCCGAGCTGGTCGCGAGGGTCCAACTCGAAGCAGAACTTCGGATCACCCGTGAAGACCACTCCCTCGCTTTCCATCTCGTCGAGTCGGTCCACCAGCTCGATGTAAGAGGCGGGATAGGCGGTTATCTCGGTGGAGGAGTGGGGGATTCTGCCACATCGAAAGTTCGAACACGTCTCAGTTCCTTCCGCAGCCACCGGGACTCGTCGGAGAGACGCTGGCGTTCCTCGGACTCCAAGCCGTGTTCGATCTGCCACTTCTCGATCTCTTCACGTAGCTCGGTGACCTGGTCTTCGAGTGAGTCGAGTTGCTCCTGCTTCTGTTCGAGAAGTCGATTCGTTCGGTGCAGCGCGGCTGGATCGGCACCCGAGTTCATCCGTGCCTTGATCGATTCGAGGGTCGCTCGATCAATGGCCTCGATCCCGAAGACCTCCATCACAAGCCGTAGCGATTGCTGTGCGGTGTCTTCCGGCTGATCGATAACCCGGTCGATCTGTGTGGCCGCTTCCGCAATGGCGGGCTCCGCCGGTGGAGCCGTCTCGGCGGTTATTGGAACTTCGATGACCTGAGGCGATTCCGCTCGCGGAGTCAGGCCTTCGATCACATACTTGTTCTCGACACGGTCGAGCGTTCGGAGATACCTCAGAACGTCCGGTGGGAGTTTTCGAGTGATCGAATGACTGCGGGCGATGCGGCCGAGTAGTCGCTGGAGCGCCAACCCTGAGAGGTCGACGAGCTTGCCGATGGTCAGGTAGCGATGCCTGAGATGGTCATCGGGAGTGGCTGGGTCCGCGCCAGGCAGGAAGTTGCGGATGGTCCAAGGGGACACGGCATGCTGGTCACCCAGTACGGTCCGGAACTCCGCGGTCGCGAGCGGGTCCAGGACTGCGACTTCTGCCAGCCCGACTACCTGCTGCGTCCAGTTACCCACTGATTTGTAGAACGGGCCGAACGGCAACTTGTGATCCGAACCCGCGACGAAAATGAGACCGTGCCGGTCCGGGTCGGTCACCCGGGCGGCCAGATCTTCGACCCCGTGCACGCCGACATGCTGCGGGCTGGGGGTCAGATGCAGCGACTCGCGCGTTTGAATCGGCAGCACATTCACCAGACCAGGCGCGACTCTGGGGACGGCCACCCAGTTGTTGCGACTACTGCTGACTTGCAGGAGAAACCAACCGGCACCCCCGGACTTCGGGGCTCCGGCCGCGAACTCGGTCGTCCAGGTGCCGGTGGCGGGATCATCCTCGGTCAGCCGGAAACGCAGTAGATCGATGTCCTTGAGCGAATGCCGCACGACGGTCAGCGTGCTTCTGTCACGCTCGCGGAACCCCGGGTCGGTCAGATCGACCGGCCATTTCCTCTTGGTCGCCAGCCAGCCTTCGAACTCCCGGGTGATGATCTCCAGAGAAGATCTGTCGGCATCGAAGTGGGCGAATGACCGGTACGGGTCCTCGGAATAGGAGGACTTCTTCGGAGCAGTCCTTCGCGCCAGATGTCGCGGATTCGGCACCACAGTTACCTCTCTCGCCGCCCGTCCCGATCCGTACGCACCGGGTGCAGTTGGACGGCCGTGCCATCGGCCGTGACTCGCCAGCTACGCATTGCGTTCCTTGGCGAGTGCGGAGAAGTGCTCGTGCGCGAGCTGCATATCGCGCTCGCGGTCTACGCTGACGAAAGGTTCCTCGTAGGTGACGCCGTCGACAGTCAGTTCGGCCGGGGAGAGCCTGCCCTTCTTGCGGTACTCGGAGGCCAGCTTGGTCGGCAGCTGGCGGCCGTTGGCGTCGTACAGCGCCTCGCGTTCGTATCTTTGGAGCACGGGGAACTGGGTGCGGTAGATCGTCAGGAGCTCATCGGCGGTGATACCGAGCATGACGGCAACGATCGCGTCGATCTCGATGAGGGCTTGGCGGCGGTCGGTGGCCCGGCGGAGGGGGGTGTGCCAGGTCCAGTCGGAGTTGACCTCGTCGAGGTCGACTCTGGCGTCGGAGCTGACTCCGATGCCAGGAACCCAGGAATCTCGTTGCCATTGCTTGCTGTACAGCTCGGTCCAGAGAGGCGCATATTCCCTCACCAGGCAGTTGAGTCGAAGGGTGCGGAATATCAGTTGAGGTGCAAGAGCATGAGTGTTGGGAAAGGGAAGTTGGAGCCAAGTGGATGCTTTGATGTGGGCATTGCCAATGGCCTTGATCATGAAGTCCGCAACAAGTGAATGGCTTATACCAGCTATCACTGTCAGACTCCGATGATCCTCGCTCAGTGACAGTGTGTGCACTGCATGCACATGGGTTGGACCGGGTGGCAACAGTGCGGATTGAAGGGTTCGAACGGTTGCCGTGTCGCACATCTCCCGCCAGGCCAACCGGTAATAACGCGAACTCGGCTTTTCGTTCCAGCGTGGATACGCTGCGAGATAATCGGCCGATGGTCGCGAGACCTGGTAGTTCGTCCGGGGAATTGAGTCCTCGGACAGTGCCTGCAGGTCAATCGGCGAGTAATCGACATTGCTGCGCATCGTCGGGTTACCCTGCTGATATATCGGACAGGCCACAGTGAAATGCGGCCCCTGATAAATTACATCTTCCCAACGGGTGGGCACGTCGGACCGTGATTCGAAGTATCCCAGCTTTCGATCCGTTGTCTCATTCCAGCCCGCCGACCATTCAAAGCCGACACCGGACACGCGGCGTGCGCCAGCGATCTTTTCCAGGACCACCGCACTTGCGCGGTTGACCGGATACAGCATGCGAGCCTCGACTGCGCGCGTGCCAGGTTCGTCGATCAAGGCTGCCCATCCGGCAAGCTGAGATTCGGTGACTTCGATCACTCGCTCAGCGTGCGGGCGGACGTCCCACCTGCCATCAGGATCTTTCACACCTGGCGCGGGGCCACTGCCGTCGTGGTGAATGGAACGTGTCGCAACATCTGGGTGGTATATCGCGGCTCCCTGAATGAAGCTCACAGCGGACTCGGCGCCGTATACATGGACGCCGTACTGGCGGGTGTGATTTATCTCGGTGAACAGCTTTATTTCGTTGCGGAACTGCCAATGCCTCCGCAATCGCCGATAGCATGCAGCTCGAAAACTATTCGCACGAGCTTCCGTGAAGTGGCTTTCTGGATGAATTAGCGAGACGATTCCGGATGGGGAGGATGATCGCCATGTGCGCTCCATGAAGCACCGGTAGAGGTCTGGGCGCAATCCAGTCAACGCGGGACGGTCGACGCTTGAGCCGAGATGCTCAATCTGCCCGACTTGGTTTGTCCGTTCATTGAGAAACGTCGAGCGAATTTCGTGCAGCGACAGCATTTCAGTGAATTTGGCTTGCTTAATGCGCTCCGATGGTTTGAGTTCCAACTCCCACCACGGATCGAACTCGGCAAGCACGCTCGCCTCATCCCAATCCGGTCGTACCCACGGTGGATTACCGACCTGCAGATCGAACCCGCCACGTGCAAACACCGGCGCGAAGTCCAGTTCCCAATGGTGGAACCCCTGCGTGTTCGCGATTCCGGCCGCGACGGCCAACCAGGGAAACTCCGCAATCGCCGCATCTACCGCCTTCACCTGAGCGAAAGTCCGATCGGTGTCCTCGGCGATATCCAGCTCGAACCAGCTCAGGTCCCCTGAGATACTGGTCTGTCCATACTTCTCGAACTTCCCCGCCTTGGGTGCGATCCCGAGCAACGCCTCGAGCCCACCGACCCACTGATCCCAGTCCGGCGCCGGAACGTCGGTGGTCAACGGCCATGACCACAGCGCACACCACGCATCCATCACCCGCCGCAGACGACGATAGGCCCCGTTCTCGTTGTGCAGCACTGCCTCGATCTGCTCGCGCTCCACCACCGGCTTGTACTCGAGGGCCTCTCTGCCCCACAGGTGCAGATCGCGCCGAATCTCGGCTTCTGCGATGACCAGTCGCCGCAGCGTGAACTCCCACAGCGTCTCCACCCGTTGCGCGAGCGAGGCGAGGCGCTTGGCCATGTCCTTCGACGGCGACTTGCGAATATCGTTGCGCCACAGTCGAAGTTCTTCCCGCTTCTCCGGCGCGTACGTCTTGGCCTCGGCGGTGTCGACTACCGCACCCCACCCTTCGGCGGGCAGCAGGAAGTGGTGAATGCCTGCGCCGATCTCCTGACCGAGCGGTATGTCCTTCGGAACAGTTTTGAGCCACGCCTTCTTCGCCAGCTCATTGGGCATGTACACCGCCCGCCGCGCTCCGATGAGCGAGTTCCCGCGCCGCAGATGCAAGCCGAACCAGGGCGCTTGCAAACCCGCGACCATGGTGTCCAGCCACAGTGAGATCTCGGCGAGTTCCACGGCGGTCGCGTTCAAGTCGACCCCGTACACCTGGTGCAACGCGATGTGCGCTTTCACCTTCTGCAACTCGAACGGATACCGATCGGGTTCGATCCGTTCGTCGAGGTCTTCCTGCTTGCGCTTGAGGTATTCGGCGGCGAGCTGGCGCACGGCTTCGATGGCGAACGCACCGGAGCCGAGCGCGGGCTCGCAGATGGTGAGCTGGAGGATTTCCTCGGGGGAGGTGCGGGTGTCGTTCTGGTCCAGCAGTTCCTCGAGCGCTTGGGAGACAACGAATTTCGTCAGCACCTCGGGGGTGTAGTAAGAGGCGGACTGCTGCCGTTCGCGACCGGCGAGCCGGAAGACGAACGTGCCTTTGAGATGCCGCACCGGCTTCACCTCATGTGTCTCCGGGTCCTCGGCCCGCACGAAGTCGGATTCGGAGAGGTGGTCGGAGCGGTCCACCGGCACCACCCACGAACCCTTCTCCGGATCGCCGTTCTTGGCGACTTCGTACAGGTCCTCCTCGGCGAAGAACCCGGTGTAGGACATCAGGCCCTCGTACACCGCGCCGAGCTGGTTGATGCCGAGTTCGGCGTAGCTGATGAAACCGCGATCGGCGCCCTTGCGGGACTTGCTCTCCTTGGTGAGCAGCAGGTGCTGGAGAACCTGCTGGGTCGCTTCGTTGCCGAGGCCGACCTCATCGATGAGTGCGGTGGCCTTGGGGGAGAACAGGTCGGCGCGCAGTGGGTTGAACACCAAGCCAGGGGCCGGGTCGTCGGCGATGTTCTCCCGGACCTTGGGAGTGTGGCCGCGGTCCACCAAGTCGAACAGGCGCTTCAACGACTCGTAGAGATGGGTGCCGGTGCGGGCGCGGTGCGAGACGAGTTCGGTGAGGGTGAGGTCGCGCAGGCGGTCGAGGCCGTATCCCTCCTCGTATTCGGGCGCGCCGGTGGGCAGCACCTGCATCTCCGGGGACGCTTCCGCGTACAGCAGGAACAGGATGCGGTAGAGGAATCGCAGGGAGTGCTTGGCGAGTTCGTTGCCGTCGATGCCGTCCATGGTCAGGCCGTTTTCCCGGCGGCGGCGCACCACCTCGTTGGCGATGATCTCGATGGACAGGCGAATGCCTTCGCGCAGGTCCTTGGAGACGCCCACAGTGTGTTTGACCGAATCCTCGAGGACTCCGGTCCACCAGATATTCCCGTCCGCGTCCGGTTTCAGCGCTTGGTGGCCGAAGATCGCAGCGACCCGGTCGATCTCCCCGCCGCGCGCCTCGTGCTTGCGCTCGGCGACCACGAGCAGGTCCACGGCGAGGTAGCGGCCTTCCGCCCAGCGTTCGGCTTCGGCGAGCAGATGCCATTGCCCGGCCTGCACCACCACGAACGCCGGTGGGGTGTCCGAGCGGAACGCCGCGGAAACCGCTTTCGACACCGACTCGATCGGCTTGCCGTCCTCTGTGGCGGCGGTGATCAGCCTGCCGGTGCCCGGGTCGAGCAGATCTTCGAGCGCGGCGACCGGATTCGCTTGCAGAAAGAGCACATTCGCCACATCCGGCAGTCGCGCATCGGGTATCTCCAGCTCGGATCCCGCGCGTTCGGCAGTGAACGTGGTCAGTTCGCCCTCGTAGCCGAATGTGGCCCGCACCTGGGCGTGCGCCTTCGGAGCCGATTCGGGGCTCTCCGCGAGCGCGGCCAGAGCCGTCTGCAGGTCGCGGGCGGTGGCCAGCAAAGAGCTTCGCACGGTGGACCGGCCTTCTTTGGCTTCGGCGTCCCAAAGCTTGCGCAGCTCCATCACCTTGCCGTGGAAGGATTCCTTCACCGAGTCGGTGGTGAAATAGTGCTCGCTGATCCAGTCCTCGCCGACGACGATGGAGTCGAAAGAAGCCATGGTCACTGATCCTTTTCGGGGACGATCACGAGCAGCGGGCGCACCAACTGCTGGGTGGGGGCGAGAGATTCGGCGAGGCGCTGTTCTTCGGCGATCCGGTGCGAGAGTTTGTCCACCTTCTTCTTCTGGCTGCCGAACAACTCGAGCTGTTCGGCGCCGGAGTACCAGCGGTCGGCGCGCTGGCGCCAGGCGGCCAGGCGCTCGTGGGCCGTTCGTTCCTGCTGGTCGAGCACGATCTTCATCGACTCGGCCGCCCGCTCGACCGCGATCGGGATCAGCTGTTGCAGGCGGTGTGGGTCGGCGAGCGGGCCAGGGTTGGCGGTGCCCGGCTTCAAGCCGGTGTCGGTGAGCAGGAAATCGAGATCGAAATGCGTCTCGACCAGCGAGAACGAGGGGCGTTCCGAGTTCGGGAACACCACGGTGGCGAAGACGCGGGAGACGAGCTGACCGCGCCGGTTCATCAGCGTGCCCATCAACAACACGGTGGTCACGTCGAGCTCGCCGCGGATGGCGAAAATCTGGTTGCGGCCCAGCGCGCTGAGCGCGCGGTCGCTCGCCCAGTCCAGCACCGGGTGCAGCGGACCGAGGAAGTGCGCCTCCGGCCAGGTGGTGCCGTTGATGCCCTTGCCCTGTCTGGCCGTCCGCAGCTGGGCGTCGCCGACCTGCGGCGAAGTGGCCAGTTTCAGGCGCTCCAGCACGCGGCCGTGCTGCAAGTAGTTCTGCGGTAGTTGCCCCAGCCGCTGCCTGAGGTCTCGCGGCGGAACCAGCTCGGCGATACCGTGATTGGCGTGCACGGTCCAGTCGACGCCGCCCGCGGCGGGATCGGCATGCGGAATGTCGCAGAAGCTCGCGCGCAACGCTTCGTCCAAGAAGGTGATGTCGTCGGGGTACAGGCTCTGGCGGGGTAGTTCGGGCAGGGCGGCCGGTTCGTCGGGCTCCAGGTCGATCTGAGCGAAGAACGCGTCGATGTCGTCACCGGCGACGACCTCATCGACGGTGCGCAGCTGATCGTCGAGCGAGGTCTTGCCGGCCAGCACGTCACGAATCGCCGACTCCTCGTCGCCCACACTGTGTTTGCCCATCAGCGAGGCGACATCGCCGAGGGTGGAGTGCGCTTGGTTCTCCCGCTCCAGCAGACGCGACAGCACGCGCAGGTCGCCGGAGAAGTCGGGGTCCGACGGCTCCAGGATCAGGGAGGAGATCACCGGCGGGAACTTCTGGCCGTAGCGATCGACGCGACCGTTGCGCTGTTCGATGCGGATCAGCGACCAGGGGATGTCGTAGTGGATCAGATGGTGGCACTGGGCGTGCAGGTTCACGCCTTCGGAGGCGACATCGCCGGTGACCAGCACCCGGATCGGGGATGTCTCCAGTTTGAAGCTGTCGACGATCTCCTGCTGCTCCACATCGGACAGACCCCCGTGCAGCATGACGACGTTCTCCTGCCGCAACCCCAGCGACGCGGGCAGCAGTTCGGTGAGCCATTTCAACGTCGCGACCCGCTCGGCGAACACGACGGCGCGGGTGGGCGACGCCGCGCCGACGCCGATCTCCCGCAGCCGCTGCACCAGCGCCGCCTGCTTGCCTGCCGATTCGGTGAACGCTTTGTCGTTGAGATCGGAGAGGGTATTCAGCGCGGCCAGTTCGGCGTGCTGCGCCGGTGAGCGCGGGCCACCGTCCTTGCGAAGCTTGTCGCGGCGCTGGTTGATCGATTCCCGCAGCGCGGCCGGTGATGAGAGGAACGCCTTCGCCAGCGTCCACGGGAACAGCGCGGTGGTCTCACCCGAATACGGTGACGCGCCCGTCCGTGGATGCAGCCACACCTGCGACAGTTCGCGCGCCACAGCGTCTTCCGCGCCGGAAGGCTCCACAAGGCGATGCACCGGCTCGGCGCGTTCGGCCCAGTCGCTGCCCACCTCGGCGGCCACTTCCTCGTGATGCCGGTGCCTGCGGATCAGCAACGCCGAGACGTCTTCTTTGGTGAACGAGCCGTCCGCCGCTACCGCGGTGGGGTCCAGCAGGCGCAGCAGTTCGGCGAACGATTCCTCACGACCGTTGTGGGGGGTCGCCGATGCCAGGATCAACGCCTCGGTGTTCGGGGCCAGCACTCGGGCCAGTTCGTTGTTCATGGTGCCGACATTGGTGAGGTTGTGCGACTCGTCGATCACCACCGCGTCCCAGTGCTGGCGCTCCAAATGCGCCTTGTACCGAGGGCTTTTGAGGGTGTCGATCGAGATGATCGCGCGCTTGTAGTAGGTGAACGGGTTGCGGGTGGCCGGAAGCTTCTGGCGCACCTTCTGAATCCCCGCTGAATCCAGCCGCACGAAGGGCAGCGCGAAACGACACCACAGTTCGTGTTGCATCTGCTCCAGCACATGCTTCGGCGTGACGACGAGGATTCGCTCGCCACGTCCGCGCCGCACCAGTTCGGACAGGATCATGCCGATCTCGAGCGTCTTACCGAGGCCGACGGCGTCGGCGATCAGGATGCGCGGCCGGATGAGCCGGGGATCGAGCGCCTTGGCGACCGCGGCTCGCTGATATCCGAGTGAATCGGCGAGCATGCGTGTCGACACCGTCAGCGTTTGGTCGCCATAGGGAAAGGGCGTTTTACGCAGCAATGCTTCCAGCCACAGCCGGGAATCCCGGTAGCCCGACGACCCGTCGGGGACGACCTGAGCGGCGGCGGGGTCGAGGACCTGGATGTCGTCGAGACTCTGGTAGAAGATCGCCGTAGTGTCGGCGACGAGCTCCGATAGCCCGCGCACGCGAACCAGCCACCCGTCGGACCCTTGTTCGGCCGAAGTGACCAACCATTCCTCGTCGCGGACTACGACGATCGAACCGGGCGCGACGTGGAACGGATCACGCGCTTGCGCAAGGGTCATCGAGGGTGCTCCTGGTGGGTCGACAGCCGAAGAACTCAACTTAGTACCGTCTCCGAGACGCGCAGCGTTTCCGTCTGGGCGGGATTTCTTCGATCCCGATCAGTCCCCATCGGGCAACAGGCCGAGCTGCCTCTTGACCCGATTCGAGGCTTCGCGGACGGGGCCGCGCTGGGTGGCGACCTTGCCGTCCACCGAGAGGATGCTGTTCTGCCAGATCGTCGCGCTGCGTCGCCAGTCGATCTCGGTCGCCAGGCGCCGGTACTGGTGCAGACGCCACTCGAGATCAGGGCTCTTGCGAATCTCGTACGCGACGCGACCGATGATGACGAGACCGGTGGCGGTCATGTTCACGTACTTCTGGCGGAAGTCGGCCACCCGGTTGGCCGGGCCACCGCTGGTGGGCAGCGCGCAGATCTCCTGCCAGGGATCCAGGTGATCGGACATGGTCTCGATGAGCGTCACCGCGTCGGTGACGAGTTCGTCGCGGGCGGCCTTGTCGCCGATCAGCTGGGCGCTCTGCCGGGCCACCGAATCCTCCGCGAGCGCGTAGTCGGCGAACAGGAGTTCCTTGACGAACTGGCGGACCTGGTTGAGCAGGAACACCGACTGCGATGCCTTGGGCAGGGTCTTGGAGGTCGCGTCGACGCGGCCGCGGAAGAACCGGGTCCGGTCGACCAGATCGGCGAGAACTCCGTTGACTGGCTCGCGGGTGTTGTACACGGCGAGGAGGCTGGCCGGGATCTGCTTCGTTTGAGCGGCATCGGCGAAATCCTGATGGATGCGCTTGAGGTCGTCTTCGACGACGATCAGCACCGCGAGGCAGTCGTTCTCGAAGCCGGCTTCCAGATCGACCAGGCCGGGAATGGTGGAGCGTCCGGCGCCGTGGCCTTTGATCGCGGTGATGCGGTGCTGTCCGTCGGTGACGTAGAAGCGGACGTCGTCGCCGATCACCATGAAGCCGAGGCGGTTCTTGAAGTTGCCGCGCGGCACGTGCAACGCGGGAAGTTGCCGAGCGTTCAAGGTGACCGGCGGGAGGATGTAATCCTCGGGATTCTCGCGGACGTAGCTGTTGATGTTCTTCACGTGGTCGGTCATCAGCGGCCGGTTCGTCGTATTGGCCGGGTCGCCGCCCTTCTCGACCGACTCGGAGACGACCTGGCGGGCGAGGAAGGCGTACGGGAACGACGTCGAGATCATGGTTCGCCGTCCTTGGCGGAACACGGTGCAGGGGAATACGCGGGCGCCGGCCGACGCCGCGTCGCCGGAAGCGGCCGCTAGCGCCTTGTCCAGCCCGTCGTGCTCCTGGAGGCCGATGTGGTTGTCGGACATAGTGAAATCCTCTGTGTTTCCGGGGGTTACGCGCTGTTGATCGAAGAAATTCAGAGCTGGTGGTGCGGGCAGTAGGCGTCGATGGACGCGTCGAGGAAGGTGTACGGGTAGTCGACCGTGGCTCGCAGCTTCTCGGCCAGGACGATCTGGTTGTGCACGGAGTTGCAGTAGGCGTCGAGCCAGCGGCAGTTGGTGAGGGCGAGCCGGATGGCCGCGTCCTGGGCGCCGCAGGACTCCTCGTCGAAGTAGGACTCGCGCAGGAAGCGGTAGTCCGCGCCGCTGCGCGGCCCGCAGCCGCTGGAGGACGAGCCGCCGGCCGATCCGCTGGGCGGTGCGGCGACTGCGGGCGGCGCCAGCACGATGAGCGTGGCGGTCGCCCCGATGGCGAGCAGGGTCGCGAGCGTGCGGGTGGAGGTGAACATGGAATCCCCGTGATGGTCGTGGTGGTGCCGGGGCGCTGGCGTCGATGAGTGGGCGTTGGCGTCACGGAGGCCAGCAAGGCGAAGTAAACATACGGCTTTCGTGAAAGCAATGTCAACACGTTCATCTTTGTTGACTTTTGCTCAACAATCGAGGAAGGTAAGCGGAACAGGCCCGGATAGGAGTGGCATGCCTAAACCCGCGTTCACGGTCAGCGCCGCAGAGCTCTCCCGGCTGGCCGGCGTCACCCGCGCGACGGTGAGCAACTGGCGGCGCAGACATAGCGACTTCCCCAAGGCGGTCGGTGGCAGCGAGGCCCGGCCGTTGTTCGACCTGCATCAGGTGCGGGAATGGTTGGCGGCACGCGACATCAGGCCCGCGGAGTCGCCGATGGCCGAGTTGCGGACACTGCTGCGCGCGGACGTTACGCCGGACGATGCCTTTCGGTTCATGCGATCTTTGCGGCGCACCGAGGACGGGTGGGCATGCGCCGACCGAAACGCTGTCGACGCCGAGTTCGTGACGCGTGCGGTGCCGCTCATGGAACGGGTGAGCGCGATCGAGGGCGTCCGGGCCGCGGTCGACGCACTGGCCGATCGCGCGCTCGAGAACACCTTGGCGACAGGTGTCTATGGAACTCCCGAGCCAGTGGCGGCATTGATGGCCGAATTGATCCGCGCACCCGGGGAAAGCGCGGTGCGTAGCGTACTGGATCCGGCATGCGGCGGCGGCTCGCTGCTATCGGCCGCCGCCGAAGTTGGCGCGGTTCACCTCTACGGGCAAGATGTCGTGCCGGTGCAAGTCGAACGGGCGCGATTGACGATTCAGGCACAGGCCGATCTACAACCGCAAATTCGTCTCGGCGACAGCCTGCTCGCCGACGCGTTCGCAGACCTTCGGGTCGACGCTGTGCTCACGAATCCACCCTATGGGCAACGTGATTGGGGTGTTGCGGAGCTCGCGTTCGATACCCGCTGGGAATATGGCTTGCCACCGCGTCTGGAGTCCGAACTGGCCTGGGCGCAGCACGCGGTGGCACATCTGCGACCGGGAGGAACGGCGGTGTTGCTGCTGCCGCCGGCTGTGGCGTCGCGATCCTCGGGCCGCAAGATTCGGACCAATCTCGTCCGATCCGGTGTCCTGCGAGCGGTGATCGGGCTGATGCCGGGAGCGGCGCCGCCGTGGCACGTCGGGCTGCAGATCTGGGTTTTGAGAAGCCCCGAACCAGATGCGCGGCCCTCCGGCTCCCTGCTGTTCATCGATACCACCAGGGTGCAAGCCGAAGGGGATGGTGAGGACCGCCTCGCATGGGATGCCATCACCGGCAGCGTCGTACGTGCCTGGCGCGCATTCGACGCGGCAGCGCCTTCGCCGACCGAGCCAGGGGTCGCCGCCATCGTTCCGTGGATCGACGTACTCGACGATGCCGTGGACCTGACACCCGCCCGTTACGTCCATTCGTCACTCGACTCGGGCGCGGTGTCCGATCGGATCGACGCTGCCCTCCGACGGCTCGGTGCGGCCGGTGACGAATTCGCTGCGGCGCGAGAGATGATGGCGGGGTGGGCCGAATCGCCATCGAAGTCATGGCGCCAGGTGACCGTTGCCGATCTGGTGAACCACGGTCAATTGCAATGGATTCGGGCCCAGTCGCCGATGAAGGAGGGCGGCGCTGTGGGCGATGCGCGGCCGGTGCTCACGGCATCGGACGTCGGAGCGGGCAAACCCGCATCAGGAACGATGAGCACGGCGCAGCCGGCGGAAGCGGTGGAGATCGAACTCGGCGACGTGCTGATTCCCGCGATCCGCAGCGATCGCACGGGCGGACGGAACGTTCGCGTGGCCGGACCGGACGATGTCAGGGCCATTCGTGGTGCGCACCTGCATACGCTGCGCGTCGACCGGGAACGTCTGGATCCCTGGTTCGTGGCCGGATTCCTCACCGGCTCCGACAACGTCGCCGCGACGCGGATGTCCACAGTGCGGTTCGATCCGGCACGGCTTCGCATCCCGGTGGTGTCGTTGCCGGAGCAACAACGCTATGGGGCTCTGTTCCGTCGTTTCTTCCGGCTGCGCACCGCCGCCGCGCGAGCCGCCGAAGCGGCGGAGGATCTCGCCGATCAAGTGTTCACCGGACTCACCGCGGGGGTCCTTGTTCCGGCCGAGGGGTTCTCGAGTCCAGGCGAGTAGCGAGACGGTTCGCTCATCGGGCTGGTCCGGGGCCACGCTGCTACCGTTTTTCTGACGTGGCGAAGGAGGGGAGGCATCGACGTGACTCGTGAACCGTCCGACTACCCCGGCGATCGCGAATTCGCCGAACAAGCTCTCGACGCGGCCCTATACGACCCGAGATACCACGGGAACGACGGTGACCGGCGGTGGGCGTCGGCCGAAGGAGCGACAGCTTGGATGCGATACTGCCTCGGCCGAGCTTCCGAGACCGGGACGGTCGCGGTGCTCATGCCCGCGTCGGCGGCGACAAGTCGGCAGGCACGGGCACTGCGTAGTGTCCTACTGCGCCAGGGTGTACTCCGTGCCATCGTCTCCGGTCTCGCCTGGTGGGCGGGATCATTGGCTGTTGCGCGAGCCGGACGGTGATCGACCCGATCATGTGCTGCTCATCGACGCGACCGATGACCCAGCGGGTGCGGCAGCGGCCTGGCGGGCTTTCCGGTCGAATCCGCTACATCCCGCTGCGACGCCCTATGCCGTGCGCGTGGTGGATCGGCTCGACGAGCGCGTCGACCTCGCGCCGGCCGGATCCACCGCGGAATGGATCGACGAGTACTCCGCGCTGCGCACCATGCTCGTGCAGCAGCCGGTGGAAGCGCCGCCGCCCCTGCGGCCGAATGGTGACGCGCACAGCATGGTGTCGCTCGGCGAACTCGCCGAAGCAGGTGCGCTGAGTTTCCACCAGTCGCCGCCGACGGTGGTCGGTGACGGCGCGAAACCCATGCTGACGGTGAAGGACATCCGTCTGGGTCGTGCGCCCTCGCGTCATGGTGACGCCGATGTGCCCGGTGCCGTGATCACACGCGCGGGAGACATCGCGGTGGTTGCGAGGGAATCGGTGGTACGGCAGTGCGCGGATGACGGTGTGCTGCTCGGTCCTGGCATCGAGCTGCTGCGGGTCGACGCGAGGGTGATCGACTCCCGATTCCTCGCAGGGGTACTGCGGGCCGCGCTCACCCGTGCCGCAGGTGACAGCATCGACCTGTATGAGGTGGGCTTCGCCCGGCTTCCGTTGTCCGAACAGCGCGGATATGCCGACGCCTTCGCGAAGTTGGGCGAGCTCGAGCAGGCTTGGCATCGGCGGCGTACGGAGCTCGAACGGTTGGTGCGAATCGGCTACGAAGGGTTGTCGACCGGGCGTCTACGTCCGGGCGCCGAAAGCGCGTGATCTCGGATATCGGACCCGGTGTATCCACGGAGGTGATGGCGGTGCACCCGCAGGTTGTCGGCGATCGGTACGAGCTCGTCCGCTCGGTTGCGGCCGGCGGGATGGGGCAGGTCTATGAGGGGTTCGACCGAAACCTGAAGCGCCGGATAGCGGTGAAACTCCCGCATGTGAACCTCGATGCCGACCCCGAGTGGACCAAACGCTTCTTGCGGGAAGCGGAGGTGATGGCGAGTGTCAGCCACCCCGGAATGCCGGCGATCCATGACGCGGGAACTGTCGAGGATGATGGACATCGGCCGTTCCTCGTCATGGAATTCGTCGAGGGCGATACGTTCGAGAATCTGCTCGCCCGACACGGTCCACTGCCGATCGGAGTTGTCGCCGCCCTCGGCGCGCAGGTTGCCGCGGTCCTCGCAGCGACGCACCGGCATCGCATCTATCACCGCGACCTCAAACCATCGAATCTCATGCTCTGCCACAACGGGACCGTCAAGGTGCTCGACTTCGGGCTGGCCGTGGCCCCCGATTCCGGCCGCAGCCGCTACACCAGCACCGGGCAGACCATCGGCACGCCCGCGTTCATGGCACCCGAACAGATCGAAGCGCGTGAGGTGACGCCGCAGACCGACCTCTATGCCTTAGGGCTGATCCTGCACGAATTGCTCACCGGCGATCGCGTGATGGCGGGGGATAACCCGTTCACGGTGTGGACTAACCAAGTCTCCCGGCCTGCCCCGGACATCCGCGCCGAGCGACCCGAGATACCAGCCGATCTGGCTGGGGCCGTCATGTGCATGCTGGAGAAGAAGCCTGAGAGTCGGCCGGCGAGCGCGGGAATCGTGCACGCGGTGCTGATGCGGCACGCGACCGAACTCGGTGCCCTGGTCGATGACGCGTACAGTCCCGCACGGTTGTACGCGCTCGCGGTGAGCGCTTCATCCCAGCCGCATATGTCGACCACCACGCTCGGGCCCGCAGTGCTCGACCACCCCGCAACAGACTCATCGGCAGGCGCCATTCCGACCGATGATTTCAGCCGCGCGGATCTGCACCGGGCGATCGATCGGGCGCGTCATCTCGCCGACGAATCCCGCTACCATCCGGCGATTCGCGAATTGAAAACGGTCGTGGCGGCCGCGATCCCCCTGCTCGGCGCGCGTGACGCCGATGTGGTCGACGCCCGCGTGAAGCTCGCCGACCTGCGTGCGGAAGCGAGCAGTCACCATGAGGCCGCCGAACACTATCGCATGCTGATCGACGACCTCACCGCCGAACGCGGACCATACGACGACCAGGTCATGCACTGCCAGCGCCACCTCGCGGTCTGCCAGGTACACCTCGGCGAGCTGGACGCGGCGTGGGCTCGCTTGGAGCGGTTGCAGGTTCAGATGGAGTCGCGGTACGGGGCCGCGGACCGGCGAGTGGTGGAGTTGGGTGAAATGATCGAGGGCATTCGTCGGGCGAGATCGTGAAGGCTTGCGTGGGGCGCGCGCTGTGGACGAGCGCAGAGTTATCCCAGGTTAGGCCAATACCCGCACCGCAGTCCCCCTTCCGCCGACGTGCAGTCCTCTCCCACAGCCCAGTATGCGTCACATCTTCCTCCGCGCGCTTCGAACTCGTAACGACCTCCGGGCGGATAGGGTGCCCCCTTCTGGTGGAGCACGGACCCTCATCGGCACTCGATGATAGATCGCGACATGCGGCGGCGCGCAGTTCTGGTGGTCGATTTCGGCGGTGGAAACCACGCCGATGGCGGGGTGGGAGCCGACTACGGTTCGCGGGTCGGTCACGGTGGTGACTCGGACTCTGAGGGCATGGGTTGGCTGTGCGACCCGGAGAGCGAAACCGTGAATGGACGAGCTACATGGATGGTCTGACCGGGATCACGGGAGGGCCCAAATGCGATACCGCGAGGCTGCCCGCCCGGGCGGACATGTAGTACCTCCCAGGTCAAGACGGGGGAGGTACTACGCACACCGGCCCTGCTGCCCGGACGAGGCCGGGCTGCTGGCCAAGGCGATCCACGTCCTACACGACTGCGCGCGTCAAGATGCTGCATGGTCATGAAAGCTCGACAGTCTCAACGCAATCCGCCCTCCGGTCGAACTGCGACGCGATCGGGTAGATTCTCCCGTCATGACCGCTGGGGGATACGAGACCAAGCTTCAGATTTCGCAGCTCAGTTTGGCTGTTCAGCGTGACTACGTTCCACATGTCCATCGGAACGGTTCGGAGAACACCAAGCAGCTGTTGTCGCGGGGTTTGGCCGCGATGGCTGTTCGGATCTTGACCGGCTCCGACGTCCGAGAGGCAGCCGAATGCGGCACAGACGGAAGCCAGGACGATGGCATCGATGCGATCGCTGTACACCCGGATGGCAGTACGATCTATCTGGTCCAGGCAAAGTGGCACGACAACGGGAATAAGGTCATTGACGTCTCCGAGGCGCACAAGATGCTGGATGGCCTGGACTGCCTGAGGGAAGGCCGCTTTCATCGTGAGAACAAGCGTGCCGCAGCGATGTTGCCACAACTCCGCCCCCTTTTGAATAAGCCCGGTGTTTCGGTTGTTCTCGTAGTTGCTGCAACATCTGATCGGAATATCGACGACAATGTCGAGGAGGTCTTCGCTAGAAGGCTTGCTGGTCCGGGCTTCATCACCAAGAAGCAAATTCGCCTCCGCGATTTCCATCGACAAATTGTTCTGGAGTCCCAAACAAGATCACCCAGCGTTGAAGCCAGTCTCTACGGTTGGCGGCAAGTTATGGGACCGTACCGGGCGATCTACGGAAGGATATCCGCTGGTGCCCTCGCGGAATGGTATGAACGCTACGGAACGAAACTCTTCGATGAAAACCTTCGCACCTCACTGGGTGTGACCGACATAAACGAATCAATATACCGAACCCTCCTCGATGAGCCAAAAAAGTTCTGGTATCTGCACAATGGACTGACTATCCTTTGTGAGGATTGGCCGCAAGCGCCGGGCATATCGGGCGACGAGACATTCTTCCGCTTCACAAATGTCAGTATCGTCAATGGCGCTCAAACGGTTACGCAGATACACCGGGCTCGCAAAGACAATCCGGAAGCTGTAGCAATAGCTCAGGTCGCCGTCCGATTCATTGCACTGGCGGATTGTCCTGAAGGGTTCGGCTCGACTGTGACTTTCGCGGCAAATTCACAAAATAGGATCTATTCGCGGGACTACCTTGCGCTGGAGCCTAATCAGATTCGCCTACGCGACGACTTCCGACTCACCTATGACATGGAGTATATACTCCGTAGTACAGACCACCTATCACCTGGCAGACGTGAATGTTCGGTGGTGGAGGCTGTCGCGGCCATGGCCTGTGCAGAGTCCGCTGAGTTGGCCTGCGTGGCAAAGACGGAGATAAGCAGAATCTGGGAGTCGACGAAAGCGGCGCTCTACCGAGGGCTGTTCAATTCACGTACTTCTGTTGTGGAGGTATGGCGACGAATCCAGGTCCTTCGCTTGGTTGAAAATACCCTAGGCGAGGTCGACGCATCATGTGACGAACGCATGAAAACTGTTGCAGTGCATGGGAATCGGCTGATCACCCACGCAGTATTCCAAATGCTGGATAGTTCGACGATTGCCCATGTCGACGCGGACTGGTCGCCCCAGCTCGGAAGAGTGGGCTTCCTGACGAATTGTGTCCTGAAGGCTTTGACCGATCAGATCAACATGTACATGCCCGCCGATCTTTCCAAGAATAATCAGCAAAAAGTCGCCAAAAAACTTCATCAACCAGAGAGTGCAGAAAATATTGTGCGGCTCGCCTTGAAGCGCGTTGATCACATCGAGCTGGAGTCGGCATCGGATCCTGCGCAGCAGGGACCATCCAGTGCGGAGCCGGTGTTCGTCTTGCAGGCACGAGGAGCATTGGCACACGGACGGCGTTGTGATGGCGGATTCCTAGTTCTGAAGGGTTCTACTGCATCGGCTGGTGATACTCCCTCACTAGCACCGCGCTACCGGGATACC
Source organism: Nocardia asiatica NBRC 100129 (assembly GCF_000308415.1). GTDB lineage: Bacteria > Actinomycetota > Actinomycetes > Mycobacteriales > Mycobacteriaceae > Nocardia > Nocardia asiatica. Next base: position 6,436 of record NZ_BAFS01000226.1, on the reverse strand, counting down.
AGACAAAATTTCTTGGATTCGTTGGTGTTCGTCCCTCATGACGGAAAATTGCTTCTCAATCGAGACGAGCTATTTGATTCGGCGTCAGATGCTGCGAACGTAATGAAAGGTGTGCAAACCAACGGACCCATCGGGTGGCATACCGTCGACGGAAAGTCCTATAAGGAACTCTCGAGAGTAGATATTGTCGAAAGTCGGTCGCAGCCGTAACTCGTAGCAAGCGTTATCCTGCATACTCCGACGATCATTCCTGTCGGTCCGATGGTTGAGCGGGATTAGCCCGGCGTGATCCCCCGTCGACGACTGTGGTTTAAAAATCCGATGTCGCTGCGGTTGAGTCCAGCAGAGTGGTGTACGAGCGGACGCCAGCAATGTCTGAGCGTGTCGTAGCCGGATAGAGGACGGTCACCGCGTGATCCTTCAAGAGACCGACCAAAGTCACTCGAAGGAGAACCACGCGATGACCGCTGTCCAGCCTATCGGCCCCTCGAAGATGCTGTCTGATCAACTCGCCGTCGCGAGTCCTGATCTGCTGCGCAGCATGATGTCGACGTTCATCCAGGCGTTGATGAGCGCCGAGGCCGACGCGGTCTGCGGTGCCGGCTACGGCGAACGCTCCACCGAGCGGGTCAACTCCCGCAACGGTTACCGCCACCACGACTTCGACACTCGTGTCGGCACGACGTCGCTGTCCCGAAGCTGCGATCCGGCAGCTATTTCCCGGACTGGCTGCTCGAACGCCGCAAACGCGCCGAACGCGCACTCACCTCGGTCGTGGCGACCTGTTATCTGCTCGGCGTCTCGACACGCCGGATGGAGAAGCTGGTGGAATCGCTTGGCGTGACGAAGCTTTCCAAATCCCAGGTCTCCCTCATGGCAGCCGAGCTCGACGCCCAGGTCGTGGCGTCCGCTGGGTCATTGCCCAACGCTGTCGGTGCAGTGGCGACCGTATAAGCGGCCCGGCAGTCACAACCGACCTGCTTACGACGCGCCGGTCAACCACTTTCGAACGCGGCCGGACATCGATTTCTCGCGTCGTCGTGCTCGAAGGGCGGGGCTGAGCCAGCTGGGCAATGGTTCTCGCGTGGCAAGCCAGGTCTGTGGCACCCCGGCGATTCGACCGGGGCGGGAGCCGGTGCCGGCGTAGGCAGCGACGATTCCGCCGACAATGGCGCTCGTGGTGTCGATGTCTCCGTCTGCCGCGATACATGTGGTGATCGCAGCTGGGTAATCGGTCAGATGCGTCGCCGCGACCCACATCGTGAAGGGCACCGTGTTCTGTGCGGTGACCAGAGATCCGTTACCGAGTTCCTCCGCTGCCTGCTCGGCGGAGGCTCCGAGCAGCGTGCGAGCACGGCGGATCAGTCGGCTGGTCTCACCGTCGTCGAGGCGGTCGAGGACAGCGGTGATGAATTCCTCTGCTGTCGGCTGCGTCCCGAGCAGGCGGGCATGAGCGGCCTGACCGGCCGCGAGTGCCACCGCGACAGCGCCGAGGACTCCTTCGGGATGCAGATGCGTCACCTGCGCCGACCGAACAACCTCGGCGACAATTGTTTCCGGATCTCCGGCGTAGAAGGCGCCCAGCGGGGCGACTCGCATGGCCGCGCCGTTGCCACAGGATCCTTGGTGGTCGAAAGCGGCTCCGGCTGCTTGCCGCCAGTGCACGCCGTCGCGGATGCGACGCAATGTGTCGACCGCGAGGAAGCCGTAGTCACGGCGCGGATCGAACCGTCGCGCGAAAGCGGCGGCAAGCCGATCCTGATCGATTCGACCGTGATCGGAGAGTTCGGCGACTACGGTGCAGGCCATTTCGGTGTCATCGGTCCACCCCCACTGCCGGGTAGCAAGATCTCCTGCCCGAAGATCCGATATCGCCCGGCCCATGATGGGGAATTCCGCACCCAGCGCGTCTCCCACGGACAGCCCGTCGAGTGAATCGAGCATCAAGTCGATATGCATCGCGTCCGATGGTAGCCATGCCGAATGGGCGGCGCGACCCCACTTCCGATGCGATCGGCCGCATAACCATTGCCTCTTGCCACCGCATTCTATCGTCATTCGGCCGGTGTATTACCAATGGTAGCATTAGTAGCATGGGTGGTAGCAAGAAGTACTCGATCAGTCTCCCTGAAGACCTTGCCGAGCAGGCTCGGGCCTATGTCGGCCCGGGTGGCTTCTCCGCCTACGTCGCCGAGGCGTTGGAGCAGCGTGTCGCGATGGACAAGCTCGGTGAGCTGGTGGCCGATTTCGAGAAGGACAACGAGCCGCTGACACGTGCGGAGATCGATCAGGCGCGGGCGGAATTGGGTTTCGAGCGGCGTCGTCGTGGTTCGCGCGGATCGGCTGCCTGATGCCGGATGTGCTGTTTCTCGACAGTGAAGGGCTGTCGATGCTGTATCGGAAGAATCGCCGAATGCTCGCATGGGTGCAGGCGGCCAAAGAGGACGGCGTGCGCGTGGCGACCACGGCGATGACGACAGTGGAAGCCGACTACAACAAAGTGCATCCGGCCCGGATCGCCTGGACTCTGTCACAGATTGATGTGCACGCCGTCACCCGTGAGTTGGCCGCGCAGGGTGCCGCACTGTTGCGGGAACACGGGCTGAGCGGCCACAAGTACGCGATCGATGCCGTTCTCGCGGCAACCGCTCGCTCGGTTCGCGGGCTGGTCACGGTGGTGACATCGGACCCTGAGGATATGGCCTTGCTGTGCGGCACAGAGATCGAGATAGTGAAGGTGTAGACGCGTTGTAGCTGTGGACAGCGGATCGGGATTCGATTCGGGAAGCTTGCGAGGCAACGGTTCTGCCCCACACTTCTTCGCTACGACAGCGAGACTCGGTTGGGCGCCATCAGCCGTCATGCCGCGAAAACGCGAACGCCGGGCTGGGTCGCTCTCTCTGATAGAGCGATCCAGCCCGGCGTCAGTTCAGCAACCTAACTCGTCGGCTCGAACGCCTCCGCGATGATCTCCGCCTGTTCCACCGCGTGCACCTTGCTGGACCCCGAGGACGGGGCCGACATGGCGCGGCGGGAGATGCGGCGGAGTTTGCCGAGGCGGTCGGGGAGGACCTCCGGGAGGTTGAGGCCGAAGAAAGGCCAAGCGCCCTGGTTGGCCGGTTCCTCCTGGACCCAGGCGAGGTCGGTGGCGTTGGGGTAGCCGCTGAGTGCCTCGTTCAGGCGGTAGGTGGGCAGCGGGTAGAGCTGCTCGATGCGGACGATGGCCACGTCTTCGCGCTTCTGCTTGGCCTTCTCGGCCGCGAGCTCGTAATAGAGCTTGCCGCTGGTCAGCAGGATGCGCTTGACCTTGGCGCGGTCGCCGACGCCCTGCTCGTAGGCGGGCTCGTCGAAGACCGAGCGGAACTTGCTCTCGGTGAAGTCCTTCAGGTCCGAGACCACGGCCTTGTTGCGCAGCATCGACTTCGGGGTGAAGACGATCAGCGGGCGGCGGATGCCGTCGAGTGCGTGGCGGCGCAGCAGGTGGAAGTAGTTGGCCGGGGTGGACGGCACCGCGACGGTCATCGAGCCCTCCGCGCACAGCTGGAGGAAGCGCTCGATGCGGCCGGAGGTGTGGTCCGGGCCTTGGCCCTCGTGGCCGTGCGGCAGCAGCAGCACGACGTCGGAGAGCTGGCCCCACTTGGCCTCACCGGAGGAGATGAACTCGTCGATGATCGACTGCGCGCCGTTGACGAAGTCACCGAACTGCGCTTCCCACAGCACCAGCGCGTTGGGGTTGCCCAGGGAGTAGCCGTATTCGAACCCGACGGCGGCGAATTCGCTCAGCGCCGAGTCGTGCACGGCGAACCAGCCCGGGTTCTCGCTGCCGATGTTGTGCAGCGGGGTGTACTCCTCGGCGGTCTTGCGGTCGATGATCACCGCGTGCCGCTGGGTGAACGTGCCGCGGCGGGAGTCCTGGCCGGTCAGGCGCACCGCGCGGCCCTCGTCGATCAGCGTGCCGAAGGCGAGCAGTTCGGCGAAGGCCCAGTCGACCTTGCCCTCGTAGGCCATCTCGCGGCGCTTCTCCAGCACCGGCTTGACGCGCGGGTGCACGTTGAAGCCATCGGGCACGTGCAGGAACGCGTCACCGATGCGTTGCAGGATGTGCTTGTCCACGGCCGTCACCACCGACGCGGGCACCGGCTGGTCGCCTTCGACCGACTCGCTCGGCCCTGGCGAGTACTTCTCCAGCTCGCGGACCTCGTTGAACACCCGCTCCAGCTGGCCCTGGTAGTCGCGCAGCGCGTCCTCGGCCTCTTTCAGCGAGATGTCGCCACGGCCGATCAGGCTCTCGGTGTAGGCCTTGCGGACCGAGCGTTTGGTGTCGATGACGTCGTACATGTACGGCTGGGTCATCGACGGGTCGTCGCCCTCGTTGTGGCCGCGACGGCGGTAGCAGATCATGTCGATGACGACGTCCTTGCGGAACTTCTGCCGGAAGTCGACCGCCAGGCGCGCCACCCAGTCGCATGCCTCCGGGTCGTCGCCGTTGACGTGGAAGATCGGCGCGCCGATGAACTTCGCGATGTCGGTGGAGTACTCGGTGGAGCGGCTGTTCTCCGGCGCGGTGGTGAAGCCGATCTGGTTGTTCACCACGATGTGGATGGTGCCGCCGACCCGGTAGCCGCGCAGGCCACCCAGGTTCAGCGTCTCGGCGACCACGCCCTGACCGGCGAACGCGGCGTCGCCGTGCAGCATCAGCGGCACGACCGAGTAGCCCTCCGGCCCGTCGCCCTTGTCCAGCAGATCCTGCTTGGCGCGGACCAGGCCCTCCAGGACCGGGTCGACCGCCTCCAGGTGCGAGGGGTTGGCGGTGAGCGAGACCTCGATCTCGTTGTCACCGAACATCTGCAGGTAGGTGCCCTGCGCGCCGAGGTGGTACTTCACGTCGCCGGAGCCGTGGGTGGCGGCCGGGTTCATGTTGCCCTCGAACTCGGTGAAGATCTTCGAGTACGGCTTGCCGACGATGTTGGCCAGCACGTTGAGCCGGCCGCGGTGCGGCATGCCGATGATGACCTCGTCGAGGCTGTGCTCGGCGCACTGGTCGATCACCGCGTCCATCATCGGGATGACGGCCTCGGCGCCTTCCAGTGAGAAGCGCTTCTGCCCGACGTACTTGGTCTGCAGGAAGGTCTCGAAGGCCTCCGCGGCGTTCAGCCGGTTCAGGATGTACTTCTGCTGCGCGACGGTGGGCTTGGCGTGCTTCTGCTCGACCCGCTCCTGGATCCACTGCAGCTGCTCGGGATCGAGGATGTGGGTGTACTCGACGCCGACATGGCGGCAGTACGCGTCGCGCAGGATCGACAGCACGTCGCGCAGCTTCATCTGCTCCTGGCCGTGGAAGCCCGCCACGTTGAACGTGCGGTCGAGGTCCCACAGGGTCAGGCCGTGCTGGGTGACGTCCAGGTCCGGGTGGCTGCGGAACTTGTCCTTGACCAGCCGCAGCGGATCGGTGTCGGCCATCAGGTGACCGCGGTTGCGGTAGGCCGCGATCATCTCCAGCACGCGCGCGCTCTTGTCGACGCCGCGTTCGCGGACGTCCTTGCGCCAGCGGACCGGCTCGTAAGGCACGCCGAGGCCGTGGAAGATCTCGTCGAAGAAATCGTCGGAGATCAGCAGCTGGTGGATGGTGCGCAGGAAGTCGCCCGACTCCGCGCCCTGGATGATGCGGTGGTCATAGGTGGAGGTGAGCGTCATCAGCTTGCCGACGCCCAATTCGGCGATGCGCTCATCGCTCATGCCCTGGAACTCGGCGGGGTACTCCATCGCGCCCGCGCCGATGATCGCGCCCTGACCGTTCATCAGGCGGGGCACCGAGTGCACGGTGCCGATGGTGCCCGGGTTGGTCAGCGAGATGGTGACGCCGGAGAAGTCCTCGGCGGTGAGCTTGCCGTCGCGGGCGCGGCGGACGATGTCCTCGTAGGCGGTGTGGAACTGCCCGAAGGTCATCGCCTCGCAGCCCTTGATGGCCGCGACCACCAGCGACCGATTGCCGTCCTTGCCGGGCAGGTCGATGGCGAGGCCGAGGTTGGTGTGCGCGGGGGTGACCGCGTGCGGCTTGCCGTCGACCTCGGCGTAGTGCCGGTTCATGTTCGGGAAGGCCTTGACCGCCTGCACGATGGCGTAGCCGAGCAGGTGGGTGAAGGAGATCTTCCCGCCCCTGGTGCGGGCGAGGTGGTTGTTGATGACCAAACGGTTGTCGATCATCAGCTTGGCCGGGATGGCGCGCACGCTGGTCGCGGTCGGGATGCTCAGCGAAGCGGCCATGTTCTTGGCCACCGCCGCCGCGGCGCCGCGCAGCACCTTGGACTGGTCGGTGGCGGTGTCGGCCTGCTTGGGGCCGGAGGTCGGCGCGGCGTTCGAGGTCGGCGCCGGCGTGGTCTGGGGGGTGCGCGCGGTCGCCGCGGCGGGCTTGGCGGCGGCGGGGGCGGGCTTGGCG
>NZ_BAFS01000227.1 GCF_000308415.1 Nocardia asiatica NBRC 100129 | reverse complement strand
CCACCGGCAACAACCCCACCACCCGCGACTCGGCGCTCCCGGCGGACGGCGCCGCCGCCAATACCTCGGGCGCTCGCGGCGCTTCGCCACCCACCGGGGAATGCACCCCTGAACCGCTCACCACCACACCAGCAACAACCAGAGCCGAGACCGTTATCGGAGCAGATACACGCATTCGGCCACACCCAATCCTCGACGTCGTGGGAGCGGCTGTCCGGGACATCCCCTGCCCTGGCCGCTCTGGACAACGTTGTCCAGGTTACCCACCAGTCAGGTCGTTATTCGGTATTTCCGGTTGATCACTGGTTACCGACGGTGAAACCGGAGCTGGGGCGGGCTTTCGGCCGGAGCTTTTCTTGCGCCCGCTCTTTCCGCCACTTTCCACGCGGATCTCGTGATCCGGGGATTCCGCGGACTCGATCCGGTCCAGAATGCCTTTCAACTCTTCCAATTCCCGGCGCAGGTAATCGCGGGTGGCCACTTCGCCCACCGCGATGCGCAGCGCGGCGAGTTCGCGGGCCAGGAACTCGGTGTCGGCCTTGGTCTGCGCGGCGCGCATCCGGTCCTCTTCCAGGGCGACCCGGTCCCGGTTGTCCTGCCGGTTCTGCGCGAGCAGGATCAGCGGCGCGGCATAGGCGGCCTGGGTGGAGAACGCCAGATTCAGCAGGATGAACGGGTACGGGTCCCAGCGCAGCGCGACCACGAAGACGTTCACACCGATCCAGACCAGCACCAGGATCGTCTGGACCGCCAGATACCGTCCGGTGCCGAGGAATCGCGCCACCCGCTCGCTGCTGCGGGCCAGCGCCTCGGCGTCCCACTCGAACCGGAATCGGCCTTCCACCGGCGTCTCCAGGCGCTGGCGGGCCCTGCTGTGACCGAGCCGCATGCCCGGGTCGTTGTCGCTCACGGTGTGTCCTTCCGGGCGTGCCGACGGCCCCGCGTGGTCACGCCGCGCTGTCGCCTCACGCCCCGCCCCTCTCGTCGGTCTCTTCCTGGTCGCGCCAGTCCTCCGGCAGCAGGTGGTCGAGGACGTCGTCGACGCTCACCGCGCCGAGCAGGTGGTTCTCCTCGTCCACCACCGGTCCGCAGACCAGGTTGTAGGTCGCGAAGTACCTGGTCACCGCCGCCAGCGGGAGCTCGGGGCGCAGCGGTGAAAGATCGGTGTCGAGAATGCCGCCCACCAGGTGGGCCGGTGGCTCGCGCAGCAATTGCTGGATGTGCACCGACCCCAGGTAGCGACCGGTCGGCGTCGCGGTCGGCGGACGGACCACGAAGACCATGGAGGCCAGCGCCGGGGTCAGGTCGGGGTTGCGTACCCGCGCGAGGGCTTCGGCCACCGTGGTGGACGGCGTCAGGATGACCGGCTTCGGCGTCATCAGACCGCCCGCGCTGTAAGGGGAGTGCTCGAGCAGCCTGCGCACCGGCTCGGACTCCTGCGGGTCCATCAGAGCCAGCAGGGATTCGGCCTCGCCCTCGGGCAACTCGCCCAGCAGGTCGGCGGCGTCGTCGGGGTCCATCGCCTCCAGCACGTCGGCGGCCCGGCGCACTTCCAGGTGGCTGAGCAGCTCGACCTGCTCGTCGTCGGGAAGCTCCTGCACCACGTCGGCCAGGCGTTCGTCGTCCAGCGCGACCGCCACCTCGATCCGCCGCTTCTCCGGCAGCTCGCGCAGCTGCTGCGCGACGTCGGCCGCGCGCATGCCCTCGAACTGTTCCAGCAGCTGGGTGACGTCCTGTCCCGGCCTGCCGATCTCGTAGGGCGTCAGGCCCGACACCATGGTCCAGTCGACCACGTGCACCGTGCGCCTGCGGCCCAATCTGCGGTGCCCGCGCACCGCGACCCTGGTGACCAGCCAGTCCCTGGAACGCGTCTGTTCCAGGCCGAGATCGATCACGTGGACGTCGACGCCCGCCAGATCCGGCAGGTCCGGGTCCTCGACCCGGACCACCGAGTCGACGATCTGCGCCAGGGCCAGCATCTCGCCCGGTCGCTGGGTGAAACGCCGCAGGCTGACCGTGCCGGTGTTCAGCGTGACCACGCCGGGTTCGATCGCGGTGACCCGCAGGATGGGCACGAAAATGCGCCGCCGCGTGGGCAATTCGACGACCAGGCCGTGCACCCGGGGCTGCTGGCGGTCGGAGCGGACGGCCACGACGACGTCACGGATCCGGCCGATAGACTCCCCGTCCGGTCCCAGCACCGCCAATCCGGCCAGCCTGGCGACGTACACCCTGGTAGCTGCCATGCTGCCAGGCTAGATGTTCGCGGGCCGGTGTTCGCACCGCGCCACGATCGACGGGAGTGATCATGCAGCCACGCCGTTCGGTGCTCGCCTGCCCGGGCAGCAACACGAAGATGATCGAGAAAGCCAAGACCTTGCCCGTCGACGAGGTGTTTCTCGATCTGGAGGACGCGGTCGCCCCGGCCGCGAAGGCCGAGGCGCGGGCGAACATCGTCGCGGCGCTGAACGACTCAGGATGGGGAAAACAGCTGCGCGTGGTCCGGGTGAACGACTGGACCACCGAATGGACCTACGCCGACGTCATTTCCGTGGTCGAGGGCGCGGGCGCGGCGCTGGACGCGATCCTGCTGCCCAAGGTGACCGACGCGGGCCAGGTGCGCGCGCTGGATCTGCTGCTGACCCAGTTGGAGAAGGCCTGCGGCCTGGACACCGGCCGGATCGGCATCGAGCCGCAGATCGAGAACGCGCTGGGACTGCGCAACATCGACGCGATCGCCACCGCGAGCCCCCGGGTGCAGACGCTGGTCTTCGGCCCGGCCGACTTCATGGCCAGCATCAACATGCGCACCCTGGTGGTCGGCGAGCAACCGGAGGGCTACGACACCGGTGACGCCTACCACCACATCCTGATGACCATCCTGCTCGCCGCCCGTGCGCACGGACTGCAGGCGATCGACGGGCCGTACCTGCAGATTCGGGACGTCGAAGGGTTCCGGCGGGCCGCCGCGCGCACCGCGGCGCTCGGCTTCGACGGCAAGTGGGTGCTGCATCCCGGCCAGATCGAGGCGGCCAACGAGATCTTCAGCCCGCGCCAGTCCGACTACGACCGAGCCGAGGAGATCCTGGACGCGTACGCGTTTCACACCTCCGCCGCGGGCGGCGCGCGGGGCGCGGTGATGCTCGGCGACGAGATGATCGATGAGGCCAGCGCCAAGATGGCTCAGGTGATCGCGCGGAAGGGACGCGCCGCCGGGATGACGCGCACCACGCGTTTCACACCACCGCGGGATGCGTCGGAATAGCAGAATGGAGCCATGACGAATCCTTTGGGGAACTCGAGCCGCGCGCGGCAGGGCCTCCCGACGCCCCCGTCGGGCTGGCCGGTCGGTTCCTACCCGACCTATGCCGAGGCGCAGAAGGCGGTCGACTACCTGGCCGACAACCAGTTCCCGGTGCAGGACGTGACCATCGTCGGTGTCGACTTGATGCAGGTCGAGCGGGTGCTCTATCGGCTGACCTGGGGCAAGGTGATCGGCGGCGGCGTGGTGTCGGGCGCCTGGCTGGGTCTGTTCCTCGGTCTGCTGCTGAGCCTGTTCACCACCAGCGGTGCGCTGGGGCCACTGCTCGTCGGCCTGGTCGGCGGCATCATCTTCGGCGTCATCTCGACCTCGATCCCGTACGCGGCGACCAGGGGTCAGCGCGACTTCGCGTCCACCATGCAATTGGTGGCCGGTCGCTACGACGTGCTGTGCGATCCGAAGTCGGCCGAACAGGCGCGGGATATGCTCGCGCGGCTGGCGATCTGACGCATGGAGGTGCTGGAGAAGGTCCG
>NZ_BAFS01000228.1 GCF_000308415.1 Nocardia asiatica NBRC 100129 | reverse complement strand
ACCTGCGTCGGCGAACCCCCGCTCCGATACGCCGCCGACCAACTCAGCACATTCGCCGCATACGCCATCGAGTTGTTGTACCGCAACACCGCCCGCAACTCCTGCGACCGATCACGCAGATCCACACCCCCCGAACACAAATACTTCCCCGCCGCCAACGCCGCATCGAACACATTGTGCGGATCGGCCACCCCGTCACCGTTCCCGTCCGCACCATAACCACCCCAGGTCCCCGGCAAGAACTGCATCGGACCCAACGCCCGCACGAACCCCCCATCAGCAGCCCTGATCACCTCATTACCCGGCAACGACCCATCCAACGCCGGACCGAAAATCGGCGTCACCGTCGTCCCCGCCGCATCCGTACGCCCACCCCGCGCATGCCCCGACTCGATCCGCCCGATCCCCGCCAGCAGATTCCACGACAACCCACACCCCGGCGCCGAAGACGCCAACGCCAACTCCGCATTCCGATACGCCGCCAACACCACCTCCGGAATCCCCAACGCACCCCCCACCGCGGGCAACGTAACCTCCTGCAACGGCACCACACCCGCGAACGGCGGCGACACCGCCCGCAACCGCCGCGGCAACTCCGCGG
>NZ_BAFS01000229.1 GCF_000308415.1 Nocardia asiatica NBRC 100129 | reverse complement strand
TCCGCTCTGACGCGAGCCATGAAGGGGCCGTGAACACGCAGCGCCGCAGGCGCTGCCAAACCAACACAGCCGTGAACACGCAGCGCCGCAGGCGCTGCAAATCAAACACCTTTCCGGGTGGTGTCGATGCCCAGGGACATGCCGGCGAGGCCGCGGCGGCGGACGGCCAGTTTGTCCGCTACCTCCAGCAGGGCCTTGGCGGCCGGGTTGTCCGGATCGCGCAGCACGATGGGGGTGCCTTCGTCGCCCGCTTCGCGCAGCGCCTGTTCGATGGGGATCTGACCGAGCAGCGGCACGGTGGCGCCCACGGCGCGGGTGAGCCGGTCGGCGACGGCTTGCCCGCCGCCGGAGCCGTAGAGGTCCATCCGGGTGCCGTCCGGCAGGTCCAGCCAGGACATGTTCTCCACCACGCCCGCGATCCGCTGCCGGGTCTGCAGCGCGATCGCGCCCGCCCGCTCGGCCACCTCCGCCGCGGCGGGCTGCGGAGTGGTGACCACCAGGATCTCGGCGCCGGGGATCAGCTGGGCGATGGAGATCGCGACGTCGCCGGTGCCCGGCGGCAGGTCGAGCAGCAGGATGTCGAGGTCGCCCCAGAACACGTCGGCGAGGAACTGCTGCAGCGCCCGGTGCAGCATCGGGCCGCGCCACACCACGGGCGTGTTGCCCTGGGTGAACTGCGCGATCGAGATCATCTTCACGTCGTGCGCGATCGGCGGCATGATCATCCGCTCGACCTGGGTGGGCCGGGCGTCGGTGCCGAGCATGCGCGGGATGGAATGACCGTAGATGTCCGCGTCCAGCACGCCGACCGACAGGCCGCGCGCGGCCATGGCGGCGGCCAGGTTCACCGTGACGCTGGATTTGCCGACGCCGCCCTTGCCGGAGGCGACGGCGTAGACGCGGGTCAGCGAACCGGGCTGGGCGAACGGGATGACCGGATCGGCCGCGTCTCCGCGCAGCTGCTTGCGCAGTGCGGTGCGCTGCTCGTCGTCCATCACGTCGAGGTCGACGGTGACCGCGCCGACTCCCGGCACGTCGGCGACGGCCTTGCTGACCCGCTGCGTGATCTCGGTGCGCAGGGGGCAACCGGCCGTGGTCAGGTAGATCTCCACATGGACATTGCTGTCGGCGCCGATCGCGACGCTTTTCACCATGCCCAGTTCGGTGATCGGCTTGCGGATCTCCGGGTCGTCGACCTTTGCGAGGGCGCCCCGCACATCCGATTCCGTAACCAGTGACATGGCAGAAATTTTAGGCGTGTCAAATTTTCGGCAGGTCCCCGGCCCGGGGTGCGACCCCCGTGCTGTAGGAGGTCTCCCAGGCCATGACGTTCGCGACGTAGGCCATGGAGTGGTTGTAGCGCAGGATCGCCTTGGACTGCTGGGCCAGGTTGCGCATGTTCAGGCCGCCGTCGCAGAGGTACTTCCCGGCTGTCAGGGCGGCGTCGAAGAGATTCTGCGGATCGGCGATGCCGTCGCCGTTGCCGTCGGCCGCGTAGCGCTTCCAGGTCTCGGGCAGGAACTGCATCGGGCCGATCGCGCGGTCGTATCCGTCCAGGCCGTCCAGCGCGCCGTCGTCGGAGTCGCGGATGACGTGGTTGCCGTTCAGCGAGCCGTCCAGCACGGGGCCGTAGACGGGGCTCAGCGGGTTGCCCTCGGCGTCGGCCTTGCCTCCGAACGCGTGGGTGGACTCGACCTTGCCGATGCCGGCCAGCAGTGACCAGGGCATGCCGCACACCGGATTCTCGGCTGCCAGGACGCGTTCGGCGTTCTGGTAGGCGGCGACGGCCACGCCGGGGACGCCCAGCGGCCCGGCCGGCATCGCTGCGCGCTGCCTGCCATCCGGCAGCGCAACGGTTTTCACCACCGGCGTCGCGGTGGGCGCGGCCTTCGCCATTGCGTGCGCGACGAATTCGGTGACCGGCTCGGCTGCCGACTGGGGCTCGGCGCCCTGGACGTCCTGATCGCCTTCCGGCGTCTGGACCGCGGCGGCGAGGGGCGCGCTGTCGCCGACCTCGGAGGCGGCGGTGACCGATACGAGCCCAGCGGGAACCAATCCGGTCAACGCGATAACGGAGCTCCGCCGAACGGTGGCAGGCGGTTGTTTTCGATGACGCCCCACGGTGTGGTGACCCTCCCATGGCTCGCTGTGAGCCCTTTGTGATCGAACAAAGGAAGGTTACCGCATCCGAGATCTTTTTGTTACGCCTTCGTGATCTGATACCTGGTTTGAATTACTGCTGGGGCGCGGCCGGTGGCGCAGGGAGGGGGATGACGATGCCGAAGGGCAAGGTGATCCCGGGCGGGGGCGTAGGTGTGGCGGCGGCGCTGGGCTCCGGTTCGGGTTCCGGTGCGGGCGGTGTAGCGGTGGCCGGTTCGGCATCGACGTGCGGTGCGTTCTCGGGCGCCGGCAGGTCGCCGGGGACGGGCACCGGTTCGCTCGTGGCGAGCGTGGTGTCGGGCAGTGCGCATCCGGCGGCGAGCTGGTCGGGGGCGGCGGGCTGACCCGGATGCCCGGCATAGGCGGACGTTCCCGCCCCCGCGGGACCGGCGGGGGCGCCGGGGTTCCGGGGATCGGCCGGTGCGCCGCCGTAAGGCTGGCCCGGGGCGAGTGGCACGCGCGCGGTCCCGGGTAGCTCCGGGAACGGCATCGGTGCGGGAGCCGGTTGTCCCACGCAGGGATACACCGGAGGTGGCGGTGGGCAGAAGATGCCGCACGGAATCGGCGGCAGACCCGGAATCGTGATCATCACCTGCGTCGGCTGCGGTCGCGGTCGCGGTCGCGGCAGTGGCGCCTGACCCGCCGCCCGCGCCTGCTCGGCCGGATCGGTGGTCGGGTTGTAGGTGCGCAGCGCGGACATGTCCGGGCTCGTCGACAACGTCCCCGGCGGCACCAGATCCGGCGAGATGCGT
>NZ_BAFS01000230.1 GCF_000308415.1 Nocardia asiatica NBRC 100129 | reverse complement strand
AGCGGCTTGCGCAGATCGTCGAATTCCGGCCCGAGTTCCTGCCGCAACTGGGAGGTGGCGCCACTCGCGTAGTCACGCACCTGCCGCAAGCTGCGCGTGGTCCAGCGCACGGCACCGGGCAAGCGCTCCGGGCCGAGGATCACGAGGGCGGCGACGAGCAGGATGACCATCTCGCTCCAGCCGATGTTGCTGAACACGTAACCAGGCTACCCGGCGATCCGACCAGCGGTTCAGTCGGATTCCAGCGTCACAGGCACGTCCACCTGCCTGCCATCGCGGATCAACTGCACGTTCACCGTTTCCCCGATCTCGCGTGACTGCACCGCGACGACCAGCTCGTCGGGATTGGTGACCTCGCGATCGCCGACCTTCACGATCACGTCGCCCTCCACGATCCCGGCCCGCGCCGCGGGGCCGCCCGCCACGACGTCCGCCACGGCCGCGCCGCTCATCACCTCGTTGGCCACCTGCTTGGTGCGCGCGCTCAGGCCGATGGTCGGATGGTGCATGACGCCGTCGCGGATCAGGGTCTGGGCCACCTCGGTCATCTTGTCCACCGGGATGGCGAAGCCGAGGCCGACCGAGCCGCCGGTCTCGCTGCGGATGGCGGTGTTGATGCCGACGACCCGGCCCTCCATGTCCACCAGCGCGCCGCCGGAGTTACCCGGGTTGATCGAGGCGTCGGTCTGCACGGCGTCGATCACGGCCTTCGTGTCGCTGCCCTCGCCCTCCAGCTTCACCGGGCGGTGCAGAGCGCTGACGATGCCGGAAGTGACCGTCTTGCTCAGGCCGAGCGGCGAACCGATGGCCAGCACGTCGTCACCGACTTGGACGTCGCCGGACTTGCCGAGCTGGGCGACGGTGAGATTCTTCACATCGACCTTCAGCACGGCCAGGTCGGTCTTCGGATCACGGCCGACGATCTGGGCGGGGACGCGGGTGCCGTCGGAGAACTGTACCTGGATCGTGGCCCGGTTGCTCTTGTCCTGGGCGGCCATCGAGATGACGTGGTTGTTGGTGACCACGTAGCCGCCGCCGTCGATCACCACGCCGGAGCCGGTGGCGCCGTTGTCGCCGACGGTCACCCGGATGGAGACCACCGAGGGCAGCACCGCGTTGGCCACCTGCGCGATCAGGCCGTGCGGGCGATCGGCGTCACCGGTCTGTTCGAGGGTCACCTTGCGGGAGGTGAGCGTCGAGGCGGTCTCCGCGGTCAGCCGTCCGACCAGTCCGCCGAGCAGGCCGATGACGAGCGCGACGAGCGCGAGCACGGCCAGCGCCTTGGGCGCGACCCGGGAGCCGAACAGCACTTCGCGCGCGCTGAGCTTCTCGGCCTGCGGCAGCGACTGCGGTTCGGGGGTGGGCACCGCGGGGGCGCCCAGACGCGCGGGGGCCTCCGGGTCACGCCAGGGATCGGCCGGACCGGCGACGGCGGCGGGGCCCGCGGCGGCGTCGGGATCGCGCTGCAACAGTTCGGTGGAGCCCTCCGGGCGGCCGAACGCCTCGGCCAGCACCGCGTCGGGCGGGCGGTTGTGCAGTTCGGGGCCGGATTGCGGCGCCGAACCCGCCTTGCGCAACGGCAGCGGCTCGGCGAACGAACCGGACAGGCCCGAGGGCCTGCGGAAGGCGCGCGCGGTGTGCGTGTCGACATGGGGCCGGTAGACCGGGCGCGGGCCGAGCACGGGTGCGTCCGGCGGACGGAGATTCCCGCGGTTGGCCGCCGAATCCGAGGTGTCGGCCGATCCGGAATTCGTCGATTCGGTGGTCACTCGGAAAACTCTACTTGCGCCACCACGTTGTCCACCGGGTCGCGGTGAAGGAATCGGTCAGAAACCCGAAAACCGCCTCGTTGCGCGGGGACTGACCGGCCGGCGAGGACGCCGTCTGCCCGCTGGAGGCGCCGCCCGGGAGTTCCGCGAGCGGGATCCTGGTCAGGCTGTCGTGCAGGCCGGTCGGGATCGCCACCTGCCCGGCGTGCCGCAACGCGATGCGCGCCTGTTGCTGGGCATCGACCTCCGCCGCGCACTCCGGACACAGCGAGAGGTGCTGAGCGGCCCGCAGGTAGGCGTTCATCCGCAGCTCACCGTCGACGTACGCCGCGACCGCCTCACTCGCCAGATGCTCGGTGGGGCGAAAACGGGGCGGACGACCGGACGTGCTGGAGTCGCCACTCATTCGGTGCTCACCCTTTCAACCGACATCGACCGACGTTCGGGCGATGCCGGTGTCCGACGAATCACCCTGTGTTCGCGTCAGCGGCGAACCGCTGCTCACTTCCATTATGCGCAAGGTAGTCGCGCAGGGCCTGACGTCCACGGTGGATCCGACTGCGCACAGTGCCCAGTTTCACGCCGAGCGTAGCGCCGATCTCCTCGTAGGACAGCCCCTCGATGTCACACAGCACCACCGCGGCGCGGAACTCCGGCGCGAGCGAATCCAGGGCCGTTTGCAGGTCGGGATCCAGCCGGGCGTCGTGGTATGCCTGCTCCGGGCCGGGGCCCTCGGCGGGCACCCGGTCGTAGTCCTCGGGCAGCGCTTCCATCCTGATCCGGTTCCGGCGGCGGACCATGTCCAGGAACAGGTTGGTGGTGATGCGGTGCAACCAGCCCTCGAAGGTGCCCGGTTGGTAGTTCGACAGCGAACGGAACACCCGGATGAACGTCTCCTGGGTGAGATCCTCCGCGTCCTGTGCGTCGCCGGATAGCCGGTAGGCCAAGCGGTAGACCCGGTCCGCGTGCTCGCGGACGAGTTCGTCCCACGTCGGCATCGCCGACCGGTCACCGGTGGCATCGAAGGCAGCAGTCCCGGTCAGCTCGGCCGCCTCCGCGGCGGAGTCGGCTTCGACCGGCAGGATCTGCTCGGGCAGGGTGGCGTATTCGCGCGCCGCATCGACCATGTGGATGGGGCTACCTCCTACTAGGGACCGCAAACGTCGGGGACTCGCTCCGGGCCGGGTCTACGGACCGTCACGTACGGATACAACCGACAACCGGTATGTCGTTGTTCCCGCGTCCCGTGTTGAAACACGGTCGGTGGTCTTGCGTTGCCCATACTCTTTCTGGTCTCGATATGGCCGGGTTATGGAGACCCTGAGGGACACCTGAGAAAACCGGCGGCGGAAATGGGAGGCGGCGCGTGTTGTCCGGAACGCCGAGATCACCCGCCCGGCGTTAGCCTCATACCCGTGGCATCGAATCTGGAGCGGAATCTCGCCTACGTGGAGGAATCCGTCGTAGAGGACGAAATCCTCGTCGGCGCGCGGGAACGGGCCACCGAACTCGGCGCGGTCCCGGTACCGCCCTCGGTGGGCGCGCTGCTGAGCATGTACGCGCAGTTGCTCGGCGCGCGGGCGGTGGTCGAGGTCGGCACCGGCGCGGGCATCAGCGGACTGTGGCTGCTCGACGGCATGCGCGAGGACGGCACGCTGACCACCATCGATTCGGAGCCGGAACACCAGCGCGCGGCCAAGGAGGCGTTCCGCGCCGCCGACATCCCGCCGGCCCGCACGCGGCTGATCAACGGGCGCGCGCTCGACGTGCTGCCCCGGCTGGCCGACGGCGCCTACGATCTGGTCTTCATCGACGCGGCGCCGCTGGAGCACCCGGAGTACGTCGCCCAAGCGGTGCGTCTGCTGCGTGACGGCGGCGCCATTCTGCTGCACAACGCGCTGCTCGGCGGGCGGGTGCCCGATCCGGCGCAACGCGACCCGGCCACCCAGGCGGTGCGCGCCGCGACTCGCGCGATCGCGGAGAATCCGGAACTCACCTGTGTGCTGATTCCGGTCGGCGACGGATTGCTCTGTGCCTCACGAGGTTAGTTCGCGCCGCAGCCGCGCCGCGGCGTGATTTCTCCCCCGAATCGGGGGTATGCGCTGAGAAACAACTCAGTGAGGAAAACTGTTATGCGTGAACTAACTCCCATCGAGATGGCGGCCATGGGGGAGGTCGTGACGGAACGCCGAACGAGCTGGTTGCGGCCCACGATGCTGGCGCTGCTGCTGGTGATTCTCGGAGCCGTGCTGGTGATGGTGGTGGTCAGCAACACCGATTTCGACACCGGCCCCGAGAAAGCCCCTCCGCCACCGGGATCCTGTGAGCCTTTCTGCACCCAGAACGTCGCTCCGCCGGCCCAGTAGTCCCCGCCGTCGCGGCCGCCGTCGGTGGTGGCCTGTCCGGCGGAATATGCCCGCCGCCGGAGTTTTTCCGAAAATCCCTGCCGTCGCTTCGCGAAAAACGCGCCGCGCCCCGATTGTTCGGCGCACACCGCAATGAAAAACCGATGATCGCCGATACTGGTGAGGTCATGCTCCGACCGGGTGCGGAAGAGGTGCGGTGTGATGATGATGATGTTCCTCTGGGACGAAGACGAACGTCGTCCCAAGCCGATCCACTGGGGGCGGACCATGGTGGCTTTCGCCGCCGTGCTGCTGTTCGCCTTGCTGGCGGTCTATCTGGTGAGCACCGCCGATTTCGGTGAGGCCTCGAGATCCACCGTGCCGCGCACGCCGGGCCCCTGCGCGCCGTTCTGCATCGGTCCGTCCGCACCGGAGCCGGGCGCGCCGTGACCGCTCGCCGCGCGGTTACACCCAGACGCCTTTGCCCACCGTGACGACACCGCCGTTGCTCACGGCGAAGCGGCTGCGGTCGCGCGCCAGGTCCACCCCGATGATCTCGCCCTCGCCGACGACCACGTTCTTGTCCAGGATGGCGTGCCGCACCACCGCGCCGCGACCGATCCGCACGCCCGGCATGAGCACGCAGCCTTCGACGGTGGCGCCGTCGTCCACCACGACGTTGGCGCTGAGCACCGAGTTGCGCACGGTAGCGGCGGACAGGATGCTGCCCGCGCCCACGATGCACTCCTGCGCCAGCCCGCCTTGGGCGAATTTGGCCGGGGGCAGGTTCTCGGCGGCTCCGCGGATGGGCCAGTGGCGGTTGTACAGGTTGAACACCGGGTGCACCGACACCAGATCCATGTGCGCGTCGTAGAACGCGTCGATGGTTCCGACATCGCGCCAGTAGCCGCGGTCGCGGTCGGTGGCGCCGGGCACCTCGTTGTCGGCGAAGTCGTAGACGCTCGCCTGGCCCGCCGCGACCAGGGACGGGATGATGTCGCCGCCCATGTCGTGGTCGGAGTCGGCGTTGTCCGCGTCCGCCCGGATCGAGTCCACCAGGACCTTGGTGGTGAAGACGTAGTTGCCCATGGACGCGAACGTGACGTTCGGGTCGTCCGGTGTGCCGGGCGGATGGGCGGGCTTCTCCAGGAACTGGGTGATGCGGCCGGAGTCGTCGCTGTCGATGCAGCCGAACGCGCTCGCCTCGCTGCGGGGCACCCGGATACCGGCCACGGTGACGCCGGCGCCGGAATCGATGTGGTGGCGCACCATCTGCTCCGGGTCCATGCGGTACACGTGATCGGCGCCGAAAACCACGATGTAGTCGGGGTCCTCGTCGTAGATCAGGTTCAGCGACTGCATGATCGCGTCCGCGCTGCCGGTGTACCAGCGCGGTCCCAGCCGCTGCTGGGCGGGCACCGGCGTGATGTACTCGCCCGCGAAACCGGACAGTCGCCAGGTCTGCGAGATATGCCGGTCCAGCGAGTGCGACTTGTACTGGGTGAGCACGCACAGGCGCAGGAAACCCGCGTTGACCAGATTGCTGAGCACGAAGTCGATCAGACGGTAGGCGCCGCCGAACGGGACGGCTGGCTTGGCGCGGTCGGCCGTGAGCGGAAAGAGTCGCTTGCCCTCGCCACCGGCGAGCACGATCCCGAGTACGTGCGGCTGGCTCCTCACACCTGCCAAACTACCGGGTGGAGCGCCTGTGAGTGGCCGCCGCGGACCCGAACGTCTACTTTGAACCGGTGAGCTTCGGCACGGATGGCGGACCTTCGGCGGTGGATTCCACCGAGCGGGACCGGCTGAGCGTCGCGATGCTGACCCGTGAGTACCCGCCCGAGGTGTACGGCGGCGCGGGAGTGCACGTCACGCAGCTGACGGCGCATTTGCGTCACCTGTGCGAGGTGACCGTGCACTGCATGGGCGTGGATCGCGCGGATGCCGTGGTGCATCAACCGGATCCGTCGCTCTACGCCGCCAACGCCGCGCTGCAGATGATGTCCGCCCAGCTGCGGATGGCCGCCGCCGTGGGCGAGGTGGACGTGGTGCACTCGCACACCTGGTACAGCGGCCTGGCCGGTCATCTGGCCGCGACTCTCTACGGCGTGCCGCACGTGCTGACCGCGCATTCGCTGGAGCCGCGCAGGCCGTGGAAGGCCGAGCAACTCGGCGGCGGTTACCGGCTGTCGTCCTGGTCGGAGCGCAACGCCGTGGAACACGCCGACGCCGTCATCGCGGTGAGCGAGGGCATGCGCCGTGACGTGCTCGACGCCTATCCGGCGGTGGACCCGGACCGGGTCCACGTGGTGCACAACGGCATCGACGGGACCATCTGGCATCCGGGGACGGCGGCCGAGGGCGAGCCGTCGGTGCTCGCCGAACTCGGCGTGCGAACCGACCTCCCGATCGTCGCCTTCGTCGGCCGCATCACGCGGCAGAAGGGCGTGGGGCACCTGCTGGCCGCCGCCCGCGGCTTCGACCCCGACATCCAGCTCGTGCTGTGCGCGGGCGCGCCGGACACGCCGGAGCTGGCCCAGGAGGTCACCGCTGCGGTCCAAGACCTGCGGCAGCGGCGCGGCAACGTGTTCTGGGTGCGCGAGATGCTGCCCACCGAGCGGATCCGGCAGATCCTCGCCGCCGCCTCGGTGTTCGTGTGCCCGTCGGTGTACGAGCCGCTCGGCATCGTCAACCTGGAGGCGATGGCCTGCGCGACCGCGGTGGTCGCCTCCGACGTGGGCGGCATCCCCGAGGTGGTCGACAGCCGCAACGGACGGCTGGTGCACTACGACGCGGGCACCGCCGAGGACTACGAGCGGGCGCTGGCCGCCGCGGTGAACGAAGTCGCGGGCGACCCGGCGCTGGCCGCTCGCCTCGGCGCCGCGGGCCGCGAGCGCGCGATCTCCGAGTTCGACTGGTCGCGGATCGCGGCACGCACGGTCGCGGTCTACGACGAGATCAGGAAAGCCTGAACCGGCGCGCTCAGGCCGCCGGGCGGTAGGCGCCGACCACGACCGACGCGGTCACCTCGACGGTGTCCGGCAGTCGCGCGAGGCGTTCGGCCCCGGCGGCGGCGTGGTGCGCGGAGGGCCCCATGCCGACCACGTGCGCGACGTCGGCTCTGGCGAGCGTCATCGGGTACTCGACCAGCGTCTGGTCCACCGGCTCGAAATGCCCGGACATCGCGGCGTCGAGCCTGCGGTCCTTGTCCGGATCCACCCGCACCATGTCCAGCGGCTCGATCAGCTCGCCGAGGTGGCGTTCGGTGGGGGTGGCGACGACGAAGCGCCCGTCGTCGGCGAGGACCCTGGCGATCTCACCGGGGTTGCGTGGAGCGAAGACGGAGAGCACGCCACCGAGCGCGCCGTCGCGGATCGGCAACCCGCGCCACGCGTCGGCCAGCACCGCCGCGGCGCGCGGGTGAGCGCGGGCGCAGCGGCGGACGGCGGGCTTGGCCACGTCCAGTCCGATGCCCACGGCCGGGGGAGCGGCGTCCAGCGCGCGGGCGAGGTAGTAGCCGGTGCCCGCGCCGATCTCCAGCACCGCGCCGTCGGCTCGGCGCGCCGTGACGGCTCGCGTCACGGCGTCGGCGATCGGCGCGAAGTGGCCCCCGCTCTGGAAGGCGGCACGAGCGTCGAGCATGGCCGCGGTGTCGCCGGTCATCTTGGTCGACGCGCCGGTGAGCAAGCTGACGTAGCCCTGTCTGGCCACGTCGAAACTGTGCCCGCGGCCGCAGCGCAATGCTCGATCGCGCGGTTCGAGCGCCAACGGCGCGGCGTCCTGGCGCGCCCGGAGACATTCCGGGCAGGCCAGGACGCCGGCCGCGACGGCGAGGGCCGAGTGCTCAGCCGGGGCCACTCAGCTCGTGACGCTCTTCAGTTCGTCCCCGAGCGCCGCTGCCTCGTCCGGTGTGAGTTCGACGACCAGACGCCCGCCACCCTCGAGTGGAACCCGCATGACGATTCCACGCCCTTCTTTGGTTGCCTCGAGGGGACCGTCCCCGGTGCGGGGCTTCATGGCCGCCATCCTCTGCTCCCTCCAGATCTGCGCGGTCTGCTGCGCACTTTCTTGGAACTCCAGTTGTCACCAACCAGTGAGCTCGCCGGCGTTTGGCGAGCTACACCCGTCCCATTCTTCCCTATCGCGGATGTGGACGGATAGCTGAGTTCAAAAAGTGACCGGTCGGCCCGTGCCGGACCGGTCGCTGCCCACCCAGCAATCGGCCACGTGGTCATCGACCATTCCGGTCGCCTGCATCAGGGCGTACGCCGTGGTCGGTCCGACGAAACGGAACCCGCGCCGTTTCAATTCTTTTGCCAGGGCGACGGATTCGGGCGTGGTCGCGGGCACGTCGGCGCCGGTGCGCGGGCGCGGGCGCGGCGGCGGTGCGAACGACCAGAGCAACTCGTCCAAGCCGACGTCGAGGTCCCGGGCAACCCGGGCGTTGGCGATCGCCGCGTCGATCTTGCTCCGGTTGCGGACGATGCCCGCGTCGGCCATCAGCCGGGCGACGTCGTCGGCGCCGAAATCCGCGACCCGCTCGATCGAGAACCCGGCGAACGCCGTGCGGAAGGCCGGGCGTTTCCGCAGAATGGTCAGCCAGGACAAGCCGGATTGAAAGGCCTCCAGGCACAGCCGTTCGAACAAGGCGTCGTCGCCGTGCAGCGGCTTGCCCCACTCGTTGTCGTGATAGTCCCGGTACAGCTGGGTTTCCAGCGGCCAGGCGCAGCGGACCAGGCCGTCATCGGCGAGGGCGGTCATTTCGACTCCGGCGCGATCGGTGTCTGCCACCGTGCCGCCTGTGCCTCGGCCAGTTGGTGCTGGAGCTCATCGATCCGCGCGGCCAGTCTGGCCAGCGCCCAGTCCACCTCTCCGGCCTTGTATCCGCGCACCACCTGCTGAAACCGCAACGCGCGCACGTCCGCCCCGGTGATCCCTTCCACCGGCAGCACCGTGGCCGTCGTCCCCTCCGGCAGCGGACCGAGCTCCTCGGACCGCCCGAACACCGCACTGGCCAGCAGGAACAGCACCGCGGCGACCAAGCCGACGATCAGCACGTACAGCAGCATCGTGAGCATAGGACGAGTCTATTTGTAGCGGTTGTGCCGCCATGACGGGCAAGCCCGTT
>NZ_BAFS01000231.1 GCF_000308415.1 Nocardia asiatica NBRC 100129 | reverse complement strand
CTGCACGCGGTCACCGTGCGCGACACGGTGAGTTTCCACGATGTGGGCAGGCGGTTCGACGCCGCGGGACAGCCGACCGACCCCGAGCTGCCCGTCGCCGCCGCCGATCAACTGCTCGGCCAGCTGGTCTGGTGGGGACGGGCGCTGCGCTCGGCCCGCGCCGAACACCCGTACGCCGCCTGACGGTTCGGGGTTCGGCTCGCGCGTTCAGGGGATCAGGCGGTCGTAGCCGTCGACGGTCAGCTCCGGAAAGGCCCTGGCCGGCGCGATGCTGGACCAGCCGCCGCCGAAGCCGACGTCGGCGGCCCGTGCGCCCGGCCGGGACAAGGGACGCTGATCTGTGAACCGGATCGATAGGGGACTCCGGATACGTCGGCCCGGTAGCGGGATACGGCGTACGCTGTGCGGCGACGAAAGGACTCCACGATGCGAAAAATGCTCGCGGCGTTGGTGATCGCCGGTTCGTTCACGGCAGGGGCGACGACGATCGCGCACGCGAACCCGCCGTCGCAGCCGCCGACTCCGCTGTGTCTGGTGGTCGGTGGAGCCATCTACCTGGTGCGCAACAGCATCGACCCGTACGGCCTGTCGCAGGATCCGCTCGCGGTCGCATTGCGCAACGCGCACCGGCAGGTTTGCGGCGGGTAGCCGAGCTACCTCAGGCGCTGCCACCGCTTCTTTCCCATCGCCGTGCGGGGCTGGGGATGGGCGTCACTCCAGCCCTGGCGGGCGGGGCCAAGGGTTGTCCTCTCTGTTCTCGACCGACTGGTTGAAGCGCGCGATGAGCCTGCTGAACTGGTCGACGTCGTCGTCGGTCCATTCCGCCACCACCGCGCCGATGCCCTGACGGCTCTGCTTGCGGTCGGAGGCCAGCAAGTCCAATCCCTTGGCGCTGGCGCGGATCTTGCGCGCGATACCGCCGTCCGGGTCGGGCACCCGGTCGACCAACCCCTGCTTGAGCATGGCGCCGACCTGACGGTTGATCGTGGAGATGTCCAATCGGAACGCCTCGGACAGCTCGCGCAGGCTCAGCGGGTGGTCCAGTTCCAGCCGGGTCAGGATCAGATACGCCGAGCGGTCGAGCCGGAAGCCAGGGCGCCGCAGCAGGGCGGCGGGGAAGTGCCTGGACAGCAGCGAGAGTTCGAAGGCGAGGCGGGTCAGCGCCGCGCTGTCGCCTGGGCCGGAATCGGACATGCCCCACTATGTCGCGCGCATCACGCCGAGATCAAATTGTGCACCATACACATGATATGTACCGTGCATATGTGACTGTAGCTGCCGACGCGTGCTCGACCGTTTCCGGTTCCGGCGATCGGCGCGGTCCCGCGCCGGCCCTGCTCATCGCGACGCTCGGCATGGTCGGTGTCGTCGTCTCGCTGATGCAGACGCTCGTCATTCCGATCATTCCGTCGCTGCCCACCCTGCTGCACACCTCGGCGTCCAACGCCTCCTGGGTGGTCACGGCCACGCTGCTGGCGGGCGCGGTGGCGACCCCGATCAGCGGACGGCTCGGCGACATGTTCGGCAAGCGCCGTGTCTTGTTCGTGAACCTGCTTCTGCTGGTGGCCGGTTCGGTGGTCTGCGCGTCGTTCTCCACGCTGTTGCCCGAGATCGTGGGCCGCTCCCTGCAAGGCGCGGCGGTCGGGGCCATCCCGCTGGGCATCAGCATCATGCGGGACGAATTGCCCGTCGAGCGGGTGGGTTCGGCGATGGCGATCATGAGCGCCACGCTCGGCGTCGGCGGCGCGATCGGCCTGCCGGTGGCGGCGGCCATCGCGCAGAACGCGGACTGGCACGTACTGTTCTGGACGTCCGCCGGGCTCGGAGTCGGCTGCGCCGCACTGGTCCTCCTGTTCGTGCCCGAGTCGCCGGTACGGACGCCCGCGCGGTTCGACTTCGGCGGCGCGATCGGGCTCTCGGCAGCCCTGCTCACGTTGCTCGTCGCGATCACCAAGGGCGCGGATTGGGGCTGGACCAGCGCGCCCATCCTGACCCTTTTCGCGGTTTCGGTGGTGGTGTTCCTCGGCTGGGGCGCTTTCGAGCTGCGGCAGCGCTCGCCGCTGGTGGACCTGCGGGTATCGGCACGCCCTCGGGTTCTGTTCACCAACGTCGCCTCGATCGCCGTGGGATTCTCGCTCTACGGCATGTCGCTGACCTTCCCCCAGTTGCTGATGGCGCCGGAGCAGACCGGATACGGCTTCGGACTGTCCATGGTCAGCGCGGGTCTGGCGCTGGCGCCGACCGGTTTCGTGATGATGCTGCTGTCCCCGGTGTCGGCGCGGCTGTCGGCGAGCCGGGGGCCGAAGGTCACCCTCGCCCTCGGGTCGGCGGTGATCGCTGTCGGTTACCTGTGCGCGGTGGTGCTGATGAACAGCGTCTGGCAGATCATGCTCGCCGCGGTGATCGTCGCGGGCGGCGTCGGCCTGGCGTACGCGGCGATGCCCGCGCTGATCATGGGCGCGGTGCCGATCACCGAGACCGCGGCGGCCAACGGCTTGAACTCGCTGATGCGCTCGATCGGCACGTCGACCTCGGCGGCGGTGATGAGCGTGGTGCTGGCCCACATGACCATAGAGTTCGGCCCGCACCTGCTGCCCTCGCGCGACGGGTTCCACACCACCTTCCTCATCGCGATGGCGGCGGCGCTGGCCGCGATCGGCCTGACCGCGCTGATCCCGATGCGCAAGACGGCCGACGCGGCGACCACCACCGGGCACGCCTGACGACCGGAGTACTGCTCACGGACTCGGGGCGCACCGCGAATCCTGGAGAACACTCCAGTTCAGGCGAGATGACGAGAGACCTCAGGATCCGGATTTCGTTCCTCGGACGCGCATTCACGCATCGGCGACCGCATCGGTGTACCGGCGGCCCAAGGTGCGGATATGGGCGACGAGTTCGGGCGGGCCGTCGACTCGGAAGTCCATCATCAGCATGGACAGGTAGATGGCGATCGTCTCCAACGCGTCTGCGCCCGTGTAGAGGACGCAGGTGTTCGCCTCCACTGCCTCGACCACGCCGACCGCGGGATTGATCCGGGCGATCACCGTCTCGGCGGGGGCGAGCACGGTGACCCGGGCCTGCACCTTCCACCCCGTGGTGGCGATGTGGCGCATGACGAACGCGACCAGATCGTCGTCGGGGAGTGCGCGGGCCGCGAAACGGCGGGAAGTCGCCTCGGCGCGAAGGACACCGGCCAGCGGAATGGCGCGCCAAGTGTGGTCTTCCAGGCTGTAGGCGACCAGGTACCAGCGGCGCTGCCAATTGATCAGCCGGTACGGCTCGATCTCGACGGAGGACCCGACTGCGGCTTCGGCGATCCGGACCGTCGCGCCGTCGCGGACGGCGCCGGCCAGGGTGGTGAGCACGACGGCGGGCACCGGGGCGTCCGGCTCCCGCGATCCGGTCGTGGCCGGGCCGATCGCCGTCGCTTCGCGCAGCGCGGAGACTTTGCGCTGCAGACGTTTCGGCAAGATCTGATCCAGCTTGCCCAAGGCTTTCGTGACGTGCTCGGCGATGTCCGAAATGCCGGTGGAACCGTCCTCGGCGAGCCCGACCGCGACCGCGACGGCCACCGCCTCGTCGTCGTCCAGCAGCAGGGGCGGCATGGTCGTGCCGCGGCCGAGCCGGTAGCCGCCGATCGCGCCGCGGGCGGCGTGCACCGGGTAGCCCAGCTCGCGCAGCCGCTGGATGTCGTGGCGCAGGGTGCGATCGGTGACGCCGAGTCGCTCGGCGAGTTCACGACCGGTGTATGCGCGGTCCTGCAGCAGCGCGAGCAACCGCAGCAGGCGCGTTGTGGTCGACGCCACTTTCCACTCCATTTCTTATTAGGAACAGAAATAGCCTAATGGCCGCATAGGCTGATGTCAGCAGCAAGTACGACTCGAAAGGCTCCGACATGAACGCCACCACCCCCGCCCTCCCGACCGTCTGGCGCGACGTGCTCACCGACTCCTACCGCGCGCTGGAGACCGTTGTCGCGGGCGTCGGCGCGGACCAGTGGCACCTGCCCACCCCGTGCTCGGAATGGGATGTCACGCAGGTGGTTCAGCACGCCGCGGGCGATCAGCTGGCCTTCGCCGAGTCCCTCGGGATCGGCGCCGGCCCGGCGTACAACCCCTTCGCGCCTTCCGGCGTGATCGAGGGAACCGCGTCGGAGCTGGTGCGCGAGGCGATCGAGCAGACCTCCGTCGCCTGGGCCACGGTCGACGACGCCACCGAGACGGTGCCGACGCCGCTGCCGCACGGCGCGCTCGCCACCCCGGTCGCCGCGGTGATGTGCGCGCTGGACGCCGCCGTGCACGCCTGGGACATCGCGGTCGCCACCGGCCAGCCCTCGCCGCTGACCGACGAACTCGCCACCCACCTGCTCGCCGCCGCCCGCGCCATCCACCCGGCGCCCGGTAGCGGCGAGGCGGCCGAGATCGTCGAACCGCTGCGCCAGTGGGGCGCGTACGCCGCGATCGTGGACGGCCCGGCCGACGGCACTGCCGTGGCGGACCTGCTGCGCTACCTGGGGCGTGACCCGCGCGCCTGAACGCCGGTGGCGGATCGCCGGGCGCCGACCTGATGCGGGGTCGGCGCCCGGCGATATGTCGGCAGCGCGGCAGGCCGACTGTGCTGCGTGGCGGGATATGTTCTTCGCTCGGCAGGTGTAGCGGACCGAATGTGCCGGGTGCCCCTGTATGCCCTCCGGCCGGGCCGGTCGGCGCTGCGCTCCGTGGCGTCGCGCGGGTCGAATCCGGCGATCACCTCGTGCAGCAGGTGGTGATCACGAATGTCAGTGCGGAAATCCGGTGTTGGTGGGGCGTTGCGGTGATGTGCGATATGCCGTTGCCGCAGGGCGGTGTCCAGCACCGTCCGGTCACACGGTCCGCCCTCGTCCCGCGACGACCCGCACGTGACCAGGCCGAAGCGCGACACCGTGCCGTAGGTCGGCTCGGTGCCGACGGTCGCGGGGCTGGCGGATGGGTCCGCCGGTGTCCGTGCCGATGACCAGCGGCGCCTGGGCCGCCACGCGGGACGAGGTTTCGGATCAACGCGCGGTGACGAAACCCTGGGCGACCATCCAGTCCCGCGCCACATCCGCGGGTTCACGTCCGTCCACGTCGACCTGCCGGTTGAGTTCGGTGATGACCTCGTTGGTGAGGCGCTGGGAGATCGGGGCCAGCACGGTGACGACCTGCGGATGCGCGTCGGCGAAACTTTTGCGCATCACCAGCGCGGCGTTGTACTTCGGGAAGAAACCGCGGTCATCCTGTAGCAGGACGAGATTCAGCGCCGGAATGCGTCCGTCGGTGGCGGCGACGGAGCCGAAGCGGCACTGTCTGCCGTCGGCGGTCGCCTGGTACACCAAGGCGTCCTGGACGATCTGCTTGCGCACTTTGCCCGCGTCGATCTCGTATTTGCGGGTCAGTCCCGGGAATCCGTCCTGGCGGACGTTGAATTCGGTACCGACGCAGAGGGATGCGGCGGCCGGGTCGGTTCCGACCAGCCCGGCGTAGTCCGAGAGTGTCCGCACGCCCGTCTCCTGCGCGGTGCGCGCGCTCATGACCAGCGCGTAGGTGTTGTTCATCGGCGCCATCGCCGCCCACACCATGCCGTGCTCGGCGAGGTCGGCGTCGCGCACGGCCTCGAACTGGCCGATCTCGTCGGGCACCGGCGTCTCGTTGCCGAGGTAGTTGATCCAGCCGGTGCCGGTGTAGTCGTAGGCGAGGTCTATCTGCCCGTGCAGCTGGGCGTCGCGCACGCTGTTGGAGCCCTGGATGTTGGTCAGGTCGCGCACGTCGGCGCCCGCCGCCGAGAGGGCGAACTCGATGAGATACCCGAGGATGTTCTGCTCGGTGAAGTCCTTGGAACCCACCGTGACGCGCACACCGTCGAGTTCGGGCACCGGTCCGATGCTGCCCGGACCCACCAGCAGCGGCACCGAGCCGCCGGATTGCAGCCCGCACGCGGCCAGCAGCGCCGCACCGAGTACGAGCGCGAACGCGCGCCGAGCCCGGGTCATTTCAGCCCCCTTGGCCCGAGGAACGCTTCGGCGAGCGCGCCGAGCCAGTCCACCAGCAGCGCCAGTGCCACCGCGAGCACCGCGCCGACCACCAGGGTGACGTTGTCGCGCAGCTTGTAGCCGGTGTCGATCAAGATGCCGAGACCGCCCGCGCTCACCAGGAACGACAGTGTCGCGGTGCCGACCGCGAGCACCAGCGACGTGCGCAGCCCGGCCAGGATGTAGGGCACCGCGAGCGGGAATTCGATGCGCCGCAGCACCGTCGCGGCCGACATCCCCTGACCGCGGCCCGCATCGATCAGCGTCCGGTCCACCTGCTGGTAGCCCAGGATCGTGTTGCGCAGCACCGGAAGCAGCGAGTAGAGCGCGATCGGCGCGACGCCGATCCAGAATCCGGTGGTGCGGGTGACCAGGTAGAACAGCACGATCAGGCCGATGGCCGGTGCGGCCGCCGCCATGTTCGCGACACCGACGAAAACCGGCGCCAGACGGCGGAATCCCGGCCGGGTGAGCAGGGTGCCGAGCGGGACGGCCACCGCGACGACGATCGACACCACGGTCGCGGTGATCAGCACGTGCTGCCAGGTGACGGTCGCGACGTTGCCCGCGTTCAGACTGGCCCGCTGGGTGACGGTGAGGTCGCGGGCGTAGGCCCACACCAGCACGCCCGCGGTGAGCGCGAACACCAGCGCGGGCTGGGCGACCAGCCGGACGTGTTCGGCTCTGCGCTGGGCGGCGGGTGACGCGACGGTGGTCATGGCGTGCCGTCCGTGGCGGCGCGGTCGGCGGCGTGCTCGGCGCGCAGCGCCGACAGGTGGCCGATCAGGGTGTCGATGGTGATCAGCCCGGCGTACTCGCCGCGCGTCCCGGTCACCACCGCGGTCGCGTTCTGCTGCGTCAGCAGTGCCTCGAGCGCGTCCTGCAAAGTCGATCGCAGCGACAGCGTCCCCGGCACCGGCGACCCGATCTCGCGCAGCGACCCGGCGTGTGCCAGCTGTTCGGCCGAAACCCACCGGCGTGGGCGGCGCTGAGCGTCCAGCACCAGCGCCCACGGCCGGGGTCGGTCGGCGAGCGCGGCGCGCAGCTGCTCGACCGGCTCCTGCTCGGTCGCGGTGGGGCAGTCGTCGAGTTCGACGTCCCGGACCCGGGTCAGCGTGAGCTGTTTGAGCGAGGCGTCCGCGCCGACGAAGCCGGCGACCGTCTCGTCGGCCGGGTCGGCCAGGATCGCCGCAGGCGTGTCGTACTGCAGGATGCTGGAACGGTCGCCCAGCACCGCGATGCGGTCACCGAGTTTGACCGCCTCGGTGAAATCGTGGGTGACGAAGACGATCGTCTTGCCGAGTTCGCCTTGCAGGCGCAGCAACTCGTCCTGCAACAGGCCCCGGGTGATCGGATCGACCGCGCCGAACGGCTCGTCCATCAGCAGTACGGGCGGGTCGGCCGCCAGCGCCCTGGCCACGCCGACCCGCTGCTGCTGTCCGCCGGAGAGCTGCCGGGGATAGCGGTCGCGGAAGGTGGCCGGGTCCAGGCCGACCAGCTCCAGCATCTCCTCGACCCGTGCCGCGATGCGCCGCCGGTCCCACCCGATCAGGCCGGGCACGGTCGCGACGTTCTGCGCGACGGTCAGGTGCGGGAACAGGCCCGCCTGCTGGATCGAGTAGCCGATGCCGCGGCGCAACCGGTCGGGATGCATCGTGGCCGCGTCGCGCCCGTCGATCGTGACGGTCCCCGAGGTGGGCTCGATCAACCGGTTGATCATCCGCATGGTGGTGGTCTTGCCGCAACCGGAGGGGCCGACCAGGACCACGATCTCACCGGCCGGGATGGTCAGCGAGACGCGGTCGACGGCCGGGTCGCGTTGACCCGGATAGTGTTTGGTCACCGAGTCGAGCACGATCTCGACGCCGGAGACGACCGATGCGGCCGCGCCGCCGCTGGTTTCGGTGTCAGTCACGAATTCCCCTCGAGGTGGTGAGCCGTCCGATCAGGACGTAGATCCCGTCGAGCGCGAGGGCGAGCACGACGACGAGGATCGTGCCGACCAGCGCCTGCGGCACCGCGTTCGGACTGCCGAGGCGAGCGAGTCCGGAGAAGATCAGATTGCCGAGCCCGGGACCTTTGGCGTAAGCGGCGAGCGCGAGTATTCCCATGATCAGCTGGGTGCTCACCCGCATTCCGGCCAGGATGGCGGGCCAGGCCAGCGGCAGCTCGATCCGGGCGAGTACGCGCAGCCGGTTCATCCCGACCCCG
Source organism: Nocardia asiatica NBRC 100129 (assembly GCF_000308415.1). Lineage (GTDB taxonomy): Bacteria > Actinomycetota > Actinomycetes > Mycobacteriales > Mycobacteriaceae > Nocardia > Nocardia asiatica. Next base: position 40,726 of record NZ_BAFS01000231.1, on the reverse strand, counting down.
CGCGCCGCGTCGGTCACGGCGGGGTCCACCGAGGCGAGTCCGATGATGGTGTTGCGCATGATCGGTAGCAGCGCGTACACCACGAGCGCCGTGATCGTCGGTGCGACACCGAGTCCGAGCACCGGGATCAGCAGGCCGAGCAGCGCGAACGACGGCACGGTGAGCACCGCGCCGGCCAGCGCGGAGGCGATCGAGGAGCCGAACGGACTGCGGTAGACCAGAATCCCGATCAGTACCGAGACCACCGTGGCGAGCAGCACCGATTGCACCACGGCCGAGACGTGCAGGTAGGAGTCGACCAGCAACTGGTGCCGACGATGCACGATGAATGTCCACAGCGTGTCCAGGGCCGTACCTCCCCATCGGCTGGTCTCTCCCGCAGACTAGCGCGATTGCCCCGGCGCCGTAAACGATTTCGGCTCGTGGAGGGCGCCCCGTCGCGGGGGAAGCGAAACCGCCGTGCGGTGGAATTGGAACTGTTCGGCCGATTCGCGCGTTGCATCCCGCATACTCGAAAGTTCGCGGTAGGGAGGAGCCGGGAGATGACGGGACGAGAACCGAGGTCACGGTCCGGACGGTGGATCGCGCTGGTCTTGGTGGCGCTGGGTGTGGCTGCCGCCGCGGTGGCCGGGCTCTATACGTGGCAGGACCGCCGGGACGGTCTGGCGGTGGGGGAAGAGCGGCTCACCGAGTTCCCCGCTCTCGATCGGTCCGCGCTCGATCCGGCTCAGGCCGGGATCGTGGCGGTCGCCGAGCGTGAGTTCAGCGCGCCTGGAGCCGGCCCGAAATACGCCGAGGGTGTCGACGAGGCATGGTGCGCCGACTTCGTCAGCTGGGTGTTCCGTGAGGCGGGTGTGCCGCTTTCCAATCCGAATTCGGGCTCGTGGCGGATCCCCGGCGTGTACACGCTGCAGGAGTACTACGAGAGCAACGGGCGGTTCTCCCCGATCGGGTCGGGCTACGTCCCGCGCACGGGTGACGTCCTGCTGTACGGAGAGTCCAGCCCCTATGGTCAGCACACGAACATCGTCCTTCGGGCGGACGACGGCCGGGTCACCACCATCGGCGGCAACGAATTCGACGAGGTCCGCATCTACCGGTTCACCCTGGCCGACCTTCCCGGCGTGGTCGGTTTCGGGCGATTGTGAGATCGAACTCGGCGCGCCCGGACCCTCCGATATGCGGGTGAAACAGCGCGCCGGATAGTCCTACGATGGAGACGGCGGCGCCCGGCAGCGCCGCCGCCGGTCCCCGCCCTGCTTCCCCCTCATCGGCAGGACGGGGATCCCGGGCTGAGCAGCGCGTTCCACAGCCGGGCAAGATCGGTCGCGTACCGTGTCGGGTGTCCATCGAGAGGTGAGGGTTCAGGAACTACTGATGCATCCGATCGACGACGCTGGTAGTGCGCCTGTCTGGATCGACTACGCCGAGTTCGGTGAGCGTTTCGTCACGCACGCCGTGAACGCCGCGCGCATCGAGTCCGCCGTATCCGGCATGGCGGGCCGCGGCATGATCATCGGCCCGGTCTCGATCGGCCCCGCCGGGCTCGCCGGTTTCGTCGCCGAGGGCAAGGTCGGCACCCCGCGCGTCCTGCACAGCGGTCCGCGCGTGTCGTTCGCGGTCACCGTCCCGGTGTCGCTCACGCTGAAGGTGCTGCTCGGCGGCCGGAAGCTACGCCTGGAGGCGCGGGTCGAAATCGACCTCACGCTGCACGCCCGCACCGCCGAACCCGTGCTCGTCATCATCGACATCCCGCCGATCACCCAGCGCGACATCAGCTTCGTCCTGCGCGCCCAAGCGGTGGACTCGGCGTGGGAATGGCTGCTCGACCCGATCGCGGGCGTCGTGCAGCGGGAGGTCGCCTCCCGGGTCAACGCCATGCTGGCCGATCCGCACACCCGCCGCGGCCTGGTGTTCGACGTCGAGGCCATGGTCGCGGGAAAGCGCTCGGAGCACCGGGACAAGACCGCGTTCGACTGGATCGACTACGGGCGGTTCGGTCATCGTTTCTTCTCCCGCCTCGTGACGCGCGAGCGGGTGCTCGACGTAGTGGAGCGGTTGGCGGGGCGGCCGATCGAGGTCGGGCCGCTGCGGACCGGGCCGCGTGCCAGCGCCGTGGTGACCGTTCGCGGCGCGGTCCGCCTGCCGCGCTTGGTGGACCGGTCGGCCGACCTGGTCGCCTTCGACCTGATGTTGCCAGTGAGCTTGGACATCACGGTGGACGTGCTGAAAGCCAATCGCTATCGCGCCGACCTCGAGGTGCCGTTGGTGCTCACCGCCGGAGCCGCCGATCCGTTGCGCGTGGTGATCGACGTGCCGCCGCCGGACCCGGCCGACATCCGGATGGAGTTCACCGCGCACGGCGCGCGAGCAGCGGCTCTCGGCGCGCTCGCCGGGATAAGGAAACAGGTCGTGGCGCAGGTGGCGGCGGTGATCCGCAGGGAACTGGCCGACCCTGCGATGCGCACCATCGATGTGGCCGCGCGCATCGACGGCATCGCCTGAGCCGCGCACCGCCCCGTGCTTCTGTGGCGAATGTGAAACGTGTTTCTCCTGGGTCTAGCGGTTCCAATGTGAATGTGGTGAAATGAGTTCACGTTCGAGGCTCCCGGCGCACATCAGGTATGGGGAAGGTGCGCCGGGCACGCTGCCATCCAGGTCGGGTCGCGCGAAGGAGTCCACGATGCGTTCCAGCTCGGTATCCCGGCGTGATCTGTTCGCCTACGCGGCCGCCGCGGCCGTGGTCGGCGTGACCGCGACGGCGGCCGCGGCCTCCGCCCGGCCCTCGCTCGGCACGCTGATCGACTACTCGGGCGGCGTTCCCGCTGCCACGGCGATCCGCGACGCGGGACATCTCGGCGTGATCCGCTATGTCTCCGACCGACGACCCGGCGCCGAGTGGATGGCGGGCAAACCGCTGCGCTCCGCCGAAGTGGAGGATCTCAAGGCGGCGGGTCTCCAGATCGTCTCGTGCTACCAGTTCGGTAAGGGGCCGACCGCGGACTGGCGCGGCGGGCTGGAGGCGGGCAAGCGGCACGCCGAGCGCGGGCTCGCGCTGCACCGCGCCGCGGGCGGCCCCGACAACGTGCCCATCTACGCGTCCATCGACGACAACCCCTCCCCGGTCGACTTCGCCACCATGATCGCGCCGTACCTGCTGGGCTGGCAGTCGGTGCTCGGCAAGGAGAACACCGGCGTCTACGCGAACACCCCCACCATCGAACTCGCGCAAACCGCCGGACTGGCCTCTTGGTACTGGCAGCACAACTGGGGAACCCCGAAAGGTTTCGTGCACCCCACCGCCAACCTGCACCAGTTCGAGATCGACAAGCGAACCCTCGACGGGGTGGGGATCGATGTGAACAACGTGCTCACGCCCGAGTACGGGCAGTGGTGAAACGGAATCCCGTTCTGCGGACCGCGGCGCCCGCGTAGCCCAGCGTTATCCACGCGCCAGGGCTGTCCAGGCCGCGCCCAGCGAGGCGATCATGCCGCCCAGCTGTCCGAGACTGTGCCGACAGCGCAGAGTTCGAAGCAGATTCAGATCAGCTGCCACCACCGGCCCTGCTCCGGCAGCATGGCCGGTACTCCTGCGCCACCAGCGAGTCTCGGAGACCCTTCCTGTGACAGTGCTGGCGATATTCGCGACCGCGAGCGGAAGCGAGAGGGTCTCGCCCTGCCCGGTTGTCAGGTCATCGGTCCAGTGGCGTGAGCCTTCTGATCGCTGCGCGCGTCCTCCGCGAGTCGGTGAGTATCGCGGGACCCATTCCTACGCGCCCAGCGCACCCCAACCACGTCTTCCGAGCGAAGCGAGACCGAGCATCCGCCGTTCGCGGCCCGGCTCGCGTCCGAGCGGCCGCCGCGCACGCGACGCAGTCGCCAGCGGCGGCCGCTCGGACGCGAGCCACAAGGGGGCCGCGAACACCCAGCGCCGCAGGCGCTGGCAAATGTTACGTCTGGCAGTGGCTTATCGGGGCGACGCGCAAGTCGGGTTCGTCGTCCGGCACCACCCGCAGTGACGGGCGGCTGTCCGGCGCCTCGTGGTCGCCGAGCCAGGCGAACAGCGACCACCGGGACAGGCCGGAGAACGCGGAGCCGAGGCTGGCGAAGGAGAACGACGAGATTCCCGACCCGAACGAGCCCACCGATCCGATCGACAGCACCGATCCGACGCTGCCGATGGACAGGATGGAGTAGGCAGATCCGATGGACAGGATCGAGCCTTCCGAGCGGATCGACAGGATTGATCGGTGCGAGCGCCTGCTCCGGATCGAATGACCCGGCCGTGTCGAACACTGCGTGGATTTCGAGCAATCGGTGGTCGCCATAGTTAGCGGTCTACCACAGTCCGGACCGCTCATGTGGCGGGGCCGCGGATCTGTTCGAGGTCTCGCGGGAGAACGACGAAGGCGGCGATTCCAGTGGAATCGCCGCCTCCGGTCGGGGATCTCAGCTTACGGTGAAGAATCCGAGCGTCGGCAGGAACGAGCAGGTCCGGGGGGCGTCGTCACCGGACTTGGTGGTCAGCGAGCCGGAGACCACCGCGACGACGCGGCCGAAGCCCGTGTTCGCGATCGCGGACAGCGTGGCGGGGCCGTCGGGGTTGATCTTGGCCTCGTCGGTCAGCGGCTGGACGCCGGACTGTCGGGTGTCCAGGTTGAGCCACTGCACCGTCATGGGCGGGTTCTGCACCGGCGTCGGCGACTTGGTGCCGAGGGCGGTGAAGACGAAGCCGGTCTGACCCGCCTGCGGTCCCGGCGGCGGCAGCGTGGCCGGACCGGGCACGGCCAGCGCGGTGCCGACGGAGTCGGAGGTCGGGCCGATGCAGCCCTTGCCGATGGTGGGGTACAGGAACTGCGCGATCACCGGGCCGTCCTGCGGCACCTCGGGGCCACCGCCGCCGCTGCCGTCCAGGAAGGTGATGATCCGCTCGAGCGTGGATTTGATCTGCGGCGGCAGGTTCAAGGTGGCCAGCAGCGCGCGCGCCTGATCCAGGATGGCCGACTGCGGGCCCGCGATACCGGCTGGGCTCGCGATGTCCGCCGGGCCTGCGATGGCGCCGACGATGGCTGGGGCGAGCGCGGCCAGCGCGTCCACCGGAACACCCTCGGGGACCATGGGAACGCTGTACGTTGCCGCCGCGGGGGCGGTCGCGGGGGCCGCGATTGCTGTCGTCGGCGCGGCGAGCGTGGCACTCGCCGCGATGGCGAGTGCGGACAATGCGATCCGCGATCCTCGGGTGCGAAGCACTGGTCTGGCCGTCCTTACCTCGGGTACATCTGGGTTCGATTGCTAAAAGCCATCGTTTCGGGGTCACTCTAGGGACATTGCGGCTACGTGTACAGCCGCGTCGTCCGAAAGGCGCCGTGGACCGATCAGTGTCAGCAGAACATACCGCGCCCTCGTGTTACTGGTGTGAATGTTGATGTAAATGTTACGGGTGGTTCCAGGGGTGCGCCGACCGGATCCGCGCTGCGGTTAATCTAATCGGTGCCGTCCGCGCTGTCGCCGGAACATCCAAGTCCGGGCGTGCCGAAACGCCGCACCGCACCCGAGCCGAAAGCCTGCGATTTGAATCGTCACCTTCGATGGGCTGTGTCGATGCTCGGCTTGTCCGTGCTGGCCCGGCTGCTCTGGATGCTGTTGTCCCCGAACGGGATGAACCTGGTCGACCTGCACGTCTATGTCGGTGGGTCGGCCGCGCTGCTGACCGATCAGCTCTATGACTTCACCTATGCGGAGAAGACGCCGGACTTCCCGCTGCCCTTCACTTATCCGCCGTTCGCCGCGCTGGTGTTCTTTCCGCTGCACTATCTGCCGTTCACCGTGGTCGCGGTGGCTTGGTTGCTGGCCATCGCCGCGGCGCTGTACGCGGTGGTGCACATCAGTTTCGAGCTGATCTTCGGGGCGCAGCGGCTGCGCACGCCGCAGTGGCGAGCCGCGACCGTCGGCTGGACCGCGGTGGGACTGTGGCTGGAGCCGGTGCGAACCACGATGGACTACGGCCAGGTCAATGTGTTCCTGGTGCTCGGCGGGATGCTCGCGGTGCGCAGTTCGCGGTGGTGGGTCTCCGGCGGGCTGGTCGGGATCGTCGCGGGTATCAAGCTGACCCCCGCCATCACCGGACTGTATTTCGCGGCGCGCGGGCGCTGGGCCACGGTGGCGTGGTCGGCGGTGGTTTTCGGCGCGACGGTCGGCGTGAGTTTCCTGATCGCGCCGGTCGAGGCGCGCCGATATTTCGGCACGTTGCTCGGGGACGCCGATCGGATCGGCCCGGTCGGCTCGGTGTGGAACCAGTCGTTGCGCGGCACGCTGAGCCGCATCCTCGGATACGACGTGGAATCCGGCCCGTGGTGGCTCGCGGCGGTGGTCCTGGTCGCCGCGCTGGCGTTCTTCGCTTGGCGCGCGCTCGGCTCCGACGACCGGCTCGGCACGCTGATCGTCGTGCAGTTGTTCGGGCTGATGATCTCGCCGATCTCGTGGTCGCATCACTGGGTCTGGCTGCTGCCGACGGTGCTCTGGCTGATCTACGGGCCGCTGCGCCGGGCGTCCGGCGCGCGGATCATGGCCGGGTACTGGCTGGTGACCATGCTCGTCGGCGTGCCGTGGGTGCTGTCCTTCTTCCAGGATTCGATCTGGACCATTTCCCGCCCCGGCGTGCTGGCCTGGCTCGGCGCCGTCGACGTGCTCGGCGTCGTCGTCTTCTACCTCTGGGTGATCCGCTTCGGACCCCGGCACGCGAATACCGACCCGGACCAGGAAACTCGCGTAACCACCGAAGGACCTACGCGCGCCAGGTAAACGCCACCGCGACGAGACCCCGAGCTATCCGAGACCTCGCTGCGATAAAGGCGAAGAAATCCGGCTCCATGTTCGAACGCAACATCGCGGCCATAGGTTTCGAGCAGAGCGTGATCGAGCGTGCGCCGTTACCGAGCATGGCGTGCCTGTGCGCCGCGTCCCCGAGGGAGAAGCGAGCACCGCCGCCACCGGCGACGGTAGACCGAGGTGGTGCGATCACCACGCGACGCACCCAGCACACCCCAACCACGTCTTCCGAGCGAAGCGAGACCGAGCATCCGCCGTTCGCGGCCCGGCTCGCGTCCGAGCGGCCGCCGCGTCCGCGACGCAGTCGCCAGCGGCGGTCGCTCGGACGCGAGCCACAAGGGGGCCGCGAACACGCCGCGACGAAGTCGCGGCCAATCAACACAACCGATCTATTTCATGCGCCAGGGCGACGTCCAGTGCCGTGAGGCCGCCCGCGGAGTGGGTGGACAAACGGAAGGTGATCTTGCGCCAGCGGATGTCGATGTCCGGGTGGTGGTCGGCTTGTTCGGCGGCTTCGGCGACCCGGCGCACGAGGTCGATACCCGCGGGAAAAGTGGGCGCTTGGACGGTGCGGACCAGGTTGTCCCCTGATCGGGTCCAGTCCGGCAGTTCGGTGAGGGCCTCGGCGATCTCGGTATCGGAAAGCAGTGTCTGCTGGGCCATAACACTCCTTACTAGCGCCTCGGGCCGCCCCGGGAGAGGGGCGGCGGGGGTCAGGCTGCGCGCGCCTGCTTGAGTGCCTTCTTCAGATCCTTGCCGGTGACACCGGCTGCTTCGCACTTCTTCATCCGCATGATGACCACGGGGCACTTCAAGCAGCGCGTCTTCTTCCGACAGCACTTCTTCTTCGGTTTCAGGCTCGAAACCTTCTTTGCTTTGACCTTGCCCACGGCGGTTAGCTTACCCTAACTACAAAGCCTGAAACGCGGCGCGAAACGGACTGCCGGTAGGGTGTATCTGGCCGCGATGCCCGGTGAGTTTCGATTCTTCACCCGTTTGCAGGAGCCCGGCGTGAGCGTCAGGACCCGGAGGCGGCAGCCTGCGTAACCACGTAGGGTCCACTCATGCCGGCACCGAGCACCGTCGGCGCCCCACACCGAACAGCAGGAGGATTCAGGCGTGTCGTCTGCACGCGATTTCCGCAACGTCGCCATCGTGGCCCACGTCGACCACGGCAAGACGACCCTGGTCGACGCCATGCTGCGCCAGTCGGGCGCCTTCGCCGAGCGGGCCGAGCCCGTCGATCGCGTGATGGACTCCGGGGATCTGGAACGCGAGAAGGGCATCACCATTCTCGCCAAGAACACCGCGGTGCACCGGCATCATCCGGACGGCTCGGTCACCGTCATCAACGTCATCGATACCCCCGGTCACGCCGACTTCGGCGGTGAGGTCGAGCGCGGCCTGTCCATGGTGGACGGCGTCGTGCTGCTGGTCGACGCGTCCGAGGGGCCGTTGCCGCAGACCCGGTTCGTGCTGCGCAAGGCGCTGGCCGCGTCGCTGCCGGTGATCCTGGTGGTGAACAAGACCGACCGTCCCGACGCCCGCATCGAGGAGGTCGTCGAGGAAAGCCACGACCTGCTGCTGGACCTGGCCTCCGATCTGGACGACGCCGCCGCCGAAGCCGCCGAACTCGCACTGGACCTTCCGGTGCTGTACGCCTCCGGCCGAGAGGGCAAGGCGTCCAAGGAACGTCCGGAGAACGGCAACGCGCCCGCCGCCGAGAATCTCGACGCGCTGTTCGACGTGCTGCTCGAACACATCCCCGCGCCGAAGGGCGATCCGACCGCGCCGCTGCAGGCGCACGTCACGAACCTGGACGCCTCGGCGTTCCTCGGCCGCCTCGCGCTGGTCCGCATCCACAACGGCGAGCTGCGCAAGGGGCAGAACGTGGCGTGGATGCACGCCGACGGCGTGAAGCAGGTGAAGATCACCGAATTGCTGCAGACGATCGGCGTGGAGCGCCAGCCCGGTGAACTCGCCGTGGCGGGCGACATCGTCGCCATCGCGGGCATTCCGGACATCATGATCGGCGACACCCTCGCCGACATCGATGAGCCCGTCGCCCTGCCGCGCATCACCGTCGACGAGCCGGCCATCTCGGTCACCATCGGCACCAACACCTCGCCGCTGGTGGGCCGGGTGCAGGGGCACAAGCTGACCGCCCGCATGGTGAAGGCGCGCCTGGACCAGGAATTGGTCGGCAACGTGTCGCTGCGCGTGCTCGACATCGGCCGCCCGGACGCCTGGGAGGTGCAGGGCCGCGGCGAGCTGGCGCTGGCCATCCTGGTCGAGACCATGCGCCGCGAGGGCTTCGAGCTGACCGTGGGCAAGCCGCAGGTGGTCACCAAGCAGGTCGACGGCAAGGTGCACGAGCCGTACGAGGAGCTGACCATCGACTGCCCCGACGAGTACCTCGGCGCGATCACCCAGTTGCTGGCCGCGCGCAAGGGCAAGATGGTGCAGATGAGCAACCACGCCGCCGGCTGGGTGCGCATGGAGTTCATCGTCCCCTCGCGTGGCCTGATCGGCTTCCGCACCGACTTCCTCACCGAGACCCGCGGCACCGGCATCGCCAACGCCGTGTCGCACGGCTACGCGCCGTGGGCGGGCGAGATCCGGGCCAGGCACACCGGCTCGCTGGTCTCGGACCGGTCGGGCACCGTGACGCCGTTCGCCATGATCCAGCTGGCCGACCGCGGGCAGTTCTTCGTCGAGCCCGGCGCGGACACCTACGAGGGGCACGTGGTCGGCGTCAACCCCCGCGCGGAGGATCTCGACATCAACGTCACGCGAGAGAAGAAGCTGACCAATATGCGCAGCTCGACCGCCGACGTGATCGAGACCCTGGCCAAGCCGCTGCAACTGGATCTGGAAGGCGCCATGGAGTTCTGCGCCGCCGACGAGTGCGTGGAGGTCACTCCGGAAGTGGTCCGCGTGCGCAAGGTGATCCTCGGGCAGAACGAGCGCGCGCGCGAACTGTCGCGGCGTAAGGCTCGCGACCGCGCGGCCCTGTAACCGAATCCGCTGAACGGAATCCGGTGTCGCCGCGGCGCGCCGGATTCCGTGTCGGTGAAGTGCCTGGTGGAGTCCTGCGTGTGTTCGCCATACCGGGCGCGGGCCGTCCGATGTAGCTAATCGTTCCGCAGGCCGAATCTTACTCCGCATAGTCCAGCAGAAATTCGAAACAGCTCGGAGCTGGATTGATGCAATATGTGAATCGCATTCCTTCTGCAATAGCTGATCCGAAGTAATTCGTCTGGTTTTCAGATCGTTCGGCACGCGGATGTGGAAATCGAGCGAGTGCATAGCGAATTGATTTCCGGTGAGCTCGCGGGCCCTGTCGTATCAGTGCCAGAAAACTCGTCGCGGTGATCCATGGCTCAGTGGGAATTGTCGGCGGAAGTGTGTTGTTCGGCGTTTCCTCGCTCCGCGCACGCGGCGGAGAGGCGTCCTGGTGCGACGAGCTGCGTGACGGGTCGAAGTGGGCTTGACATGCGACGATCAGGTCGCACGGACCTGCGCGGGCGTTGCCGGGCACTGCGCAGCAGGAACTGGTTACCCAGCCATTCATGGTGTCGACGCAATCGTTCACTTTCGGCGTAGAGAGGCGACTTATCCGTTCCGCAGAAGCTGCCGCCGTGCGCCCCCTGGCCTTCTGTAGAACGATCCGCGCCCGAGTATTGCGGCCGCAGCCGGTAAACCGAATATTTGCCGAGGCTGGACACTGTATGGTCGCGCCACCTCGCCGACCGGCGGCGCTCTGCCGTTTCTCCGGCGTCGATATCCACTCGCGCCCGTGTTTCCCCCGACCACGGCAGTAATCTGCGAACGAACGCGCCCGTACGGTAGAGTTCCCGAGCGTGAAAGTGGGCGCAGGAAAACGCGCAGCGTGGCGCACGTTGTTGCCGGCCGTGGCAGCGCTGACCATGATCAGCAGCTGTGCGGCGAACCCGCCGCCGCCCATCGAGAGCACCGACAGTCCGAAGACCACACCGGTCAAGCCCGCGGAGACGACCGTCGTGGTCGCCTTGGACACCATCGGCACCGCGTTCAATCCGCATCTGCGCTCGGACCAGTCCCCGGCCACCTCGGCGATCGCCTCTCTCGTGCTGCCCAGCCCGTTCCGGCCGGTGCTCGATCCGGCGCGTCCCGGAGCGACCACCTGGGTGCCGGATTCGTCGTTGCTGATCTCCGCCGAGGTGACCGCGCAGGAACCGTTCACGATCACCTACAAGCTGCGCAACGAAGCGTCCTGGTCGGACGGGGCGCCGATCGCGGCCGAGGACTTCCGCTACCTGTGGCAGGAGATGATCTCCGAACCGGGCGTGGTCGACCCGGCCGGATATCGGTTGATCTCGGACGTGAACTCGTCGGCCGGCGGCAAGACCGTCACCGTCGTGATGTCGCAGCCGTATCCCGGGTGGCCGGAGTTGTTCCGCGATCTGCTGCCGTCCCACCTGCTCAAGGACGCCCCCGGTGGATTCGCCCGGGGAATGAACGGCCAGGTCAACGGCGTCCGCGTGTCCGGGGGACCGTTCGGGATACGGTCGGCGGACCCGGGCCGCGACGAGATGCTGCTGGAACGCAACGATCGTTTCTGGGGCACACCGGCGATGCCGGGGCAGATCCTGCTGCGCCGCGGCGGCACGACCGCCCAGCTGGCGGGTTCGCTGCGCACCGGTGACGTGCAGATGGCGCTGGTCCACGGCGGCGTGGCGACGCAGGCGCAGCTGGGGGCGATTCCCTCGGTGCGGACCGCGATCATGCCGCAGTCGCGGGTGCTGCAACTGGCGCTGAACGGGCGCAAAGGCGAACTGAGCGATCCGCGAGTGCGTTCGGGTGTGCTGGCGCTGCTGGATCCCGCCCTGCTGGCGACGGTCGGCGCGCAGACCGGCAACTGGGTGGAACCGGCTCGCGCGCAGGTGCTGGCGCCGTCCGACCCGGGCTACACCCCGACCGCCCCGCCGCGGCCGTCCGCGGAGGAGGCGTTCGCCCTGCTCGCCGCCGCGGGATACGGGCGTGCGCCCGAACCACCGCCCGCGACCTCACCGACCTCCCCCGCGCCGCAGCCGCGCACCGTCGGCAAGGACGGCAAGCCGCTGGTCGTGCGCATCGGCGCGGTCGACCGGGACGCTACCGCCTTGGCGGTGGCCAACACCGCCGCCGACCAATTGCGCAGCGCGGGCATCGACGCGACGGTGCGCAGCGTCGCCGCCGACGAGCTTTACGGCAAGGAACTGATCGAGGGCACGGTCGACGCGATCGTCGGCTGGGAGGTGGCCGGTTCCGACCCGGCGACCGTGCTGGCGTCCCGCTACGGGTGCCCGCCGCCCGCCCTGCCGGGGGTCACCGGCCCGGCGCAAGTCATCGCCGAGGCGGCGCAGCGCGCTCCGAGCAATCTGTCCGGCGTCTGTGATCCGGCCCTGCAACCCGCGATCGACGAGGCCTTGCGGGGCGGCGACGTGGGACGGGTGCTCGCCGAGGCGGAGCCCAAGCTGTGGGCCATGGCCACGGTGCTGCCGATCGTGCAGGACAACGCGGTCGCCGCCTCCGGTCCCCGGGTGGACGGCGCCTCGCTCAGCGGCGCGATCCAGGTCGGCATCTTCGGCGACGCGTCCATGTGGCGCCGGATCCCGTGACGGCGGCGACCGGCGGGCTGCTGCTGGTGCACGCCCATCCGGACGACGAGTCCATCACCACCGGAGGGACGATCGCGCACTACCGCCGTCGCGGTGTGCCGGTCACGGTGGTCACCTGCACCCTCGGCGAAGAGGGCGAGGTGATCGGCGAGGACTGGGCACTGCTCGCCGCGCAGCACGCCGACCAGCTCGGTGGTTACCGCGTGCTGGAGCTGACCCGTGCACTCCAGGCGCTGGACGCGGGGCCGCCGCTGTTCCTCGGCGGCGCGGGCCGCTGGCGCGATTCCGGAATGGCGGGAACTCCCGCCGCCAACAAGCCGCGCGTCTTCGTGCGCTCCGGAGACGAAGCCGTGCGGGCTCTCACGGACGTGATGCTCCGCGTGCGCCCGCGCGTGGTGGTCGGCTACGACCCCAAGGGCGGCTACGGCCACCCGGACCACATCCGCGCACACGAGATCACCACGTCCGCGGTGCGGGCCGCCGCGGGCGAGGGCTGGGACATCGCGAAGTTCTATTGGACCGTCACCGACGCCGACATGCTGCGCTCGCACACCACCGCGCTGGCCCGGCGCACGGCCGCCGGGCTGCCCGGCGCGCTGCCGCCCGGCTGGCGGCTGCCCGCCGAGGGCGAACTGGCGAGCGTGCCCAGCCACGAGGTCACCACCACGATCGACGTCTCCGACGTGCTGGCGGCCAAGCGCGCGGCGCTGCGGGCGCACGCCACCCAGGTCACCGTCGCGCCGTCCGGGCGGGAATTCGCGCTGTCGAACAATGTCGCCCAGCCCGTGCTGCCGGAGGAGCATTTCATTCTGGTGCGAGGCCGCCGCGGACCGCTCGGGCCGGACGGCCGGGAACACGATCTGTTCGCCGGAACGGAATGACGAGTACCGTGCGGCGAAACGTGGCGATCCCACCGGCGAGTTCCCGGCGATCGCCGAGCTCTCCGGCCGGCCAGGAGAACTGATCATGCGCCTCGGAACCCCGGAATAGACTCGGCAGTATGTACAACTGGGAGCTCCAGAACGCGATCGCGGCGTTCGTCGACAGTATGCGGCCGCACTGGCAGGAGCAGCACGACCTGTATATGACCGTGCTGTACGCGTTCGCCGATATGCAGAGCCACCTGTTGACCCTCCTCGGCTACCCGCCGGTGCCGTGACGACCAAGGTGAACGACCACACCGGCGATCACGTTCCCGTGGCGTCCGGCGCGGCCCGGCTTCCCGCGGGCGTGCTCCTGGGGCAGGTGATCGTCGTGTTGCTGATTCTCGACGCCCTGCTCACCTTGGCGCTCGAGGTGCTGTACCTGCCGGCCTATCTGGGCTCCCTCGCGTTCCCGATCTCCGTCGTAGCGGCCGGGGTGGTGAACGTCCTGCTCGTCGCGGGCGTGCGAACGGTCACCCGGCGTCCCGCGGTGCTGGGGCTTCCCGTGGTGGCCTGGGCGTTCGGCTTCCTGGTCTGCGCGAGCAGGGGACCGGGCGGTGACATCCTGCTCGGCAGTGACTGGCGGACGGCGCTGCTGCTGTTCAGTGGGCTGCTTCCGCCCCTGGCCTACATCTACATTCAGGCCAACAGCCACCTCTTCGGTCGCGGCTGAGCCGGGCGGGGCGAGCGAGCCGGACCGCCAGGGTGGCACGGCGTCCGTGAGCGGCGCGCAGGTCGGTGAGCGGCGCGCCGGACGGTGAGCAGTGCGCCCGGTCGGTTCAGCGGTGCGCAGGTCGGTGGACAGTGCACCGGGTCGGTTCAGCAGTGCGCCGGGTCGGTTCAGCAGTGCGCGCCGCACCACCCCGGGCCGCGCACGCGCCACCGGCGCATGACGCTCGGTCAGCGGGCTGCGGTCAGCCCCGGAGTGACCGCTTCGATGAGCTGCCATGCCGCGTCGGCGGGAAGGTCGACCACCGCGTAGCGCTTCTTGCCCGCCGCGGTCGCCGCCACCACCGTGGCGACTCCGGCGCGCCGCTGGAACCAGGTCTGGCGCACCGTCCAGCCGATCACGCCGGGCGCTTCCAAGCAGTCGCGGTCCCGGTCGAGCGATCCGGTCCGGGTGATCAGCCAGGTCGGGCCCGCGGCCGTGCGGGGCAGCACCGAGTGCCCGAGGCCGCGGTAGCGGTCCTCCGCGAGCGCGATCGCGATCGGCAGGGTGAGCCCGGGCAGCAGCCACCACCACGGCGAATAATGCTGGCCCGCAAGAGAGACATAGGCCATCACCAGTGCGAGGAAGACGACCGGCGCGAGCGTGCGGGTGTACCTGCGGCGCCGTGCGGCCGGGCCGTGCAGGACCAGCGGAGCGCTGCCCGGCGCGGGGACGGTGCGCACGCCGGACGCCCCCGCTCCGGTGGGCCACGCGTGCGGACCGGCGGGCAATTCGTCGGCGCGCACCTCGCCGGGGGCGAGCAAGTGGCCGAGGGTGTGCTCGACGGCGCTGCGCGGGGCCTGCGGCAGGATCTTCTGCCGCGGGTTCTCGCCGGTCATGATCGCTTCGAGTTCGGCGGCGCCCGCCAGGCGCAGCAGCAGCGGTTCCTTCACCGTCGCCCCGCGCAGCCGCGCCCGGTCGAGGGTGATCTGGCGGGTGGTGAACAGGCCGTGGCGCAGCTGCAAGGTCTTGCCGTCGTCGCGCACGCGCAGCCCGAAATAGGTGGTCAGATAGTGCGCGCACGCGGCAGCGCTGACCACGAGCACGATGCCGCACAACAGCGCGGCTCCGGCGAGCGCGAGGACGAGCGCGCCGCCGTCTTCCACGTCGTGCACCGCGTCCGACCGGAACACGACCTCCCCGAGCCCGTATTGCAACGCGAGGCCGACGATCGGCGCGACGATCGCGAACCCGGTCAGCGACAGCGGGGCGTAGCGCACCCAGACCGGACGCCAGTGCCCGATCTCGCGCGCCCGGGTCCGCGTCCCAGCGAAACCACCGGATGCACTGTCCTGCGGTTCTTTTCGCTCCTCGGGTTCGTCCGCCCGCTCGGCGGTATGGGCGAGCAGCGCGGCGCGCAAGGGCGGCACCACCCGGGCGGCCAAGGCGTCCAGCTTGAACTGCTCACCCGAATCGGCCTGCTGGCCGGTGCCGATCGCCAGCACCGCGAGCCCGAGCATCCGGTGCAGCAGGTCCGCCTCGATGTCCACCGAGCGGATTCGCGATCGCGGCACCGACAGCTTCTTCCGTGCCACCAGTCCGGTTCGCAACTCGACGTGCGTCGGCCCGACCCGATACGTCGTGGTGAACCAGCGGGTCAGCGCGAACCCGACGATCAGCACGACCGGGATGACGCTCCACCCGTGGTTGCCGCTGCTGGTACCGAGGATCACCGACCCGATCAGCACCGGGATGAACTTCACCACCTCGGTGATCGGGTGGACCAGCAGCATCCGCTTGTCGAGCCGCTGCCACGGTTGCTCGGCCCGCGCGATGCCCGCGTCCGGTTCGCCGCTCATGTCGCGTCACCGCGGTGCTGGGCGGCGATCCGGGTCAGCCGCGTCACGGTCTCCTCGGCGACCGGGAGATCCAGTGCGCTGATCTGCACCGCTCCCGCGGAGGACGCGGTGGTGACGGTGACCGTGGCCAGTCCGAGCAGGCGCTCCAGCGGGCCGCGCTCGGTGTCGACGGTCTGTACTCGCGAGATCGGCGCGACCCGGCTCTCCTGAGTGAGCCAGCCGACCCGGGTGTAGACCGCCTCGTCGGTGACCTCCCAGCGGTGCACGGCGTATCGCCACCACGGCGCCACCCCGATGTTCAGCGCGGCCGGTACGAGGGCGGCCAGGAAGAATCCGAGCTGCCACCCGCGGTGCGCGGAGTCGAGCAACGCCCACACCAGCAGAGCCGCGAACGGAACCACCCAGGCCAGCACGGCCTGCGCGGTCCACAGCAACTTGGCTTTCGGACTCGGGCGCCAGGCCGGGTCGGCCATGATCGTGCGCGGCTGCGACATGTTGCCAATGTTTGCACGACCACGCGAGTGCTGTCGCAGGCAATCGTCAGCGGCTCAGGGCGACGTCCCCGAGTGGGCAGGCGGTTGCGTGCGAGACCGCCGGAGTCTTGCGAGGCGATCAACTTCGTTGGGTCGCAACGCATCAGGCATACGTCGGATCGCCGGTCGAGTGCGCGATAGGAGACTGCGCGATGAGTCGTCGTTACGGGCGCGGCCCCGGTGCAGCCGCTCCAATGGAGATCGTCCTCGGCGCGGCGGCCCCGCCGGCGGTCGCGCAGGAGCCGGCGCGGTGCCCTGGAATAGCCTCGGGCAGCCCGCAGTTGTCAACGCTCAACGGCGCTCCCGTCCCCGCGGGGGCTCCGTGGCGAGCGGCACGGTGGCCCGTCCGCTTCGCCGCAACCAGCACTGGAGGGAGACAGTTCCGGATGTGTAGCGCATGATCGAGGGCGTGATCGACCTACCGAACCCGAGCGTCCCGTCCGCGCCGCCCAGTCCATCGGCCATGCGCCGGGCGCTGCGCAGGGCCCGCGACGGCGTCACGTTGAACGTGGACGAGGCCGCGGTGCTGCTGCACGCGACCGGTGACGACCTCGCCGACCTGTGTCGCAGCGCCGCGCGGGTGCGCGATGCCGGGCTGGCGTCCGCCGGGCGTCCCGAGACGATCAGTTACTCCCGCAACGTCTTCATCCCGCTGACCCGGCTGTGCCGGGACAAGTGCCACTACTGCACCTTCGTCACCGTGCCCGGCAAGCTGCGCGCCGAGGGCAATGGGATGTTCCTCGAACCCGACGAGGTGCTCGACATCGCCCGTCGCGGCGCCGCGCTCGGTTGCAAGGAGGCGCTGTTCACCTTGGGCGACCGCCCCGAGGACCGCTGGCCCGAGGCCGCGCAGTGGCTGGACGAGCGCGGCTACGACTCCACGCTGGACTACCTGCGCGCCGTGTCGATCATGGTGCTGGAGGAGACCGGCCTGCTGCCGCACTTGAACCCGGGTGTGCTGTCCTGGGCGGAGATCGCGCGGCTCAAGCCGGTGGCGCAGTCCATGGGCATGATGCTGGAGACCACCTCCACGCGGCTGTTCACCGAGAAGGGCAACTGCCACTACGGCAGCCCGGACAAGGACCCCGCGGTGCGGCTGCGCGCCATCACCGACGCGGGCCGGCTCTCGGTGCCCTACACCACCGGCATCCTGGTCGGCATCGGCGAGACGATGGCCGAGCGGGCCGACTCGATCATGGCGATTCGCAAGCAGCACAAGGCGTTCGGGCACATCCAGGAAGTCATCGTCCAGAACTTCCGCGCCAAGGACGACACCGCGATGCGGGACGTTCCGGACGCGGGCCTGGCGGAATTCCTCGCCACCATCGCCGTCACCCGCCTGCTGCTCGGGCCGGACGTGCCGGTGCAGGCGCCGCCGAACCTGGTGTCGCACGAGGAGTGCCGGGCGTTGATCGAGGCGGGCATCGACGACTGGGGCGGCGTCTCGCCGGTGACGCCCGACCACGTGAACCCGGAGCGGCCGTGGCCGAACCTGGACACCTTGCGGGAGATCACCGAGGCGGCGGGCTATCAGCTGGTCGAGCGGACCTCCGCGCACCCGAAGTACGTGCGCGCGGGCAACCCGTGGGTGGATCCGCGCATCGGCGCGCACGTCGCGGCGCTCACCGACCCGGCGACGGGGCTGGCGAATCCGGACGCCCTCCCGGTCGGTCTGCCCTGGCAGGAACCGGACGAGTCCTGGGATTCGGCCGGCCGCGTCGACCTCAACACCGCCATCGACATCGAGGGCCGCAACACCGAGGCCCGCAGCGACGCGGCGCTCGGGCAGGACGTGGTCGGCGCGTTCGGCGACTGGGACACCATCCGGGAACAGGCGCGCGACCTCGCCGCCGCGCCGCAACGGCTGGCCGCCGACGTGCTCGCCGCGCTGCGCGCCGCCGAGCGCGACCCGGCCGGGCTCAGCGACGCGGAATACCTCGCGCTGGCCACGGCGGACGGCGCCGAGCTGGAGGCGGTGGCCGCGCTGGCGGATCAGCTGCGCAGGGACACGGTCGGCGACGACGTGACCTACGTGGTCAACCGGAACATCAACTTCACCAACATCTGCTACACCGGGTGCCGGTTCTGCGCCTTCGCCCAGCGCAAAGGCGACGCCGACGCGTTCACGCTGAGTACGGACGAGGTCGCCGACCGGGCCTGGGAGGCGCACGTGGACGGCGCCACCGAGGTGTGCATGCAGGGCGGCATCGACCCGGACCTGCCGGTCACCGGATACGCCGACCTGGTGCGGGCGGTCAAGCGGCGGGTGCCCTCGATGCACGTGCACGCGTTCAGTCCGATGGAGATCGTCAACGGCGCCTCGCGCGGCGGCCAGAGCATCCGGGACTGGCTGGTCGCGCTGAAGGAGGCCGGACTGGACACCATTCCGGGCACCGCGGCGGAGATCTTGGACGACGAGGTGCGCTGGGTGCTCACCAAGGGCAAACTGCCCACCTCGGCGTGGATCGAGGTGATCACCACCGCCCACCAGGTGGGGATCAGGTCCAGCTCGACGATGATGTACGGCCACGTGGACAATCCGAAGCACTGGGTCGGGCATCTGCGGGTGCTGCGCGGAATCCAGGACGAGACCGGTGGCTTCACCGAATTCGTGCTGCTGCCGTTCGTGCACCAGAGCGCGCCGCTGTACTTGGCGGGCGCCGCGCGGCCCGGGCCGACCAACCGCGACAACCGCGCCGCGCACGCGCTGGCCAGGATCATGCTGCACGGCCGGATCCGGAACATCCAGACCAGCTGGGTCAAACTCGGCACCACCGGAACCCGGGTGATGCTCAACAGCGGCGCCAACGATCTCGGCGGCACGTTGATGGAGGAGACCATCTCCCGGATGGCGGGTTCGCAGCACGGCTCGGCGAAGACGGTGGCGGAGCTGGTGGAGATCGCCGCGGGCATCGATCGTCCGGCCCGCGAGCGTACGACGACCTACGGCGTGCCGGAACGCAAACTGTCGGCGTTGCCGTTGACGGTGGGTTAGTCCGCTGGCCACGGCGATAGGTTCCGGCCCGCGGTGCGATCGGTTTTCCCGGTTCGCCGCGGCGCCGGAGACCGGCGCAATGACCGATCGCTTCCTCCACGCTCCGCCGCGACCTCGGAAGACGCGGTGACCTCCGAGTAAGCCGGGTGGCGGAGTGGAATTCGCCCCTCGCGTCACCGTGCGCGACTCCCGAAGTTAGGGCAGGCTGACCAGTAGTAACGTGGGGTTGCCGGGATAGGGTTTCGCCGGGCGGACTATCCCGCAGGCGAGGACAGACTAGGAGAGCGGCAGTGCCGTACATCATCGCTGAACCGTGCGTTGACGTGAAGGACAAGGCATGCATCGAGGAATGCCCCGTGGACTGCATCTACGAGGGTGGCCGGATGCTGTACATCCATCCCGACGAGTGCGTGGACTGTGGTGCATGTGAGCCGGTGTGCCCGGTCGAGGCGATCTTCTACGAAGACGACACCCCGGACCAGTGGAGCGGCTACGTCAACGCCAACGTCGACTTCTTCGACGAGCTGGGCTCGCCCGGCGGCGCCACGAAGGTCGGCAAGGTGGACTACGACCCGCCGTTCGTCAAGGAACTGCCCCCGATGGCGAGTGAATGAGACCTGACGTGTCACCGCGTGGCCGGGTCAGCAGCCTGCTGCCCGATTTTCCCTGGGACACCATCGCCGCGGTGAAGGTTCGAGCGGCCGCCCACCCCGGCGGAATCGTCGATCTGTCCGTCGGCACTCCGGTCGACCCGGTCGACCCGCTGATCCGGACGGCGTTGAACTCCGTCGCCGCGGTCCCGGGATACCCGACCACGCACGGCACCCCCGAACTCCGCGCGGCCGCGGTCGACGCGCTGAAGCGGCGGTACGGGATCACCGGACTCGAGCCCGCGGCCGTGCTGCCCGCGATCGGCACCAAGGAGCTGATCGCGGGACTGCCCCGGTTGCTCGGCCTGGGCGCGGGCGACCTGGTCGTCATCCCCGAGGTCGCCTATCCCACCTACGAGGTCGGCGCCCTGCTGGCGGGCGCGCAGGTGCTGCGCGCGGACGGACTGACCAGGCTCGGCCCGCAGACGCCCGGGCTGATCTACGTGAACTCGCCGTCCAACCCGACCGGCCGGGTACTCGGCGTGGAGCATCTGCGCAAGGTGGTGGCCTTCGCCCGCGAGCGCGGCGCGATCGTCGCCTCCGACGAGTGCTACCTGGGTCTGACGTGGGAGGGGCGCGCCGTCTCCTTGCTCGACCCGGAGGTGTGCGACGGCGACCACACCAACCTGCTCGCCGTGCATTCGCTGTCCAAGACCTCCAACCTGGCCAGTTACCGTGCCGGGTTCGTGGCCGGTGACCCGGCGCTGGTCGCCGAACTGCTCGAAGTGCGCAAGCACGCGGGCATGATGGTGCCGTTCCCGATCCAAGCCGCGATGACGGCCGCGCTCAGCGACGACGCGCACGAGGCGCGGCAGCGCGAACGGTACCGGGCCCGTCGGGACCTGTTGCGAAAGGCGCTGGAGGGAGCGGGTTTCCGGATCGATCACTCCGAGGCGGGCCTGTACCTGTGGTCCACGCGCGGTGAGTCGTGCCGGACCACCTTGGACTGGCTGGCCGAGCGCGGAATCCTCGCCGCGCCCGGCGACTTCTACGGCCCCGGGGCGAGCGAGCACGTCCGGATCGCGCTGACCGCGACCGACGAGCGGATCGCGGCGGCGGCCGAACGACTGGCCGCGGGCTGACCCTCGGGGGATCTTCGCGCACGCGCGCGGCGACCTCGGTCCCGCGCAAGGCGCTTCCTGATCCGATCGGGGTGTGTCGGCGTCCGTTCAGGGCGGGCCAGGAGAGCTAGCCTGAGGTATGGACGCTGTCACGGTTGTCCCCACGCCCGAAAACGAACCGGTGCACTCGTACGCGCCCGGAAGCCGCGAACGGGAGTTATTGGTCGGCAAGCTGGCTGAGCTGGCCGCCGAACCCGTCGACGTGCCGTTGGTTATCGGCGGCAAGCACCGACCCGGCATAGGCGCGCGGCACGACATCGTCGCACCGCATCGGCATCGGCAGGTGCTGGGCACCTACACCGACATCACCCACTCCGAAGCCCACGGGGCCATCGACGCCGCGATCGGGGCGGCTCCTGGTTGGCGGGCCCTGCCGTTCGAGGAGCGCGCCGCGGTGCTGTTGCGCGCCGCCGACCTGCTGGCCGGGCCGTGGCGGGAGACGGTCGCGGCGGCCACCATGCTCGGGCAGTCGAAATCGGTCCAGCAAGCCGAGATCGACGCGCCCTGCGAGCTGGTCGACTTCTGGCGGTTCAACGTCGCCTTCGCGCGCGGAATCCTGGAGCAGCAGCCCCAGTCGAGCGCCGGGGTGTGGAACCGGATGGATTATCGGCCGCTGGAAGGCTTCGTCTACGCCATCACGCCCTTCAACTTCACCGCTATCGCGGGCAACCTCCCGACCGCCCCCGCTCTCATGGGCAACACGGTGGTGTGGAAGCCCTCGCCCACGCAGACGTTGTCGGCCTTCCACACGATGCGGCTGCTCGAGGCGGCGGGCCTGCCGCCGGGCGTGATCAACATGGTCACCGGCGACGGAGCGCAACTGTCGGAGGTGGCCTTGGCCGATCCGCGCTTGGCCGGAATCCATTTCACCGGCTCCACGCGGACATTCCAGTACCTCTGGCAGCAGGTCGGCGCGAACATCGGTCGCTATCACGGCTACCCGCGCCTGGTCGGCGAGACCGGCGGGAAGGACTTCATCGTCGCGCACTCCTCGGCCGATCCGGACGCGTTGCGCACCGCGCTGATCCGCGGAGCCTTCGAGTACCAGGGCCAGAAGTGCTCCGCGGCGTCGCGGGCCTACATCGCGCGGTCGGTCTGGCGCGCGATGGGGGAAGATTTCCTGCACGAGGCGGGCGAGCTGAGCTATGGCGACGTCACCGATCTGTCGAATTTCGGTGGGGCGCTTATCGACCGGCGCGCGTTCGACAAAAACGTGGCGGCGATCCGGCGCGCCCGGGACGCGGGCGTCACCATCCCGGTGGGCGGAACCTACGACGACAGCGAAGGCTGGTTCGTCCGGCCCACGGTGTTCGCGGTGGACAACCCGCACGACGAATCGTTCGCCACCGAATACTTCGGACCGATCCTGTCGGTTTACGTCTACGACGACTCCGAACCCGGCGCGTACAGCGCGATTCTGGCGGAAGTCGAGTCGGGCGCGCCCTACGCGCTGACCGGCGCTGTGTTCGCGCAGGACCGGTACGCGATCGAGCAGGCCGATGCCGCGTTGCGGTTCGCGGCGGGCAATTTCTACGTCAACGACAAGCCCACGGGCGCGGTGGTGGGGCAGCAGCCCTTCGGCGGGGCGCGGGCCTCGGGCACCGACGACAAGGCGGGCTCGCCGTTGAACCTGCTGCGCTGGGTCGCGCCCCGGACGGTCAAGGAGACGTTCGTACCGCCCGTGGACTACCGCTATCCGCACATGGGTAGCTGAGGCGCGGTCTCAGACCAGCGGCTTTCCGTGCCGCAACCGCCTGCGCAGGTCGAACAGGTAGGCGTTGAGCGGGAACATCCGGGCCGTCGCGGGCAGCCGCCGGTGCACCGCCCCGATCGCCCGCAGCAGCCGGTCCAAGCGCCGCTGGTCGCGGTCGGTCCAGGTCATGCCCATCTCGTCGCGCAGGTGCTGCGGGAGCAACCCGGTGACGACGAAGCGCTGCAACCCCGCGAAGAGTATCTGCACCGGACGCGGCATCATCTTCAGATCGATCAGGCCGTCGAAGTACTCTCGCAACTCCGGCTCGATGCCGCGCTGCTTCAGGTTCTCGTCCCAGTACCGCTGGAACTCCGCGCGGTTCGCCGGCCACATCTCCGGCCGCATCTGCAAGGTGGTGCCCAGCCGGGCCGCGTAGCTATAGAAGGCGTCGGCGGTGGCGGCGTCCATCGGGCCGTGCATCCGGGTGTAGAGGTCGTCGATGCCCCAGTACAGGCAGGCGGCGACCCACAACTGCAGGTTCGGGTCGAAGGCGTTGTACTTCACCGGGCTCGCGGCGGTGGAGCGCACCGAGCGGTGCGAGACGTTCACCGCCGCGCGGTAGGCCGAGCGTTCGGCGTCCGACCCGAGCAGCGCGACGGCGATATAGGTCAGCGTGGTGCGCAGCCGCTTGATCGGATGCAGGGTGACCTTGCCGCTGTCGACGGTGCTCTCCAAGACGCCGCGGCCGACCGGGCGCAGACTCAGCTGCATGATGACGTTGGCGGCGCCGCCGAGGAAGGCGGCGATGCCGTCGACGTATTCTCCGACGGTCTCCGGGGTGAGTGTTGTCTCGCTCGGGTCCGGCTCGTGCTCGGCGGTGCGCAGTGGCGCGGTCATCGTCGACCTCGTCTTTCGTGTCCGCCCGATCCCGGAGAATCGGTCGATGAGAAGGTTATGCCCTAACTTTCTCATCGACTCGTGAAGCTGTCAATCGTCGCGAGAACACCCGTGACGGTGTGCAATGCTGAAAGTGTCATCGTTTCGCTGTCGCGGATAGGGTTGAGGCATGGCCAGGCTGACCAGACTGTTACCGCTGGTGCGCAGCGCCGCCCCGGAAGATCGCAACCAGACCCGGGTGCTGGACGCGGCGCTGCTGGCGTTCCTTGACTTCGGCATCAAGCGCACCAGCATGGTCGAAGTCGCGCGGCGCGGCGGATTGTCGCTGGCCACCCTCTATCGCCGTTTCGCGAGCAAGTCCGATCTGATCAGGGCCGTCGGGCTGCGGCAGACCCGCGAGTTCATCGAGGAGGTCGACGCCGCGCTCGAGCGGCACGTCGACCGGGACGCGAGCGCGCAGGACCAGATCGTCGAGCTGTTCGCGGCGTTCATCAACGGGTTGCGCGGAAACCAGCTGATCCACCGGCTGCTGGCCACCGAGCCCGAACTCGTGCTGCCCTACCTCACCACCCAGGGAGCGCCGGTCATCGAACTCGGCCGCGACTACCTGGCCGAATTCATCACGCGCTTGCAGCGGGAGGGCAAGCTGCCCGAGTACGACCCGGAGCCGTTGGCCGAGATGATCGCCCGCACCGCGCTGTCGCTGGCGCTCACGCCGCAGACCGTCATCCCGCTCGGCGACGACGCGTCGATCCGGAAGTTCGCCCGCGATCACGTGGTGGTGTCGTTCCGGGTGCCGTGACGCGGGTCAGCGGGGCTGCGGTAGTCCGGTGAGCATCGCCCAGAGCGCGCCGAGCACGTCGGCGGTCTGCTCGGCGGCGGTGCCGCGGGTGTGCGCGGTCACCGCGAAGCCGGGACCGTAGGACGCCGAGGCGACCTCCGGCTCGCCCAGATCCGACCAACCCCACTTGGTGCCGAGCACGAACGGCCATCGCGCGGTGCCCCAGTCCTGTTCGGTGCCGTCCTGAGCGGTCGAACCCGCCGCGGCCATCCATTCGAAGATCGGCGATCCGGGATCGGTGCGCAGCTTGGTGGCGAGGAAGTCGGACACGTCCGCGACGCTCGTCGCGCTCGCGCCCCAGTTGGGCCCCGGAACCGTCTCGCGCAGGCCGTATTCGGCGGCGATGGCGGCGATGGCCTGCGGATACCTGGCCTCCATCACGGTCGCCGCTCCGTCATCCGAGTAGCGAATCATTTGCTCACCCAGGAAGCGATCCTCGGGCGACCCGTCGCCGTGGCGCAGGGCGTAGTCGGCGAGGAACAGCTTGGACAGCGACAAACTCGAGCGCGACTCGTGTTCGTTCGCCGTCCCCCAGCCGGGGCCGAGCACGGTACGTACCGAGATCGCGGTGCGGGGCGGTATCTCGGCCACTTCGACTTCGGCTGTTTCGGCGGGTTCTTCGGCGCAGGCGACCGGCGCGGACAATGCCAGGAACGCGCAGGCGACCAGCGTGGTCGTCGTCATTCGGTAGCCCATCGTCTCCTCCTGGCTCACTGTGACGCGTCGTCGGGCGGTGGCTCGCGACGGCGCACGGGCGCTGTCCGGGAACACTGGATGCGATTGCCCAGTAGTTGCTGCGGTGAAACGGGTCCGGGCCGATCCTTCAGACCAGGCGCAGGCCGAGCCGCCGCCGAACGCGCATATCGAGGAGGTAGGCGTTCAGGGGAAACGTGCGAATCGGTCGCGGAAGCCACGACTGTGTGGCGCCGACGGCACGCAGGATGTGGCTCAGTGTGCGCTCGTCGCGGTCGGTCCAGGTCATTCCCATTTCGTCGCGCAGGTGCTGCGGCAGCAGACCGGTCACGAAGAAGCGGTGCACGCGCCCGAACGCCAGCTGGGCCGGACGCGGAAGCATGCGCAGATCGATGAGGTCGTCGAAGTAGGCGCGGACGACCGGGTCGATGCTGGTCTTCGCCAGATTGGTCGTCCAGTATTCGTCGAACGCGCGACGGTCGGCGGGCCACATCGCTTCGGGCATCTGGAGGGTGGTGCCGAGCCGGGCGGCCGAGCGGTAGAACGCGTCGGCCGTCGCCTCGTCCATCGGGCCGTGCATGCGCTCGTACAGATCCTGCGCTCCCCAATGCAGACAGGCCGCGACCCACAGTTGCAGCGCGGGGTCGAACGCGTTGTAGCGCACCGGACTCGACGCGGTGGAGCGCACCGGGCGATGCGAGACGTTGACCGCCTCGCGATACGCGGCGCGTTCCTCGTCGGTGCCGAGCATCGCCACGGACAGGTAGGTCAGGGTGGTACGCAGCCGTTTGACCGGGTGCAGCATCACGTTCCCGCTGTGGACCGTGCTCTCCAGGACGCCGTAGCCGACCGGCGGAGTGCTCAGCTGCATGACGACGTTCGCCACGCCGCCGAAGAGACCCGCTATGCCGTCGATGTACTGCCCGACATCGAAGGAGTCCGGCGATTCGGGATGATGCGTCGCGGGAAGTGGCCTGGTCATCGTCGACCTCGCAGGACTGAGAAAGCTATGCGACAACGTTCTCACCGCTTCAGCGGCTGTGTCAACCGCCACATCCTCGGCTCCGCGACCTCGGCAAGGGACGTCGCGCAGCCGCCGGGGAAGCGGGGGAAGTAGCGTGATCGGATGTCGTTCGGCCCGCCGCTGCTGCTCAGTTCCCTGAACCCGCTCGCCGTCGCAGGCGGAGCGGACATCCCCGACGCCGTCACCATCGATGGGATCACCCTCTCGCGCAGTGACCTGCTGGGCGCGGCCACGTCGGTGGCCGAACGCGTCGCGCGCGCCGATCGGGTGGCCGTGCTGGCCGAGCCCACGGTGGAGACCGTGCTCGCGGTGGTCGGCTGCCTCATCGCGGGTGTCACGGTGGTGCCGGTGCCCCCCGACTCCGGCGCCGCGGAGCGTGCGCACATCCTGGCCGATTCGGGCGCTCAGGCGTGGCTGGGGAAAGCGCCGGAGGGCGCCGACCTGCCCGTGGTGCCGGTGCGGCGGCACGCCAGATCCTGGCACACCTATCCCGAACCGGATCCGGCCACAACGGCTTTCGTGCTGTACACCTCGGGGACCACCGGCCTGCCCAAGGGTGTGATGCTCAGTCGTGGCGCGATCGCCGCGGGTCTGGACGCCCTCGCCGACGCGTGGGCGTGGACCGCGAGCGACACTCTGGTGCACGGACTTCCGCTGTTCCACGTGCACGGGCTGATCCTCGGCGTGCTCGGGCCGCTGCGCGTGGGCAGCCCCCTGATCCACACCGGCAAGCCGACACCGCAGGCGTACGCGGCGGCCGACGGTTCGCTGTACTTCGGCGTGCCGACAGTGTGGTCGCGGGTGGTCGAGGACCCGGATTCGGCCAGGCGACTGTCCGGCGCGCGGCTGCTGGTCTCCGGCAGCGCGCCGCTGCCGGTGCCGGTGTTCGAGCGCCTGCGCGAGCTGACCGGGCACGCGCCGGTCGAGCGTTACGGCATGAGCGAGACCATGATCACGCTCTCCACCCGGGCCGACGGCGAGCGCAGGCCGGGCTGGGTCGGCACGCCGGTGCAGGGGGTGCGCACCCGGCTGCGGGACGAATCCGGCGCACCGGTCCCACACGACGGCGAGAGCATCGGCGGGCTCGAGGTCGCCGGGCCCATGCTGTTCGACGGTTACCTGAACCGCCCGGAAGCGACCGCGCAGAGCTGGACCGAGGACGGGTGGTTCCGGACCGGCGACGTCGCCGCCATCGATGCGGAGGGCTTCCACCGCATCGTCGGCCGGGAATCGGTGGACCTGATCAAGTCCGGTGGATACCGGGTCGGCGCGGGTGAGGTGGAGACGGCGCTGCTCGGTCATCCCGCGGTCGCGGAGGCCGCGGTGGTCGGCCTGCCCGACCACGACCTCGGTCAGCGCATCACCGCCTTCGTCGTGCTGCGCGACCCCGCCACCGAACGCGAACTGATCGATCACGTCGCCGGGCAGCTCTCGGTGCACAAGCGCCCGCGCGAGGTCCGCGTGGTCGAGGCGCTGCCGCGCAACGCCATGGGCAAGGTGCAGAAGAAGAAGCTCGGTTGACCTCGAGTTCGGTAGAGGTTCTACGGTCGCCCCATGACTGCGACCCTGACCTCCGAACAGATCGACTACCTGCGCACCCAGCGGCTGGGCCGGCTGGCCACCGTCCGGCCCGACGGCGCGCCGCAGAACAACCCGGTCGGCTTCCGCTACAACGCCGAACTCGGCACGATCGACATCGCGGGCTGGAACATGGGCGCCTCCTGGAAGTTCCGCAACCTCGCGACCAACGACCGCGTCGCGTTCGTCGTCGATGACGTGGCCTCGGTTCAGCCGTGGCGCGTCCGCTGCTTGGAGATCCGCGGCACCGCCGAAGCGCTCACCGACGTCGAGCCGTATATCTCCGGCGTCTCCCGCGAGATGATCCGCATCCATCCCCAACGAATCATCGCTTTCGGACTTTCCGGCGAGGTTCCCGACTTGACCCGATCCGCCGGCGCAAGTCCGGACGGACCTGGCGCTGGGCTTGAAGCCAGCAGATCGGCCCTCATCGGGAAGAGCGATATGTTCCGGCTGGCCGACGAGCCGTATCGCCTATGATCGGGCCATGCCCCCCGCGAGTCCCCTGCCTGCCGGCGACCCACACCGTGTGATCACCGGACCAGACGGTGTGGTTGAAGTCATCGTCAGCTTGAGTGAGTACCAGCAGCTCAAAAAGGCACGTGAGGAACTTCGTCGTCTTCGTGACGAACGGACGCGCAGTGCGATCGCGGCGCAGATGCGCGAAGGGGTGGTGCAATTCGAAGCCGACCCGGATGCCTTCCGGACCCTGACCCGCGAGGATCTGCTGCGGACGGACATCTTTGACCGACCGTAGGGTTCTCATCGAAGTCGGTGCACGAGCCGAGCAGCAGATCTACGACCTCCCCGAGCAATTGCGCTTCAAAGTCCGCTTGGCGTTGCTCGACCTATTGGACGATCCGCTGCCGCTTGCAAAAGGGGTCATCCCCTTTCGGGCTGACGGCGACGAGATACCGGACGCATACGAGTGGGACATCGGCGGCGTGACGATCTTCTACAACTTGATCGAAACCGGTCCGCTGTTGATCCAGATCATCGTCCAGGTCGTTCTCGTCGACGCTCTCTGACAGGCTGGCAACCGGCGCCTCCGCGCACCGTCCCCAGCGGGTCGTCGCCTTCGGTCTGTCCACCCGGCGACGGCGACGAGCCGACGCGACACTCGGATCAGCGCGGGCAGCTCCTGTCGCCCGGTACGGTGACCGAGTCCAACCGGTGCTGAGGAGGGCTATGTTCGCGCTCGTGGTGAGGTTCGACCTG
The DNA here is from genome assembly GCF_000308415.1 of Nocardia asiatica NBRC 100129. Taxonomy (GTDB): domain Bacteria; phylum Actinomycetota; class Actinomycetes; order Mycobacteriales; family Mycobacteriaceae; genus Nocardia; species Nocardia asiatica. The sequence continues at coordinate 11,582 of NZ_BAFS01000231.1, read as the reverse complement.
CAGGACGCCGAGAAGGCTGCCGAGTTCGACCAACTGGTCGCCGAAACCGTCGCGGCGGTGACCCAATTCGAGCCCAGAACGCTGGTGTACGCCACGCACACCGTCGAGTCGGAGCCGTTGTCGCGGGTGTTCTACGAGGTGTACCGCGACCGCGAGGCGTTCAAGGAGCACGAGCGGCAGCCGCACACGCGGCATTTCCTGAGCCAGCGGGAGAACTACGTCGCCTCGTTCCGCGTGGAGTTCCTGTCTCCGGTCACCGCGAAAGGTCTGCCCGCCGCCGGCTGACCGCCCGCGTCCCGGACCCGATCCGTCGCGGTATCGGACAGGGAGCTGGCGGGGTCAGCCACAGCTGGGCTCCCGGGTCCATCGAGCTACCCGGAAAGGCAGCGCGCGGGCGTAGTCGAATGGCGGCAACTCCAGCCGTTCGAACCGCCCGATGACCGGCCCCGATCCAAGGGGCAGCTGACCGGGCGCGCAGAGAGCGGCGGAGTGCGGGAGGTCTCGAGCGCCCGCTCGCGGGTGGGCGCTCAGTCGTTGGCGTGGAGGTCGGCGTTGAGTTCGATGCCGGTGCCCTTGCGGGGGACCACCTCCACCGCGCCGGTGGTGGAGTTGCGGCGGAACAAGAGGTTGTCGCGGCCGGACAGTTCGGCGGCCTTGATCAGCGCGCCGTCCGGTGTGGTCACCTTGGTGCCCGCGGTCAGGTAGAGGCCCGCCTCCACGACGCAGTCGTTGCCGAGCGGGATGCCGAGGCCGGAATTCGCGCCGAGCAGCGACCGCTCGCCGATGGAGATGACGGTGGTGCCGCCGCCGGACAGCGTGCCCATGGTGGACGCGCCGCCGCCGATGTCGGAGCCGTCGCCGACCACGACGCCCGCGGAGATGCGGCCCTCGACCATGGACGCGCCGAGCGTGCCCGCGTTGAAGTTGACGAAGCCCTCGTGCATGACGGTGGTGCCGGAGGCCAGGTGCGCGCCGAGACGGACCCGGTCGGCGTCGCCGATGCGGACGCCGGAGGGCAGCACGTAGTCGACCATGCGCGGGAACTTGTCCACGCTGTAGACGGTGACCGGGCCGCGGGCGCGCAGTTTGGCGCGAGTGGCCTCGAAGCCCTCCACCGCGGCGGGGCCGTGGTTGGTCCACACCACGTTGGTCAGCAGGCCGAACTGGCCGTCCAGGCTCACCTCGTGCGGCTTGACCAAGCGGTGCGAGAGCAGGTGCAGGCGCAGGTAGACGTCGTGGGCGTCGACCGGGGCGGCGGACAGGTCGGCGATCGTGGTGTGCACCGCGATCACGTCGACTCCGCGCGCGTCGTCGAAGCCGAGCAGCGCCGCGTACTCGGCGGGCGCCTCATCCAGCCGCTTGGTGCCGGTCTCGGCGAACTCGCCCAGCTGCGGGTTCGGGTACCACGTGTCCAGTACGGTCCCGTCCGCGGTCACGTTGGCGATACCGATTGCTGCTGCTCCCTGGATGCTCACGGCCTAGAGGTTACCGACCCGCTGCGGACAACGGTGCGGCTGCTCCGGGAGACACCGATCACCTGGCTTCGCGTCCCGGTCGCCCGGGTCGGCACGTGACGCCGCCGCAGGGCCGGAGGTTTTCTCGGCGTTCGCCCGCCCCGCCGAGAGCGTCGCGCATCGGGGCCGACCGGAGGGAAGTGACCGGCGTGGCGGGTGAGCGGTCGTAGGGTGAAGCGCGTGACCATCGACCTGCATGCCGACCCGATCACGCTGACCGCCGCGCTCGTGGACATCCCGAGCGTCTCGCGTGACGAGGCGGCCGTCACCGACGCGGTGGAACGCGCGCTGCGGGAGCAGACGACGGGATTCGAGATCCTGCGCCACGGGAACGTGGTGCTGGCGCGCACCCACCGCGGCCTGCCGACCCGGGTGATCCTGGCCGGGCACCTGGACACCGTGCCGATCGCCGACAACGTGCCCGGCCGGTTCGCCGTCGGCCCGGCGGGCGATCAGGTGCTCTACGGCTGCGGTTCGGTGGACATGAAGTCCGGTGACGCGGTGTTCCTGCACCTGGCCGCGACGGTCACCGACCCGGTGCACGACCTGACGCTGATCTTCTACGACGGCGAGGAGATCGCCGCCGAGTTCAACGGGCTCGGCCACATCGAGCGCGATCTGCCCGACTGGCTCACCGGCGACCTCGCCGTGCTCGGCGAACCGTCCGGGGGCTGGATCGAGGCCGGTTGCCAGGGCACCTTGCGCGCTCGGCTGCGCACCTCCGGCGTGCGCGCGCACTCGGCACGAGCATGGCTGGGCGACAACGCGATCCATCGGCTGGCTCCGATCCTGCAACGGCTCGCCGACTACCGGGCCAGGGAAGTGGACATCGACGGCTGCGTCTTTCGCGAGGGCCTGTCCGCGGTCCGGGTCGAGGGCGGCGTGGCGGGCAATGTCGTGCCGGACGCCGCCGAACTGGACGTCAACTTCCGCTTCGCGCCCGACCGCACCGTCGACCAGGCCGTCGACCATGTGCGCGAGGTCTTCGCCGGACTCGAACTGTCCTTCGAGGTCACCGACTCCGCGCCGGGCGCGCTGCCGGGGCTGACGGCGCCCGCGGCCAAGGACCTGATCGCCTCGGTGCGGCGCCACGGCGGCGGTGGCGTGCGCGCGAAGTACGGCTGGACCGACGTCTCGCGTTTCGCCGCGCGCGGCATTCCCGCCGTCAACTTCGGTCCGGGCGATCCCAACCTCGCGCACAAGCGCGACGAGCATGTCCCCCTCGACCAGATCACCGCTGTCACCGGCATGCTGCGCAGCTACCTGAGCGGCACTCCGGCCTGAACAGCGCCAGGAGCCGCCGGAATCGGTGCGCATCGAGCGCTGGGATCGCGACTGTGTCTCGCCCCCGCTGCGCCCGGCTGAACGTCGGACGACTTCTCTCGTCCGGCCCGTGAGCGGCCCTGGCCGGGCGGTAGCGTGGGACGCATGTCCACCGACGCCGCGGACCGCGAGGTCGCCCACACTCCGAAGTCGACACCGAAGTTCCGGGGGCCGATCATGTTCCGCCGCGACCGTGCGGACGGCGTGGGCACCGCCGACCGAAACCTGCTGGACAAGCGGGGTGACACGGACTGGGTACACACCGATCCCTGGCGCGTGCTGCGCATCCAAGCCGAATTCGTCGAGGGCTTCGGCGCGCTGGCCGAAGTGCCCCGGGCGGTGACCGTCTTCGGTTCCGCGCGCACGTCCGCCGACCATCCGGAGTACCAGGCGGGCATGGCGATCGGCGCCGCGCTGGCCAGGGCGGGCTTCGCGGTGATCACCGGCGGCGGCCCGGGGGCGATGGAGGCGGCCAACCGGGGCGCCTGCGAAGCGGGCGGCTACTCGATCGGTCTCGGCATCGAGCTGCCGTTCGAGCAGAGCCTCAACGAGTGGGTCGACCTGGGCATCAACTTCCGGTACTTCTTCGTCCGCAAGACGATGTTCGTGAAGTACTCCCAGGCGTTCATCTGCCTGCCCGGCGGTTTCGGCACCCTCGACGAGCTGTTCGAGGCGCTGACGCTGGTGCAGACCCGTAAGATCACCCGGTTCCCGATCATCTTGTTCGGCACCAGGTATTGGTCGGGGCTGGTCGATTGGTTGCGTGATTCGCTCGGGGGCTCCGGCAAGATCTCGCCGGGTGACCTCGGCCTGCTGCACGTGACCGACAGTGTCGAGGAGGTCGTGCACATCATCCAGTCCGCCGCCCAGGCAGGCGGCGCCGAGGACGCGATCGGGACGGAGGATCAGTGGTGAGCGAACAGCCTTTCGCCGTCTGTGTCTACTGTTCGGCGAGTACGACCGATCAGGACTATCTCTCGCTGGCTGCCCGAGTGGGCACCGAGATCGCCCGGCGCGGTTGGCAATTGGTGTCCGGCGGCGGGCACGTCTCGATGATGGGCGCGGTCGCCACAGCGGCGCGCGCGGGCGGCGCCAACACCATCGGCGTGATCCCGAAGCATCTGGTGCACCGCGAGGTCGCCGACGTCGACGCCGACGAACTGGTGGTCACCGACACGATGCGCCAGCGCAAGCAGGTGATGGAGGATCGCGCCGACGCCTTCCTCACCCTGCCCGGCGGCATCGGCACGTTGGAAGAGTTCTTCGAGACCTGGACCGGCGGCTATCTGGGACAGCACGAGAAGCCCGTTGTTGTGCTGGATCCCAATGGATTTTTTCGCGGATTGTTCTCCTGGCTGGACGAGTTGTACGAGCGGAAGTTCGTGCCCCGGACAGCCCTCGCCCGGATTACCGTGGTGACCGATCTCCCGGCCGCCTTCGCGGCACTGGAGCGGACCCGTCCCCGGGAAGAGGAGAGCTGACGACGTGAGCACCGACGCGCGATCGACGGTGAGTTTGTTCGACCTCGCCCGCAACCTGCCCGCGATGGCGCTGGACGCGCCGGGCATGCTGCGCAACGCGCTGGGCATGCTGGTGACGCCGGATTCCGAGGCCTCGGTGGGGCTGTACTTCCAGCGCACCGCGCACCGGCATCCGGACCGTCCTTTCCTGCGGTTCGAGGGTGCGTTCTACACCTACGGCGAGGCCAACGCGCAGGTGAACCGGTATGCGAGCGTGCTGGCGGCGCGTGGGGTTCGGCGCGGTGACGTGGTGGGCGTGCTGATGACCAACCGGCCCGAGACGATGTTCGTCGTGCTGGCCACGGTCAAGCTCGGGGCCACCGTGGGCCTGCTCAACCATCATCAGCGCGACCGAGTGCTGGCGCACAGCTTCGGCCTGCTCGACAGCGTGCTCAACGTGGTCGGCGCCGAATGCGCCGACGCGATCGACTCGCTGCCCGAGCCGCCCGCCCACGTTCTCCCCGCCGACGAACTCGAGCAGGCGGCCCGCGGCGCCGCCGACACCGATCCGCCGAGCTGCGCGGAGGTGACCGCGCGCGAGCGGGCGTTCCTCATCTTCACCTCCGGCACCACGGGTCTGCCGAAGGCCAGCGTGATGACGCATCTGCGCTGGACCAAGAGCATGGCCGGGCTCGGCGGCCTCGGCATCCGCCTGCGCGGCGACGACACGCTGTACTGCTGCCTGCCGCTGTATCACAACAACGCGCTCACCGTCGCGTTGTCCGCGGTGCTGGCCTCCGGCGGCACGTTCGCCCTCGGCCGGGGGTTCTCCGCGTCCCGTTTCTGGGATGAGGTCGTTCGCGAGCAGGCGACGGCGTTCATCTACATCGGCGAGCTGTGCCGCTATCTGGTCAACCAGCCCGCCGCGCCGACCGACCGGAAGCACTCGGTCCGGCTCGCGGTCGGCAACGGGCTGCGCCCGGAACTGTGGGACGAGTTCAAGTCCCGGTTCGGCATCAAGCGGATCGTGGAGTTCTACGGGGCGAGCGAGGCGAACATCGCGTTCGTCAACGCCTTCGGCGTGGACCGCACGGCGGGCTTCGGCCCGCTTCCGTACGCCGTCGTGAAGTACGACGACGAGACCGGCAAGGCGGAGCGCGACGAGAACGGCCGTTTGCGCCGGGTCGGCACCGGCGGTGTCGGGCTGCTGCTGGCCAAGGTGACCGACCGTTCCCCGTTCGACGGTTACACCGACGAGGCCGCCTCCGAGGCCAAGTTGGTGCGCGACGGTTTCGAACCGGGCGACGTCTGGTTCGACACCGGCGATCTGGTCCGGGAACAGGGCTGGCACCACATCGCGTTCGTGGACCGGCTCGGCGACACGTTCCGCTGGAAGGGCGAGAACGTGGCGACCACGGAGGTGGAGGGCGCGCTGAGCAAGGCGGAAGCGATCGCGCAGGCGGTGGTCTACGGCGTGGACATCCCCGGAACCGACGGCAAGGCGGGCATGGCGGCCGTGACGCTGCACCCGGGCGCGGACTTCGATGGGGCGGCCTTGGCGAAGGTGGCCTACGAGCAATTGCCCGGCTATGCCGTTCCGCTGTTCATCCGTGTCGTCGATGAGCTGGAACAGACCTCGACGTTCAAGAGCCGCAAGGTCGAGCTGCGCAAACAGGGCTACGCTCCGGACTCCGACAGCGCGCTGTACGTACTCGCGGGCCGCAGCGCGGGCTATGTCCCCGCTTACGACGACTACGCGGCAGACGTAGCGGCAGGCCGCGCCCCGAAGAACTGACGGCCCGAGCCGGGCAGCACGTCGCGGCGGTGGTCTACCTCCCTGCCCGACGACTGCGCGCCCGCCTCGCGTCTCCCGACTGGTACGGTCTGCAGATCAGGAGATGTGGAGGAGCCGACGGGTTTCGGACCCACCTGGGCAACTCGTCGGGTACGCCCGGAACTGTGCCGGTACCCGACGTATGACCTGCGAATCCCCGTCTCCTGACGGTACGGCCGGTATTCGCGGAGAGGCGGGAGAGCTCATGTCCAGCTCGACCGTTGCGCCGCTTCCGACGCTGTGCGGACGGCCGGTGGTGACGGATCGAGCGCTGGTGATGGCGATCGTGAATCGCACCCCGGACTCCTTCTACGACCGCGGCGCCACCTTCACCGACGCGGCGGCAATGGACGCGGTGGCGCGCGCGGTGGACGAGGGCGCCGATCTCGTGGACATCGGCGGGGTGAAAGCCGGGCCCGGCGACGAGGTGGACGCCGCCGAAGAGGCGCGCCGGGTGGTGCCGTTCGTCGCGGCCATTCGCGCGAAGTACCCGCAGCTACTGATCAGCGTCGACACCTGGCGCGCCGAGGTGGCGCTGGCCGCGGTGGGGGAGGGCGCGGATCTGATCAACGACACGTGGGCGGGAGCCGACCCCGATCTGGTTCCGGTCGCCGCCGCGCACGGCGCGGGACTGGTGTGCAGCCACACCGGCGGCGCGGTGCCGCGCACGCGGCCGCATCGGGTGCGATACGCCGACGTAGTGCGCGAAGTCACCGAAACCGTGGTGCGCGCCGCGGAGAACGCGCTCGCGGCCGGAGTGCGGCGGGATTCGATCCTGATCGACCCGACCCACGATTTCGGCAAGAACACTTATCACGGTCTCGAACTGTTGCGCGGAGTCGACGTTCTTGTAAAAACCGGATGGCCAGTCTTGATGGCGCTGAGCAACAAGGATTTCATCGGGGAGACTTTAGGTGTCGGTCTTTCCGAACGGCTGGAGGGCACATTGGCGGCAACAGCGTGGTCGGCAGCGGCCGGCGCCCGAGTCTTTCGTGTCCACGAAGTCGCCGCGACCCGGCGAGTGGTGGACATGATCGCCGCGATCCAGGGCATCCGGCCCCCCGCACGAACCTTGCGAGGTCTGGCATGACATTCCAATACCGTGAGCCCGCCTGGGCGACAACCAATACCTGGGACACCCCGGACTGGCGGGTGGACGAACTCGTCTCCGCCAAAGCCGGGCGCACCGTGTCGGTGGTGCTGCCCGCGCTGAACGAAGAGGGCACCGTGGCCGACGTGGTGGCCAGCATCCGTCCCCTGCTCGGCACGCTGGTCGACGAACTGATCGTGCTGGATTCCGGCTCGACCGACGCGACCGCGCAGCGGGCGCGCGCCGCGGGCGCCGAGGTGATCAGCCGGGAGCAGGCGGTGCCGGAACTGGAGCCGGTGCCGGGCAAGGGCGAGGTGCTGTGGCGCTCGCTGGCGGTGACCAGCGGCGATCTGATCGCCTTCGTCGATTCCGACCTGATCGATCCGGATCCGGCCTTCGTGCCGAAATTGCTCGGCCCGCTGCTCACGAACGATGACCTGCACCTGGCCAAGGCCTACTATCGCAGGCCGCTGCGGCAAGGTGCGGCGGTGGACGCGCACGGTGGCGGCCGCGTCACCGAATTGGTCGCCCGGCCTTTGCTCGCGGCGTTGCGACCCGAGCTCGCACAGGTGTTGCAGCCGCTCGGCGGTGAATACGCGGGCACCCGCGAACTGCTCACTTCGGTGCCGTTCGCGCCGGGCTACGGCGTGGAGATCGGGCTGCTGCTCGACACCTACGACCGGCTCGGCATGTCCGCGATCGGCCAGGTCAATCTGGGCGTGCGCACGCATCGCAACCGGCCGCTGGCCGACCTCGGCGTGATGAGCCGGCAGATCCTCGGCACCGTGCTCGGTCGCAGCGGCGTCCAGGACTCCGGCGCGGCGCTGACGCAATTCCCGCTGATCGGGAATGAATTCACCGCGCACAGCACCGAAGTGTCGCTGGTGGACCGCCCGCCGATGAACACACTGCGCCCCGCGTGCGCGGCGGCCTGAACCGCTCTCGCGCCCTCGGCGGGCGCATCGCTCAGGCCCCTTCCGCGTGCGGGTCGCGCATATACCCCGCCTCGATCAAGGTGCGGAAGGCCGCGAGTTTGTAGACGCACTCGGAGGGCTCACAGATCCGGTGGCGCTGCATGAGTTCGTGCGCCTCCGCCACGGTCAGCGGTTCGACGGGCATCCGCTGCGGTCTGCCAATCGGGCAGGTCGGCAGCACGGGGGCGGGGATTCGCTCCGCGACAACGTGCTGGGCGAGGCCGAGCCGTCGGCGCCGGGTCGCCGGTCCGTGCAGCAACCCGATGGTGGCGACCAGGCCTGCGGCGCCGGCGAGCGAGCAGAGGACGGCGATCTGGGTGGCGGTCACGGCGCTTTCTCCTCTCGGTGTGGGCCGGGCAGAGTGTGGCGGGGCCGACGCGCAACGCACCGTCACCTACTCATAGTTAACTTTCAGCAAATCTAATGTGCGGCCGTGTACCGCGCTGCGAAATGAAAATGGGACGTGCCACTGGGCGGTATGTCGGCTCTGTGGCAAGGTATTCCCGGCGATCCGGCATCCAATCCGCCGGGCGGGTCGAACTTCCGGGATCAGCGATGGAGGGGGCCCTCGAGGCGATCCAGCGCGAGGGCGGACGCGCCGCCGCGCTCGGCCAGGATCTGGGCGGCGATGGAGATGGCCGTCTCGTCCGGCGTGCGGGCGTCGAGGTCGAGTCCGACCGGACTGCGCAGCCGTGCGAGCTGGTCGTCGGTGACGCCCGCCGCGCGCAAGCGCCCGACGCGCTCGGCGTGGGTGCGGCGCGAGCCGAGAGCGCCGACAAAGCCGATAAGTGGGCACGACAGCGCCGTCGCCAGCATCGGGACGTCGAATTTGGCGTCGTGGGTGAGCACGCAGACCACGGTGCGCCCGTCGATCCGCCTCGCCTGCTGTTCGGCGCGCAGATACCGATGCGGCCAGTCCACGACCACTTCGTGGGCGGCGGGGAACCGGGCGGTGGTGGCGAAGGTCTCGCGGGCGTCCACCACGGTCACCCGGTAGCCGAGCTGGCGGCCGGTGCGGCTGAGCGCGCGCACGAAGTCGTTCGCGCCCGCCAGGATCATGCGGGCCGGGGCTGCGAAGACCTGCACGAACGTCCGGGGGCGCGGTGTGCCGTGGGTGGGGCATTCGTCGGCGCCCACCACGCCGCAGCGGCCCGCCGCGAGCAGCGCCCGTGCGTCGCGGTCGACGCCGTGCCAGGGTTCCGCGCCTTCGGGTTCCAGCAGTCGCCATTCCGGTGCGGCGTCCAGGGTGGTGCCCACGGCGACGGGTGATCCGTCGGCGATCCGTCGCCGCAATGTCGTGAGCAGAGGGAGTCGCTCACACGAGATCCGCTCGACGAACACCTCGATCTCTCCGCCGCAGGGCAATCCCACGGCGAGCCCGTCGGCATCGGCATAGCCGAACCGGTCGGTCACGGCCGGGCCGCCGGCCAGTACTTCCTGCGCCGCGGCGAGGACGGCGGCCTCGACGCATCCGCCGGACAGTGAGCCGTGCACGGCGCCGGAGGCGGTGACGATCATGGCCGCGCCCGGGGCCCGGGGACCGGGGCCGGTGGTGTCCACCACGCGTGCCAGCGCGACCGGCCCGTACGGCAGCAGGGCGATCATCTGGCCGAGTATCTCGCGCACCGCGACCGGTCCTTTCCCGAGCGGGTCCGCGGCGCATCGGGCCCGAGGCCTACGGCGAATTCGCGCCGTACCGCCAGAGTAGTTATGCGGAAGCTATCCGGCGCGGTGACGGTGGGGCAGCAGCACCTGGTCTGCTCCCGCGTCGGACGCCTCGGCCGGATTCGAAGTCTCGGCGCGCGGGTCGTCGGTGCGCGGGTTGTCGGTGTCCGGACGCGCGGAGCCGTCCGTCTGGTCGTCTTCGGTGTGCGGCTGGTCGGCCGCCGGTTCGTCCGGCTCGGGTGTGGTGGCCGACTGCTCGTCGGCGAGCCGGGCCTGGAGATCGGCGACGGTCAGGTGGGCCTTCGACCCCGCGGGCCGCAGCAGCACGCTGACGAGCAGGCCGAGCAGACCCACCGCCAGGACGGCGCCGCCGATGAGCAATAGCGGATTCACGATTTCCTCCTTGCCGGACGCTTCACGCGTCCGTTTCGCGGAGCTGGAGATGAGGGTTATCGTGCAGCTATTCAATCATCAGTGTATGAACCCGCTGACGGGAGGGCTGGTGACCTGCGACACACAGCGGTGGACATGCTCGATTCAGCATGTAGTAGCGCGGTGAACTGGTGCTCGACGGGGCGGAGCGCTGCTCGCGCGGACAAGCGGCACCGCGCGCCGCTCCGCGCGGTATGCGCCCTCTGATAGTGCCGACGATTTGCTGAAACTCGTTGTGGCCGCGCAGCCGACGCTTCGGGCCGAATCGATCCGTCCTGCTTCGCCGTCTCGGCTCAGCGCCGCGGACCCGCTGCGTGCGACCGGTTTTCCGGATCGTGCCGGTAGACCGGCGTGAGCAGGTCGGCTTCGAGCGGCTCTCCGGTGGCGCGATCGAAACGACAGGAGATCAGCACCGAGAACAGATAATTGCCTGCCCGCTCGTGCAGCGTGGCCAGCCGGGTGGCCAGCAGCCGGATGGCGCCGAGCGAGCCGGGCGGATGCATGCCGTCGATCATCAGGATGCTGCCGCGCCCGTCGGGCCGGGGAAGCCTGCCCAAGTAGGCGATGTCGTGCGGCTCGGGTCCGCCCGGCCGGTAGACCCGGCGGGCCGCTCGGTCCTCGATTCCCCGGCGCGCGTCGCCCATTCGGGCCACCGCGCGGCGCAGCCGGGGATCGGCGGCGACCAGCTGACGCAGACTCGGGGAGAGTTCCGGGCCGCCCAACACGATCAGGCCGTCGCGACGCAGATCGATCGGGCGGCCGGGCAGGAAATGCTCGACCGCGACGCCGAAGCCGAGTTCGCGCAGCAATTCGGCCAAGCGCTGCGGCGCCGCCGGATCCGGCGCGCCGATCACCCGTCCGGCGCGCACCTCGGGGACGAGCACGGTGAGCGAACCGTGCCCGAAGAACAGTCCTTCCGGCGCGGGCCCCTGCGTACTGACCTGGTGGATGCGGGCACGGGAAAGCCCCGCCGCCGCACCGATTCTGGCGAATGTCCAGCCGTCGGCATGAAGCTCGCGGATCACGGCACGCCGAATCCTGGTCAGTTCGTTGATGGTCTGCTGGGCCGCCGCCACCCCGTCGGTGGCCGCCTTCAGTCGCTCGACCTTGTCCTCGATCGCGAACACGCGCGCCACGTCATCGGCCGACATGTGCGAAGTCTAGACAGCTGAACAGCGCATTGCGTCTAGACCACTTGACGAATCAGGTGGCGTCGGTGTCGATCGGCGGACGTTCGTTGCGCTCCAACGGCTTATCCAACTTGGGCATCGGGTAGTCCGGCATGCCGCT
>NZ_BAFS01000232.1 GCF_000308415.1 Nocardia asiatica NBRC 100129 | reverse complement strand
GTGGCGGCGCGCGCCGAAATTCTCGCCGTTCAGCAGCAGCGGTTGGCCGGATTACGATCCGCCTCGGCATGCCGCTGCCGCCAGTACTCCCGTTCGGTCGGCACGGCGCGGTCCGGATGCCTGCGGCGCAGGTGCTCCACGTAGCGCCGGTAGTCCTGCCCGCCGAGGATCGAGTCGAACCACCAGACGCCCGCGCGAACGCCGTCGACGCAGGCGCGGGCCGCCGCGCGCAGCCGGGCGCCGACCGGTCGCACGGACCGGCCGGCGCCCTCGGCCGCGGGATCGCTCATTGCGCGTGCACGTGTGCCGCGCCCGGGGCGCGCACTTTCCCGGTCGCGATCAACTCGTCCCACTGCTTCTGGACTTCCTTCTCCGCCGCGGTGGCGACGAACCCGCTGGGGGCGAAGATCTTCGACGCCTGCTCGGGCGTCTCGGTGGTCGTCGTCTCCCCGGAGCGCCAGGCGCGGTAGGCCACCACCGCGCCGACGACCGCCACGATCAGCACCAGCACCGCGAACACGATCGACAGCGTGCCCTGGATGAAGGTGTTGCGCACGATCGCGTCCATGTCGTCCTGGTTCTTCGCCGTCAGGCACAGCTTCCCGGCGTCCTGCGCGGTCCGGCAGATGCTGTGCTGCTTCCAGTAACCGAGCTTCGGGTCGTCGGAGAAGATCTTCTGCCACGACGCCGTCATGGTCACCACGAGGTCCCAGGCCAGCGGAATGCCGGGAATCCAGGCCCATTTCGCGAGGCCCTTCTTCACCACGATCACCAGCACAACGGTCAGCGCCATGGCCGCGAGCAACTGGTTGGCGATGCCGAACAGTGGGAAGAGCGTGTTGATGCCGCCGAGCGGGTCGGTGACGCCCATCAGCAGGATCGAGCCCCATGCCGCGACCACGATGGCGGAGCACAGCCACGCGCCCACACGCCAGGACGGGTCGCGGAACTTCCTGGCGGGCCCGCCGAAGTTGCCCAGCGCGTCCGAGAGCATGAACCGCGCCACGCGGGTGCCCGCGTCGATCGTGGTGAGGATGAACAGCGCCTCGAACATGATCGCGAAGTGGTACCAGAACGACTTCATGCTCGCGCCGCCGAGGAACTGGTGGAACACCTCGGAGATGCCGACCGCCAGCGTCGGCGCGCCGCCCGTGCGGGAGATGATCGTCGACTCGCCGACGTCGGTCGCGGCCTGGCTCAGCTCGGCGGGCGTCACCGCGGGTCCGCTGAGACCGAGGCTGTTGGTGTAGGCGGCGGCCTTCTCCGCGGTGCCGCCGGTGAGCCCGACCGGCGCGTTCATCGCGAAGTACAGATGCTGGTCGATGATCGAGGCGGTGATGATGGCCATGACCGCGACGAACGACTCCATCAGCATGCCGCCGTAGCCGATCATCCTGGCGTGCGATTCCTTCTCCAGCAGTTTCGGCGTGGTGCCGGAGGAGACCAGCGCGTGGAAACCGCTCAGCGCGCCGCAGGCGATGGTGATGAACAGGAACGGGAACAGCGAGCCCGCGAAGGCCGGTCCGGTGCCGGTGGACGCGAACGACGAGACCGCGGGCGCTTGCAGCACCGGCAGCGTGATCAGGATGCCGACTGCGAGCAGCGCGATGGTGCCGACCTTCATGAAGGTCGACAGGTAGTCGCGCGGCGCGAGCAGCAGCCACACCGGAAGCACCGAGGCGAAGAAGCCGTAGGCGATCAGCAGCCAGGAGATGGTCACCGGCGAGAGGGTGAACCAGTCCGCGCCCCAGTCGGTTTCCGACACCCAGCCGCCGCTCACGATGGCCAGCAGCAACAGGCCGAAGCCGATGGCGGAGACCTCGCCGACCTTGCCCGGGCGCAGGAACCGCAGGTACACACCCATGAACAGGGCGATCGGAATGGTCATGCCGATCGAGAAGACGCCCCACGGGCTGTGCGCGAGCGCGTTGACCACCACCAGCGCGAGCACCGCCAGCAGGATCATCATGATCACGAGGACGCCGACGATGGCCGACCAGCCGCCGATCACGCCCAGCTCGTCGCGGGCCATCTGGCCGAGGCTGCGACCGCGCCGCTTCATCGAGACCCACAGCACCAGGTAGTCCTGCACGGCACCGGCCAGGACCACGCCGACCACGATCCAGATCGTCCCCGGCAGGTAGCCCATCTGCGCGGCCAGCACCGGCCCGACCAGCGGACCCGCGCCCGCGATGGCGGCGAAATGGTGCCCGTAGAGCACCCGCCGGTCCATCGGCATGTAGTCCTTGCCGTTCTCCAGGATCTCGGCGGGTGTGGCCAGGTCGTCGCGCGGTTTGACGAGCTTGCGTTCGATGAACCTGGCGTAGAACCGATACGCGATGATGTAGGTGCACACCGCCGCGATCACGATCCACACCGCGTTCACCGATTCGCCCCGCGAGATGGCGAGCACCGCCCAAGCTATGGCGCCGAGCGCGGCGATCCCGGCGAAGATCAATTTCTTGGCCGGTGTGATCGGGGACTTGTCGACCACGCCGACGGGCGGCAGATCGGGATCGGTCCGCAGATATTCGATTGTCGCCATCTGCCTACTCTCCTGTGAAACGCGCAGGATCTTGCTGAAACACGTGACAACGTATCCGATCGGAGATCGCCGTCGTGCCGATTCCGGCCGCCGGGCGGGCACCGTGAAATATTGTTCATGTGTCGGCCGTCACCGTGTGATTGCCGAACGTATGCTGCCATGCGGTTCGATCAGCTCCACATCCGCCCTGGGAGGAGGGCTGTGCTGCGTGCGAATCCCGTCGCCCGGGTCCGTCGCCGGACGCTGCTCGGGTCGGCGCTGGCCGCCCCGCTGCTGGCCGGTGGCGGCTGCGGTTCCGATGACGACGCGTTGACCTTCTTCTTCCAGGCCAGACCGGAGGAAGCGCGAGTCCGGCTGAAGATCATCGACGAGTTCCGGAAATTGCATCCGGACATCAGGATCCGCACGATCATGTCCGGGCCGGACCCGCTGCAGCAGATGCTCACCTACTGCGCGGGCGGCAAGTGCCCGGACGTGCTGATGGCCTGGGAGCTGCTGTACTCCGGATTGGCCGAGCGCGGCGTGCTGCTGGATCTGAACACGCTGCTGGATCGCGATCCGCGGTATGCCGCCGAGCTGCGCGCCGACAGCTACCCGGCGCTGTACGACACCTTCGGCTACGCGGGCGGGCAGTACGCGTTGCCCGAACAGTGGTCCGGGGTGTTCCTGTACTACAACCGCGGGCTGTTCGAGGAGGCCGGGATCACCCCGCCCGCGCGCTGGCGCGATGCCTGGTCGTTCGACGAATTCTTGGCCGCCGCCATCGCGTTGACCGGGCACGACTCCTCCGGACGGACCCGGTGGGGCTTCGCCGACGCCTGGGTGCCGTACTTCTCGGCGGCCTGCTTCGGCATGAACAACGGCGCCGAGTGGTTCTCGCCTCCGGTGAATCCGACCAGGACCAACCTCGGCGATCCGCGGTTCGCCGAAGGATTCCAGTTCTACGCCGACCTCGCCGTTCGTCATCGCGTGGCGCCGAAAGCCGCCGACACGCTCTCGGTTTCGGCGCCCGACCTGTTCCGGCGCGGCAGGGCGGCGATGGCGTTGGGCGGGCACTGGCTGTACTCCGAATTCGCCGGACACGGCGACCTCGCCATCGACGTCACGGTGCTGCCGGTCGGCCCGCGCGGCGGACTCGGCGCGATCACCGACGTCGGCAGCACCGGGCTGGCCATCGCCGCCGACAGCCCACGCGTCGAGCAGGCGTGGGAGTTCGTGAAGTTCGCGACCGGGCCGGTGGGGCAGGCGATCATCGCCGCGTCCGGGCTGTTCGTTCCGGTGCTGAAATCGGCGATGGGTTCACCGGGTTTCGCCGCGGCGCACCGCGAGATCCGCAATCTCGAAGTGTTCACCGACGGCCCGGCCAGTTCCCGGCCCCTGCCGGTGACTCCCGCCTGGGGCAAAGTGTCGGCCTTGCTCGAGCGCGGCTCCAACCGAGTGCTGCGCGGCGCCGCCACCGCCGCGTCCCTGGACGGTCGTTTCGCCGCCGACGTCGACGCGCTGCTGGACATGCCATGATCCGGGCACGGTGGTCGCAAACCTCGAGCAAAGGCCTCGGCGGCGTTTCGACTCGTCTTGCCCGCCGTCGGGAGCGGGCCGGATGGACATTCGTCGCCCCGAACGTGGCCGCCGTCGCGATTTTCTTGTTGTTTCCGTTGGGGTTTTCGCTCTATTTGAGTTTCCATTCGTGGGACTTGTTCAGCCCCATGCGTTTTGTCGGTGTGGACAACTATCGGCGGTTGTTCACCTCCGATCCGTTGTTCATGATCGCCTTGCGCAATACGGCCGTTTTCACGGTGCTCACCTTGGCTCCCACTGTGACGATCGGACTCGCCGTGGCCGCCGCGCTGAATCGAAAGCTCGCCGGTATCGGGATCTTTCGGACGATCGCGTTCCTGCCGCTGGTCGCGTCGGCGGTCGCCATGGCGGTGGTGTGGCGGTTCCTGTTCACCGACGACGGCTTGCTGAACGTCGCGCTCGGCTGGATCGGCGTCGACGCGGTGCCCTGGCTGACCGATCCGGATTGGGCGCTGATCTCGCTCAGCATCGTCACCGTGTGGAAGAGCGTGCCCTTCGCGACGGTGATCCTGCTCGCCGCCATGCAAGGGGTGCCGCAGACGCTCTACGAGGCCGCGAAGATCGACGGGGCCGGGGCGCTGCGGCGGTTCTTCGCGATCACCGTGCCGTTGATCCGAGGGCCGCTGTCGTTCGTCTTCATCATCACGATCATCGACTCGGTGCAGGCATTCGACCAGGCGTACGCGCTGACCGGCGGCAACGGCGGGCCGGAGACGGGAACCTATCTGCTGGGGATCATGCTGTTCCAGAACGCTTTCGGCTTCTACGAAGTCGGTTACGCCTCCGCGCTGGCCTGGGTGATCTTCGCTCTGCTGTTCGCGCTGACGCTGGTGCAGCTGCGGATGGCCCGGCGGTCGGAGGTGGACCAGTGAACACCTACCAGGTGGTGCGACGCGCGCTGCCGGTCCGGCGCGATCGCGCGGCTGTCGCGTCCAGCCGGGTCGACCGTGCGATCGCGCGGCGGGTGACGCGCGGGACGGCGGCGTACGCCGTGCTGGTCGGCATCGCGTGGTGTGCGCTCCTGCCCATCCTGTGGGCGGTGTCCGGCTCGCTGAAGCGGGACGGTGAGATCGCCGACGCCGCGTTGCTTCCCCAGCGGCCGCAGTGGTCGAATTACGCGAAGGTCTTCGATCTGCTGCCCATGGGGCGGATGCTGCTCAACACCACGATCTACGCCTTGTGCGTCACGGCGGGGCAGGTCTTCTTCTGCTCGCTGGCCGGTTACGCGTTCGCGCGCTTGCGCTTTCGTGGGCGCGACATGCTGTTCCTCGCCTATCTGGCGACGCTGATGGTGCCGCTCACGGTGACGGTGATCCCGCAGTTCCTGCTGATGCGGGCGTTCGGCTGGGTGGACACCCCGTGGGCGATGATCGTGCCCGGCCTGTTCGGCAGTGCGTTCGGCACGTACCTGATGCGGCAGTTCTTCCGGACGCTGCCCGAGGAACTGGAGGAGGCCGCCATCCTCGACGGCTGTTCCACCTGGCAGGTCTACTGGCGCGTTCTGCTGCCGCACACCCGTCCCGCTCTGATGGTGCTGGCCGTGCTCACCTGGATCACCGTGTGGAACGACTTCCTCTGGCCGCTGGTCATGATCCAGCGCGAGGACGTCGCCACCGCGACACTGGGCCTGGTCCGGCTGCAGGGCCAGTACCACACCCAGTGGCCGATCCTCATGGCCGCCGCGGTGGTCATCCTGCTTCCGCTGCTGGTGATCTACGCGATCGCCCAGCGCGCGTTCATCCGCGGCATCGCGATGTCCGGACTCGGCGGGCGGTGACGGGGTGCCGCGGGGCGCGGACCGTGCCCCGCGGCAGGTAGCGGACGGGCGTCGGCGGCCGCGCCGGTCAGGCGCCCCAATAGGTGCCGAAGCTCCACAGGTTGCCCTCCGGGTCGCGGACCGTGAAGCCGCGCGAGCCGTAGTCCTCGTCGCGCAGGCCACGGACCACCTCGGCGCCCGCGGCGGTGGCCCGGGCGAACAGGGCGTCCGGTTCCTCGCAGACCAGGTAGACCGAGTCGGTGCCGGTCGGGCGGCTGCCGAACGGTCCTTCATCCTTGCCCGCCGAGCCGAACATGATGCCGCCGCCCAGCGGCCAGCGCAGTTCCGCGTGCTCCACGATCGACGGATCG
The DNA here is from genome assembly GCF_000308415.1 of Nocardia asiatica NBRC 100129. Lineage (GTDB taxonomy): Bacteria > Actinomycetota > Actinomycetes > Mycobacteriales > Mycobacteriaceae > Nocardia > Nocardia asiatica. The sequence continues at coordinate 14,695 of NZ_BAFS01000232.1, read as the reverse complement.
TCCTCGCGGGTGTAGAGCGCGGCTTCCCGGAAGCCGAACGCCTCGACGAGGAACGTGGTCATGGCGCGGGCGTCACGGAAGGTCAGGGTGGGCCAGACGGCGGTGCGGGTGCTGGTTTCTGTCGGATTCGTCATGCCCACATCGTCATCCGGCGAACTCGTCGGCGGCTTGGACGGATGGAACCTCCTCGGCCAGCCAGAGGCTGGGGCTCGCCCCGGCGAGGTCGGCGAAGTCACGATCCAGATGGGCCTGGTCGTAGTACCCGCACGCGGCGGCCACCTGGGCGATCGTGATGTAGGAGGGCGTGTGCGCGAGCATCCGGCGCGCCCGCTCGAAACGGGTGATCCGCGCGGCGAGCTTCGGGCTCAGACCGAACTCGCGATTGAACCGGCGCGTCAGATGCTGCCTGCTCCAGCCGATTTCCTCGGCCAGCGGGCCGATCGCGAGGCCGCCGCCCGAATCGACCACACTGCGCCACGCCCAGGTGAGTTCGGGACCGACCGATCGATCCGGGTCGGCCAGCGCCGTAAGTACCAGATCGCAGGCGGCGAAACGGTCCGGCCAGCTCGGCGCGTATTGCAGTCGCTCCCACAACTGACGGCCCACGGGGCCGACGACATCGGAGAATTCGACCGACGTGTCCCACAGCGCCGCCGCGGGTATGCCGAACAGGGTGCGGCAACCGAGCGGAGTCAGCGCCACGGCCACACCCTCTTGGCGCCCGTCGTGCGCGATGAGCGCCGAACTCGCCTGTAAGCCGCTCAACACGCACCGGTAGTTCTGCGGCGACTGGCGCGGATCGGTCTGCTCGACGACATCGATCGTGGGGCCGATCGCGACGATGAACGTCATGTGCCGCGAAGGCAGCCCGCGATGAAGTCCCGCCGCGAAACCGGACATGCGATACCCGACGTAGCGGTCGATGAACGCCGCGAGCGCGGGTGCCGGACGCGCCGTCACCACCTCCGTGGTCGGCTCCATAGGACTCACGCTACGCCGGGCGGCCGACATGATCAGTTCACCACGTCGACGTGCTCGCGGATCGCCGGCCGAGTGCTTCGAACTCCGAACTCTCCGCAGGCGCCGGGTGACGGTGAGATGTACCACTACAGCGTGTAGTGGACTGGGGTTGCCCGCCGTGATCCGGTTACCGTTGCGCCTCCTAACGATTTCTGGAGGTGCGATGCGGCGGGTGCAGTACGAGCGCAGCGGTGGTCCCGAGGTGCTCGAGCTCGTCTCGGTCGAGGTCCCGACGCCGGGGCCGGGTGAACTCCTGGTCCGGGTCGAGGCGGTCGGGGTGACCCTGCCGGTGGTGCGGAAGGTGCGTGAGCAGCGCGAACCGATCGCCTTGGGCGGCGAGGTCGCCGGCGAGGTGGTCGCGGTGGGCGAGGGCGTCGACCGGTATGCGCCCGGCTACCGCGTCACCGGCCTGGTGTTCGGTCACGGCTACGCCGAGTACGCCCTGCTCTCGGCGGCCATGGCCTCGCCGATCCCCGACGGGGCATCGGCGGTCGACGCCGTCGCGCTGGTCCGCGGCGGCCTGGTCGCGCTCGGTGCGCTCGACGCCGCGTCGCCGCGGGAAGGCGAGTCCGCCCTGGTCACCGCCGCCGCGAGCGGCGTGGGCCACCTCGCGGTCCAGTTGGCGCGGGTGCGCGGCGCGGCGCGGGTGGTCGGCGCGGTGTCCGACCTCGCCAAGGCGGAGTTCGTACAGAAACTCGGCGCCGACGACGTGGTCGCATACGGCCAGGAGTCCTGGGGCGCTCCCGCCGACTACGTGCTCGACGCGGTGGGCGGCGACCTGCTTTCCCCCGCGCTCGCGGCGCTCGGGCCCGGCGGCCGGTTGGTCGCCTACAGCTCCGGCGGCGGCGCAATCCAGGCATACGACCTGCTCGTCGGTGCGAAATCGGTGATCGGCTTCCAGCTGGCACGCATCGCGCGAGAACAGCCCGACCGCTACGAGCACTGGCGCCAAGAGCTGTGGCAGTACTTCGCGTCCGGCCGGCTCCATCCCGTCGTGCACGCCGAATTCCCGCTCGAAGAGGCGGCCGCCGCCCACACCGCCATCGAGACCCGCGCCAACCTCGGCAAGGTGGTCCTCGTTCCCTGACAGACGCCGCGAATGGCGCATCCCGGAAGCCCGCCGCACCCATGTGGAAGGTCCAGGGAGTGACAGCGCTGGCACGGTTGGGGCGACGAAGGCGTGGCCGGGTTGCCGGGGGAGACGTCTGCGCTGGTGTGGACGGGCGGGCGCGGGAGAGGCGAGCAGGCGCGCCGCGTAGACTCTGTTCCTCGTGAGTCTCACCCTCGGAATCGTCGGCCTGCCGAACGTCGGAAAGTCGACGCTGTTCAACGCGTTGACCAAGAACGACGTGCTCGCCGCGAACTATCCGTTCGCGACCATCGAGCCCAACGTCGGCGTGGTGCCGCTGCCCGATCCGCGCCTGAACAAGCTGGCCGAGATCTTCTCCTCCGAGCGGATCGTGCCCGCCACCGTGTCGTTCGTCGACATCGCGGGCATCGTGAAGGGCGCTTCCGAGGGCGCGGGCCTGGGCAACAAGTTCCTCGCCAACATCCGCGAGGCCGACGCCATCTGCCAGGTGGTGCGGGTGTTCGCCGACGACGACGTGGTGCACGTCGACGGTCGCGTCGACCCCAGCGCCGACATCGAGGTGATCGAGACCGAGCTCATCCTCGCCGACCTGCAGACCCTGGAGAAGGCGGTCGTGCGGTTGGAGAAGGAAGCCAAGGTCAAGAAGGATCGCAAGCCGGTCGCCGACGCCGCCAATGCCGCGCAGGAGATCCTCAACGGCGGCACCACCCTGTTCGCCGCGGCCGACAAGGTGGACACCGAGCTGTTGAAAGAACTCTCGCTGCTCACCACCAAGCCCTTCCTCTACGTCTTCAACGCCGACGAGTCGGTGCTCACCGACGAAGCGAAGGTCGCCGAACTGAAGGCTTCCGTCGCCCCGGCCGACTCGGTCTTCCTCGACGCCAAGGTGGAAGCCGAACTCCTCGAACTCGACGAGGAATCCGCCGTCGAACTCCTCGAATCCATCGGCCAAACCGAACCCGGCCTGCACGCCCTGGCCCGCGCCGGCTTCCACACCCTGGGCCTGCAGACCTACCTCACCGCAGGCCCCAAAGAGGCCCGCGCCTGGACCATCCACCAAGGCGACACCGCCCCCAAGGCCGCGGGCGTCATCCACACCGATTTCGAACGCGGCTTCATCAAGGCCGAAGTCGTCGCCTACAACGACTTGGTCGAAGCAGGGTCCATGGCCGCCGCCAAAGCCGCAGGCAAGGTACGCATGGAGGGCAAGGACTATGTCATGGCGGACGGCGACGTGGTCGAGTTCAGGTTCAACGTATAAGCGTCTGCGACGAAGTGTCGGACGTTCCGCGCCGACGCCAACGGCCCGAGAGAGTCTCGGGCCGTTGATCTTCGGACTATCGCATCCGGCCGTCGGCAGGGTGCCGACAGCATCCTTGATTGCGGAATTCAGCGGGGGGTTTCGGATATGCCGCTACTTGACCGAATCGGCCAACTGATCGGCATATGGGGCAGTGAATTTTCCGACAAGAGGAAGCTCTGCGCGGACACCGCCGGTGTTGTTCGCCTGGACCATGGCCATGATCCAGACGACGACTGCGAAGACAGCGACTGCGAGTCCAGCGAGGCTGAAGATGATCCCCAGGCCTCCGAGGAGCGAGCCGACGATGCTCAGAGCGATGTTGACGACCGAGACCGCTCCGAAGAAGACGATCGATTGCGCGGCATGGAATTTCACATCGGGATCGTTCTTTCCGACAAAGAGGAAGATGATCCCGGTGAGCCACCCCAGTGCGTAAGACAGGATCGCGCTGGTCTTCTTGTCCAGGCCGGCGGACTGCGGTTGGTTCATTGGAGGTTGAGAAGATGTCATGGGGTAAGTAGAAACCGCGCGCATCACCTACCGATCCCAGGTTTCAGCAAGAACCCACCGCGAGGTACGCGCCACTACAGGTTGTTCGGGGCCCCGGGGGCTCGCGGTCGGTCATCGGATGGTGTGGTTTCCGCGTCGGGCCGAATATGTTTGCTGGGCGGGTAGATCGGATACGGGTGGCGTCCGAACAAGTAGTCGCGGAAGGCTCGCAGATATTCGTCCTGCTGCTGTTGATCGAGGAACGTGGTCGTGTTCGGGTCGAACCAACCGCTGGGCGTCGGGCGTCGCGCGATCACGTAGTCGATGGCTTCGCGCAGTTCGGCTGCGTACCGCCACATTTGCCGCGGGGCCGCCACATCGGCCCGGTCCAGAGGTTGCTGGGCGGATACCAGACGCCTCGCCACAAGGGACTCCGAGAGTAGGGGGGTTCAGCGGAAGTTTCTCGGCGAGCGAGGTGTCGACCGTGATGCCGCGCACGGGGGTAGGTCCCTGTCGTCGGGAAGCAGATCCGCCACCATCGACAGACAATCCCGCTCGTCGAATCCGGTCACACCTACGCCCTGGCGCAGCTGCGGCCAGGAAAATGGTTCGTTTTCCAGATCGAATTCGATCCAGAACCGCCGTACCGTGGTCATCCGCGATTCCTCTCACCGGCACCGATATCGAACGCTGACCCCGAGGATCCCAGAGCTGATCAACGCCTACCACTAGATAATCGGCGGTGAGCGCGCACTCCAGTTCGCAGGAGCCAGCTTGGTGATGTGGCCGGGAGAGGGGTTCCGTGGTGCGGGTTACTTCGGTGTCCGGAAGCCGCCGATCTTCGGCTCGAGTAGTTCGGCCAGCCGTAATGGGGTGCGGTCCTCGAACATCGGACCGATCAGCTGCACTCCCACCGGCAGCCCTTCGGGGGACCGGCCCGCAGGGATGGCGGTGGCCGGCAGGCCGGGCATGGTCGCCAGACCGGCCCAGACGAGCTGATCGAAGTACGGGTACGCGACGCCGTCGATGTCGATCCGGCGTTCCAACGGATCGGGGGTGTGGTCGTGCGGAAACGCGGGAGTGGGCGTGATCGGGCACACCACGGCGTCGAACTCGGCGAAGAACTGCCGCCAGCCGTGGCGGTGGAGCTCGCGACGGTTGTTCGCCTCCATCCAGTCGCGGTGGCTGAACACCATGGCGCGCAGTCGTGCCGCGTCGAGACCCTGGTCGTTCGGGTTCAGTGCGGCGGCGCGGGTCTGCAGCTGCTCGTAGGCTTCGACGGGAAAGCGTGCAACAGAGCCAGAGACCAGCAACCGCATGTAAAGCCGTGCGGCTTCGGTCAGATCGGGCAACAGCGGACTGTGCCGTTCGACGCGGGCGCCGGCGTCGGCGAGCGCGTCGGCCACACGGTTCACGCCCGCTCGCACGGCGGACCCGGTAGGGATGAGCGGATGCTCGTCGAGGACCAAGACTCGGAAGTCGGCGAGCCGCTGGTGGCGCGCGGGCGGCAACGTCAACCGGTATGCCACACCGCGCGTCAGTGGGTCCGGACCGGCCATCACGTTCAGCAGCAGTGTGAGGTCGCGGGCGGTGCGCGCCATCGGACCGACGACGGCGAGGTCGAGGTCGTCCGGCAATGCCGGTCCGGGCGGCGCGACCATGCCGCGGGTCGCCGCCAGCCCGAGTGTCGGCTTGTGGGCGTGGATGCCGCAGAAATGCGCGGGGGTGCGCAGCGAACCGGCGAGGTCGGAGCCGATGGACAGCGCACCGAATCCGCACGCCAGCGCCGCCGCCGATCCGCCGGAGGATCCACCGGACGTGCGATCGTGATCCCACGGGTTGTTGGTGGTGCCGTAGATCTCGTTGAAACTCTGTATATCTTGCAGCCCCAACGGCACATTGGTCTTACCGAGCACCACCGCGCCGGCCACCTTCAGCCGCGACACCTGCACCGCGTCCTCGGTTGGCACATAGTCCCGGTGCATCGGCATGCCCCAGGTCGTGGGCAGCCCGGCGATGTTGTAGGACTCCTTGACCGTCACCGGGATACCGAGCAGCGGCCGGTCCTCTCCGCGGGCGCGCGCCTGGTCGGCACGATGTGCGGCGGCCCGCGCGCGGTCGAAGTCCGGCACACAGATCGCGTTGATCACCTTGTCGTCCCGCTCGATGCGGGCGATCGCCTCGTCGGCGAGTTCCACCGAGGTCACCTCACCGGCACGCAAGGCAGCTGAAAGCTTTTCGGCCGACAGAAAATTCCACTCCATGAATTCGACGTTATCGGCATGCCGTAGAGGACATAAAATGCCGCTTCGCGCAACAGAAAGGTACCTTCACCGGCAATGTGGCGAACTCGATCCGCCATCACAGATAGCCCACCCCAGATCATGGTCTAGGCAGCGGCTGACGCCATTGGTGCAAGCCATAGAATATCGTCTCGCACAATGGGATACATATCTCAGTGCTTGTCGTATTCCTCTCGGACTGGAAGTTGTTCACCAGGCCGGATTCGGAACTCGAGTCGCACGCCGAAGAGGGAATCAGCAGCGATTCGACATCGACCGGAGCGAGCAGGTTCGAAATAAGCAGATGTCGTCTATAAACGACTGCGCAGGATGGGCAAGCCGGGGCCGGTGAGTTCGTCACAATAGGTGGCTCTACCGGCCATCACCATGGTCAAGGCGAGGGTCGTTCCACTGACAAGGGAGCCGGTTCCGGCCGCAAAGGGTCCGTCGGTCGCTTGCAGGCGCAGATCTTTTATCGAGCTGTGGCTGGAAACAGTGAAGTCCCGGCTCGCGAAGAACCGGGCGACCTCGGTGACGGCCTCGATCGAGGGCTCGCGCTGTAGGCCCAGCGGACGTCGGATGTCTTGGGCGTGGACGACCACCTCACCGAGCCAGGCTGCCGTGTGGCCGGACGGCGCGGTGGTGCTGGTGATGATCGCCCGGTATCGGTCCAAGGTTTCCGCAGGAGTTGCGCCTCGGTGTTCGGCCAGTCGCCGAGCATTGTGTTCGTCGAAGTCGAAGCGGGCACCGACGACGCTGATCAGCCAGCGGAACCGGCCGGTACTCGCCGCCGCGGTGAGGTGGGCGACGACCTCTTCCACCGTCCAACGTCCGCACAGCGACTGCTGGGCCCACTGTCTGTCGTTCAGATCGGCTAGATCGTCCGCCAACGACGCGCGCTCGGCGTGAGCCATCGCCCACAGCGCGTCGCGAGAAATAACGTTCGACACTCGAGGAAACCTCCCAGTTCAGCGTTGCCTGCCGGTCCGAGCGCGGTGATCCCCCGCCATCGATCCGTCACATCGCAGCGGCCGGCCGCAGTTCGTTGTTCTCGTCTACTGACGACAGCGCTCGCCCGAACTGATCGGTACGCGGTCGGCATCCGCACATCGAGCGCACGCGAGTAGCGTTCCTGGCGGCAGGCCCTTCGGCGAGAGGCAGACGACTCTGGCGGCGGCTCGCGGCACCGGATGGCATCGTCCCTCGCCACCCGAACTAACGTCCGGCCAGCTCGGCGACGACCGGAGCGAACCTCTCGGCGAAGTCGGCGCCGAAGACGAAATAGGAGAAGCCGATCTCCTCGCGTCGCCGCTGGATTTCCTCGGCGGCGGCCGCCGGGTCATCCGGAAGTACGGTCATCGCGTCCGCCTCGCGCAGCGCGGCAGTGTCGGTGTCGGGGGGCGCCATGTGCGGCGCGACAGTGTCACCGATAACCGGCACCGCGAGCGAGAGCTCGACATCCCCAAGGGCGCGGAAGTCGCGTACCAGTCGCGCGACTTCGCTCCGGGGCCGATCTCCCAGCGGGAAGGTGACCGTGTCCGCGACCTCGGCCGCCAACGCCTGGGCCTTCGGACCGATCACGGCCATCGCCACGGGCGTGTGACGGTCGGGGCCGTCGAGGTCTCGCAGCCTCTCGACGGTCTCACGTATCTGTGCCAGTCGCTCGTTCGGCGGCGGTACGACGGGCATTCCCTTGTCGCGCAGCTCGTCCTCGATTCCCGGTCTTCCGGTGCCGATGCCCATCTCGAAGCGGCCGTCGGTCAGCAGCGACAGCGAGTGCGCTTCCCACGCCGTCAGCCAGGCCGGGCGGAACGGGGAGGCGTACACCCACGTGCCCACGCGCAGGTCGGTCATGGCCGCGACGGTGGCCAGCATGGGGCCGGGCGCCGGTTGCATCTGCGGGAAGTCGGGCACCAGCAGCGTCGAGTAACCGCTGTCGGCGATGCGGCGTACGCGGTCCCGCCATGTCGGCACGTCGGTTCTGAGCGGGGCGACCACCCCGAATCGGAACGGTCTCGTCATGTCCGGACTCCTGTTCACTCGGTCTATCCAGAGGAACCGACGACGGATCCATCCGAAACTCATCGGTTGTCCGGATGCTTCTTCGACTGCACCACCGATGACCCCTCGCACTGCGACATCTGCACTCGCGTCGCGACCGTGGATACACGCAATGCAAGTCCCTGCGAAATCGGTTCGGAACCTGGCATCCCGCATCACCGACGCCCTCGTCGAAACGCGACGGCCGATCACCCGAGCAGGAAGGCCACACGCTCGCCGGTTCACGCCCGGTGCGGCCGCTCTGCGCCGCGCCGCGGTGGTCGTTGCCGGATAGAATGTAGCTGCAAGACTTCCGGTCATCGTTGTTGGTAAAGGGAGTCCGAGCGGATGGATCGCCGGAACAAGGGGATCAGCCGGCGCAGTGTGCTGTTGGCGGCCGGTGCGTCGATCGCTCTCACCGCAACGGCGCAGCCGACGCAGGCCGTGACGATCACACGGCAAGCATCCGCCGGCCCCGAGGAGCCGGGGAAGCGGGCGGACCTGGCGGAACGGGCGATCGTGCAGCGGCACGTGCGCACGCTGTGGGATCAGCCGAACACCCGGCTGGGCACGCTCATCTGGCCTGCGTCCCTGTTGGACCAGTCGTTCGTGTGGTGGTGTTATTGGTGGCAAGCCCACCTCCTCGACTGTGCGGTGGACGCCGCGCACCGCGCCCGCACCCCCGAACGCGTTGATCGGGTCGCCGCCCTCGCACGCGGTATCCGGACCCGCAACCTCACCGGCTGGACGAACCGGTACTACGACGATATGGCCTGGTTGGCGCTGGCGCTCGAACGCGCCGACCGGCTACTCGGTGTCCGGTTCGGTGACGCTGCCGGCGAGTTGCTGGCCGCCTTGACCGACGGCTGGAACCCGGTTGTCGGTGCGGTGCCCTGGCGGTCCGGAGACGAGTACTACAACACCCCCGCGATCGGTCCGACCGGTATCGCTATGGCGCGTTCGGGTGAGTTGTCTCGCGCCGGAGAACTCGCTGATTTCCTGTACACCCGATTGCGCGACACCGACAGCGGCCTGATTCTCGACGGTGTCCACGAACCCGGCGGACGAGTGGAACGGACCATCCACACCTACTGTCAGGGGGTCGCCATCGGGCTGGAGACCGAGCTGGCAGTGCGCACAGGTGATTCGGACCGGCACAGGCGCGTGGCAGCCCTCGTGGCCGCGGCGGCGGACGGGCTCACGGACGCGGGGGTGATCGTCGCGGCCTCCGGGGACGACTCCGGCCTGTTCATGGGTATTCTCGCCAGATACCTCGCGGAAGCCGCACTGCTTCTGGGCGACACCACCGCCGCGCGAATCGTGCACGCTTCCGCGCAGGCCGCCTGGAAACACCGCGCCGAGGTGGACGGGCTTCCGCTGTTCGGTGTGGACTGGACTCGCCCGGTCACCGTGCCGGAACATCCGGGCACCTTCCCCCAGCTCATGCACTCGTCCGCCGCTTCGTCGGCGAACCTGAGCCGCGACCTCTCGGTGCAGCTGAGCGGGTGGATGCTGCTCGAAGCGGATTATCAGCTCACCGCCGCGGGACGCTGAGCGCACGGCGGGCCGGGAGTGCGCTGTGCCCGCCCATCGGTTCGGGCGTCGATCGCGGAAGATCTCTATCAGCCCCGCGGGCAGCGCCTTGACCAGCACTTTTCGGATACCGTGGCGGAAGGGATTGACCCTGACGCTACGTCAGGGTTGCAGTCTTGTCGTATGACGAACGACATCACTTCCTCGGCTCGGCACACTCCGCCGGTCGGAGGGTTCCAGGAGATCGAGGACCGCAGGCTTTTCGTGCACCGGTCGGGCAGCGGCGGGCCGGCCGTCGTGTTCCTGCCGGGCGCGAGCGCGGTCGGCCTCGACTACTACGGTGTGCAGCAACAGGTTTCGCAGTTCACCACCGCGGTGGTCTACGACCGCGGTGGCACGGGCTACAGCGATCCTCTCGCGTTGCCGCGCACCGCCGCCGACGTCGCCACGGAACTGCGTGAGCTGCTGCGCGCCCAGAACATCACCGCTCCCTACGTTCTCGCGGCGCACTCCCTCGGCGGTTTCTACGCGCATCGGTTCGCGCAGTTGTACCCAGAGGACGTGGCGGGACTGGTCTGGTTGGACGCCCTGCACCGCGAGTGGGACGACTTCATGCCGCCCGCAGCCCGGCTGGCCGCGGCCCAACAGGTGGCATCCGATCCGGACCAGCTCCGGCGGATGCGCCCGGCCTTGCGCGAGATGCGCGCCGAGTTGCTCGCGGAATACCCGGAGCACATCCGGCAACCACTGATCGATGCGAAGGCGAGCGACGAATGGATGCGGGTCGGCATCGCCGAGCGTGCCGCCTTGACCGATCTCGCCACCGAACTGCGAGCCGGTCCCGGCATCCCGGACGTCCCGGTGGTCGCGCTCACCGTGGTGGGCGACGACCCCGCCCAGCAGGCGCTGCCTTCACAGGAGATGAAGGACGCCAAGACGAGAATGGACGCGGCCCTGGTACGCGGGGTCTCGCGAGGGGAGCAACGCATCCTCTCCGACACTCTCCACCACCGGCTCTGCTTCGACCGCCCCGATGCCGTGGTGGCGGCGATCCGCGACGTCGTGGACCGGTCGGCGCCCCTGGACTCGGCACGACCATGCCCGACGACGACAGGGGAACGGTGCTGACCATCGGCCGGCTCGCCGCGACCGCGGGCGTGACCGTGCGCACTGTTCGCCACTACCACCACGTGGGCCTGCTGCCCGAGCCCGAGCGCGATGCGTCCGGCTACCGCCGCTACAGCGCGCAAGCCGCGGTGGACCTCATCCGGATCAGGACTCTCGCCGACGCCGGTGTCCCGCTGGCCCGTATCGACGCGCTGCTGCGCGCCCAGCCGACCGAATTCGCCGCGGCCATCACCGACATCGACGCCGAATTGCAGCGCAGAATCGACCAGCTCACCGAATTCCGCAGCCGCATCGCCGACTTGGCGAGCGGTGAAAGCCTTGTCCTGCCGCCCGAGGTGGTCGCCATTCTGAACCGGATGCGCGATCTCGGCGTCAGTGAACAGCGGGTACGACTCGAGCGCGACTCGTGGATCCTGCTGCAGGCTCTGGACCCGCGCTCCATGCCGCAGCGGATCAACGACAAGACCGCGGGCCTCGACGACCCGGAGACCGTGCGCCTTTACCTCGCCTGCGATCAGGCGGTCGACTGGGATCCCGACGATCCACGTCTGGACCGGCTCATCGAAGACCTGGACGCATGGGAGATCGCACACGAACGGGACAGCGGTCGACCGGAGAGCCTGCGGCTGATCTCCTCCCGGATCGCCGAGGCGTCACCGGCATGGCAACGCATCATCGATGCGCTCGCCCACCGCGCCGAGCGCCGCCGCCGAGGGTGACGCGAGTAGCCGAAGTTCCGCTGGCCGCTGCCGGTTGCTCCCAGGACCGGGAATGGGCGGTTCTCTCCTGCGATACTCGGGAGCGTCGAAGTGGCAGGCCGCGTGGCCTGATGAGGGTTGTCAGGCGTGAGGTGATGATGGCGGTGTTCGCAGATCGGCGGCCGGTTCGGGGTCGGGTGCCGCGATGAGCCCGGAACCCTGGGTGGTGAAGCTCGAGCCACCCGTCGGCGTGCGCCCGGGGTTCGTCGACTTCCTCGCGTTGGTGCGCGAGGCGATTCAGACCTCCGCGAATCTGCTGGCCACGGGTTCGCCCTCGCAGGCGCCGGACCTGCTGAAGCTGCTGCGCGACGAGAAGCTCATCACCGGGGAGGAGGACAAGTCCGTCATGGCGAAGGGCTACTCCGACCGCGCGCAGGAATTTCGCAACCTCAAAGACGAAATCGGCAAGCAGGACGACAGTGTCGACCTGTCCGCCTCCGGCGCCTATGACACTTCGAGCGGCGCGTTCACGGCGATCCAGCAACACGTGACAGCTTTGCAGGATGTGCTGAGCAAGACCCCGAAGCCGAGCCCCGGCAAGGAATTCATCGACCCCGACCTCGAAATGAGGCTGGGCAACACTGTGCTCGAGACGCTCGACGACGTGAACGACGAGATCGACAAGGCCAACGACCGGGTCCAGACGCACGCGACGAACATCGATGGCAACGCGCCCACATACACCGTCACCCCGGCGTCCGCGCCCAGCAACTACGTGCCGAGCAACTACATGCAGCGCAGCTATTCACCCGGCCCGGGCTTCGTGCCCGCCGCGACGACCGCCGACTACGCCCGCTATCAGGGCAGCGTCTCGGTGGACGCGGCGATCGAGGGTGCGCTCGACGCGCTCGGCATCACCGATCCCGCGGCCCGCGAGTATTGGAAGCGCGGCTACCGGGTGCTGATCGAGCGGGAATCCGGCGGCGACCCCAACGCGGTCAACAACTGGGACAGCAACGCCGCCGCGGGGAGGGCATCCAGGGGGCTTACCCAGACCATCCCGGGCACCTTCTCGGCCTATCACGTGGCCGGAACCTCCAGCAACATCCACGATCCGGTGGCCAATGTCGCCGCCAGCATGAACTATGTCATGGAACGCTATGACGTATCCCGAGACGGCCACGACCTGCAAGCGAAAGTCCAGCAAGCGGATCCGAACCGTTCGCCGAAAGGGTACTGAGCGGCGAGTGCGAGGGCCGATCCGCGTTGTGACCCGAACTCTGTCCTGGGTGGTTCTTCCCGCTGTCCGGCGGTGGACACCGCTCGGTCCCGTTTGCTCGTCGGGTCGAACGGATTTCGATGACGGGTTATCTTTTCGGTCTGGGCCGGGTCGGTCGTCCGGTTCGGCGGAAGTGGTCGACGGCCGAGGCGGCTCCGGCGCGCTGCGTCTGGAACACTCGATCGTCGGAAAGGTTCTTTGCTGATGTTCCGTCGTTTCACGACCAACGCGCCCGCTGGGGCGCCGCCGGTGGATGATCTGGTGGCCGGCGCACTGCCGGATCGGGTGCAGATCGCGCATGAGCGGTTGGCCCACCAGGACGATCCGGCCCTGCTGGAAGCATTGTCGGAGCGTGAGCTCGCCGCCTCCCGCGAGTTGGCCGAGCTGGTGCGCGACTACGAGCGCCACGAGAAACGGGCGCGTATCCAGGCGGCCGCCGACGCCGCGGAGCGGGTGCGGCGCACGGCCGCCGAGTTGGCCGAACGCGAGGCCGCCGACCTGCTCCGGGCCGCGCAGGCGATCGGTGAGCAGCGCCACAGCAGCAGCCCGCACGCGAAAGTCGCGCGCCTGCATCAGCGCAAGCCGCGGGTGCTGGGACTGCTCGCCGGTGTGGTCGCGTTCTCGATGCTGTTCTCCGCGGTGACGGTGCAGCAGAACATCGCGCCGACCGGCGGCGCGACGAACCCGATGTTCTGGCTGTCCTACGGCCTGGAGGCCCTGATCAGCGCGGTGCTCGTGGCGCTGATGCTGTCCACCGGGGACACCGCCGAGTGGGGTGTGATCGATCGGCTGTGGCAGGTCTACACCGTCGAGGGCGTCTTGCTGACGGCGAGCATCGCGCTGAACACGTTCCCGTACTTTCGGACCGGCGACCTGGCCGGGATCGGTATCCACGCGATCGCACCGATCATGATCGGCGTCGCGCTCGTCACCCACCGGCTCGTCGCCGAGCGATACGGGCGCGCGATCGAGCAAGCGACCGCCGCCGTGCCCGACCACGAGGATCTTCAGGAACGACTGGCGGCGCTCACCCAGGTCGGCGGAGCAGGCAACCAGATCCTGCCGAACATCCTCATGGAGCCGGCGGCGCCCGCTCGCCCCGCCGGGGAAACCGCCGCCACGGAGCAGCCCGCCCCCGATCCGGAAGGGGTGGCCGTCCCGGAGCCAGAACAGAACGGCGCGGCTCGCGCGCCGCAGCCCGGCGTCACAGCCGAAACGAGCGCGCCCCCTACCCCTCCCGCGCCGGAACTCACGGAGCTGTGGCTGGCCACCACACCGTTCCCCGCGGTCGTGCAGACCCCTGCGAACGGCCCCAACGGTTCGCAGGAGCCTGCCGAGGCCGGTCCGGACGAGGCGGTGCTCGACGCACGGTTGGCGGCGGCGGTGCGCCAGACGCTGGACCGGATCCGGTTCAGCAGGCAAGCGGATCCCGCCGTGCCGCCGGTGGAGCCCACCGCCGCCGCGCCCGAGTCGAGCGCTGCTGGGATCGCGGAGACGGCCGACGAGCGCGGGCAGACTGCCGAAACGCACCTGCTCGGTGCTGCGCCGGACGCGGTGGGCGTGCGCGGGGCCGGTGGAGAGCCGGTCGCGCGCCCGGAGACCGCCGAGCCGAACTCCGAGTCCATCGGTGGCGCGCAGGCGGTGGCCGTGCGCGGCGCCGCGGGGGAGCACGTCGCGCCCACGGCGGCTGACGAGCCGGAAACCCTTGCGCTGGAATCGATCAGCGCGAGCGTGGCCCAGCACTACGTACCGAGCGCGAACGGCAACGAGCGCCCGGCGCGGATGGAGCAGGTCACACCGGTCGCGGCCGCGGATCCGGCGCCGAACGCGCAC